>CAZQXX010000203.1:0-5350 GCA_964597105.1 uncultured Anaerolineales bacterium
ATCCGTCGGATCTTCCCACTCTCCCGGCCGCGTGTCTCTCACGACGCTCGCCGCCTACGTAGGCGCCGGCGCCGCCGGTCTCTACACTCATTACGCCTTTGCCTTTGTGGCCGTGGCCCACAACGTCGTCTTCGGCATCTGGTGGTTGGTCGAGGCCTTGCGTGCCCGACCTCGCTGGCGGGTTCTCGCGGCGTGGGTCGCAGCGCATGCCACGATGCTGCTTCTCTATCTGCCCTGGCTGCCGGAGGCCCTCGAAGCGACCGGCTGGTCCTCCGCTGGCGGAGACTACCGGCTGGGAGTCGCCTTGCTCGCCATCTTCCGCGTCCTCACAGCCGGCGTCACACTCCCTCTGGGGGAGGCCGGAGGGCTCCTCATCGTGAGTGGTGTCCTGCTGCTTCTTGGTGTCATCCCCCGGATCAGCGAGCCGGGATCGCGTCAGCCATCGGGGACCGAGCACTGGATGAGCGTCGCAGGTCTCCTGATGTACCTCCTCGTCCCTTTGGCTCTGTTCTTTGCTTTCGATCTCTACAAGCCGGCGTGGCTCAAATTCCTCGTCGTTCTCCTGGTCCCGGTTCATCTTCTCATCGCGCGTGGTGTGGATCACCTGGCTGATCTCGCGCAGAACGCGTGGTGCGCCCGGACCGAGGTGGGGCAGGCCGGCCGTGTCCCGTCCCGGATTACGCCTGTGGCACTCCATATTCTCATCCTGCTTCCCCTGGTTGCTGCCACCGGGCCCTCTTTGCGGAACCTCTACTTCGACCCCACGTATGCCCGCGCTGACTACCGACAGCTGGCGGCTGATCTGCGCGAGATCAACCGTCCTGGCGATGCCATCGTCCTCAACGCACCCAATCAATGGGAGGTATTTACGTACTACTACCCCGACCGTGATGTCTATCCGGCCCCATACCGTCCGTCATCGGCCGATGCCGAGCGATTCCTCGACCCTGTCCTGGCGCAGCATCAGCGGCTGTTCGTGCTCTATTGGGGGGACGCTGAATCCGACCCGCGGAGACACATCGAGTCGTGGCTGGCCGAGCATGCTTACAAGGCCGGGGATCGCTGGTATGGCGACGTGCGCCTGGCCACCTACGGCGTAGCTCCTCTTCCGGATGATCCGAGTGTGACGCTCGACGCGCGATTCGAGGACCCAGGGTCAGAGTCACCCACTGACGGCAGCCCCGCCATCCACCTTCAGGGGTATGCGCTCCCTGGGAGCGCCGCTTATAGCCCTGGCGATATCGTCCCGGTCACGCTGTTCTGGGAAGCGGAGGACCTCGTCGAGGAACCGTACAAAGTGACCCTGCAGCTGCTTGATCGGGATGGGAACCTCGCGGCCCAGGTCGACACC
Organism: uncultured Anaerolineales bacterium; assembly: GCA_964597105.1. Taxonomy (GTDB): domain Bacteria; phylum Chloroflexota; class Anaerolineae; order B4-G1; family B4-G1; genus SKLM01. The sequence goes on from CAZQXX010000203.1 coordinate 1,352, forward strand.
GTCCCCCGAGATGGCCTGGCCCCGACCACGTCGTGGCAGAAAGGCCAGAAGTTGGTCGACCGCTACGGCATTCAGCTGCCTCCAGGTCTGCCCTCTGGGCGATACACCATCATCGCCGCTGTCTACCACGCTCTCAGTGGCGAGCGCTTGAGGGTCTCTCGCGATGGCGAGTATGTCGGTGACCACGTCGTGCTGACGGAGATCACCGTCGAAGCTCGGTAGTCGAGAGTGGGCCGCACGTCGCGATTATCCCACGAGCACAGGATGATGGGCGCTTCAACGATCAGCTGCCAACGGAGACAACTATTGCCGATGCCCTCACACCGCCGCGGGCCAGAATAACAGTATCGGTCACCGTCGACTGCTCGGAAGATCGAGCGCTGGGCTTTTCCACTGGGACGATCACGTTGGGAATAGACAGAATCTTGAGAGCATGACCTGGAGCCTAGCCAGTTCTCAGGCATCTGGCCTTTATGCCGCATTAGGCGGTCTCCTCCTGCTTCGGGCGAGTTCATAGGGATGTGACGGAGGAGCGATGGCTTCTGTGCTCTATCGCCCCAACGAGCTCGGCCTTCATGTCCTCGGTCTCGGTGTGTACGCTCCTCCTCGAGCTTCGATCGTCCCCTTGTCGCCGCTGGCGCGTTTGGATTCCGAATTGACCCTTTCCACGTCGTCGGGTCCTGAAGGGCTCAGGGGCGTCTGGGGCCCCATTCTGCTTCTCACCTACCCTGGCTATCGAGGTGGCTGCCTAAGGCCCCTACAGACCTCGTACATTTTGTAGGGAATTCTGTAGAGAGACCGAAGCCCGGTGGCGGGGATTCCCGACTCCTGCCAGGCGCGAGAACACGGAGCTCTCTCCTTGGAGGGTGGTTCGCCCGGGAAGCTCTCGGCCGTGAGCGACTCGAACGGGCAGCTGGTCGGCCCTATGGCTCCATCCCAGTGCCTCCCCTGGTAGGCGCAAGAAGAAACCCTGCTCCTTGCCAGCTACATCTCACCACACCGGGTCTTGCACCGAAGAGAGAGGTCGCTTGGCGTCGGGGCCGGGGAGGATCACCAGGCTGGGTCGTGAAGCATTGTCTCAACCCGTTCCTTTTCGGTTCGCTTCCTCAAGGCCCACGGGGGCGCACTTCGTGGGTCCTGTGGAAGGTGGTCTGCGGCCTGCTAAGGCGTGCTCTGTGGTGTCCGAGAAGAGCCTTCGCTGGGGAGCACGTCCCCGGAGGCCTGGCATCACTCGTCTCGGCCTGAGGTGCCGGGACATCGCCCGCGGTGACCAAGTGCCGTTGACATCCGTGTGCGGTCGGGGACAGTTCACTCGGCACCGCTTCCTTCGTCCACGATGACGGGGGCACCTCCGCTGCTGTTCGGACCCTTGCAGGCCAGATTCGAGAGCCTCCCAGCTTGCTGTGGGGTTCCCCCTGGCGGAGACACCCAGTGGAGCTTGTCGTATTCTGGTGCTTCTATGGGAAATCTAGGCCCGTCGTGGAAGCACGTCATAGGGAGGCCAATCACGCTGAGCCCGGTGCTGAGCGCGCCAAAGGACCTGTCCGAGCGCGACGGGTTTGCAAGAGGTGATGACACTGGGAAGTCGCGGTCTTTGCTTCGACTAGCTCGGCATGCGGTGGCAAGCAGATCGACTGACTTCACCGGGCCTTCAGGATGCTTGCTTGGGACAGTTTCAGTGCCCTCATTGGGACACAAGGATTGTGACAGCTCTGATTGTGAACCTCATAGGGAGCGGGTCTATTCCGAGCCATACGGGCCGCATATCTGTCGGCCACTCGTCGCCGAAGCAGGCTTTAGCGTGCCCCGGCGCTTTCCCGTGAGGACCGACTAGGCGAGGATTGATGAAGGACAAGAAGGCCCCGGGGGGCGCTCTTCCTGTGCTAGAGACCTGTATCAAGAGGTGTATCACCGATCATAGCAGGCACTGATACACCTCGGCGAGTATGGAGGATGGCGAGAGAGTGGCCAGTAGGGGTTGAGTTTCCTTGAAGATAGATATCTGCTCCCGAGAGGTGAGTGCCCCACCGGTTTGTCTGTGTCCGTCGCGGGACCGCCTCTTGAAGCATTCAGCCGCCCTACGTGTGGTCCAAGGGGAGGAGCGATCATCCCTTCGCGCCCCTGCGTCACCGCTTCGGTGCTTGGGCTGGCGGTCGCAATAGCAGATGGATTCCGCTGGACCGGCCCGTGGCATCTGGAGCAGGGCGGGCAGTGTGAGTCCGTCCACTGTAGGCGCTTCATCCGCGATAGCCATAGGCTTTTGCAGATCCCTGCTTGACACGCTCTCGAAGTATGCTATACTGCTCGACGGAGGCAAAGTGGCAATTCTTGCGTGTTGCTCGGTCGCCAACAACAATACGGACGCTGATCAGTGCACCCCACGCGATAGGGGGCGGCCGTGTGCCTCGTTTGACATTAGCTAAGTCAACATAAGCCGCCCGACATCGGGCGGTTTTTTGTTGTCAGGGGACCCTTGAGGTGGCCGATGACTCTGCCTTCTTGGGAGTGGTACAGAGCAGCAGTGGAGGAGCGGACATGTTGAAGTCACATCGTTGTGGCGATTTGCGTCTCGAGCACGCCGGCAAAGAGATCGTGCTGGCGGGTTGGGTCAATCGGCGACGGGATCACGGCGGGCTGATCTTCATCGATCTGCGCGATCGATCGGGCCTGGTCCAGGTCGTGGCGAATCCCGATATCGACTCGACGTCTCACGCGGCGGCCCAGGAGGTGCGGAACGAGTACGTCCTGCGCATCCAGGGAAGGGTGCGCGCCCGACCGGAGGGCCTGGTCAACCCCGATCTTCCCACGGGCAGGGTTGAGGTTGTGGCTGATGAGATAGAGATTCTGAATCCGGCCAAGACCCCGCCATTCTACATATTCGACGACCAGCCGGTCGACGAGTCCCTCCGCCTGAAATACCGCTATCTCGATCTGCGTCGGCAGCGCATGCAGCGGAACATCCTCCTGCGCCACAGGGTCGTGAAGTACATCCGTGACTTCCTCGACGAACGGGATTTCGTCGAGATTGAGACGCCCATCCTCTTCAAGAGCACCCCCGAGGGTGCCCGGGACTACCTGGTCCCGAGCCGTCTCTATCCCGGCCACTTCTACGCTCTGCCCCAATCCCCACAGCAGCTCAAGCAGCTGTTGATGGTCGCCGGCTACGAGAGGTACTTCCAGATCGCCCGCTGTTTCCGCGACGAGGATCAGCGCGGCGATCGGCAGCCCGAGTTCACCCAGCTCGACTTGGAGATGAGCTTCGTTGAGCGCGACGACGTCATGGCGCTGACCGAGGAGCTGATGACCGGCATCGTTGACGAGTGCTCGGACTGCGAGCTTCCGACCAGGCCTTTCCCCCGCCTGACGTATGCAGAGGCGATGGACCGTTTCGGCACTGATAGACCGGATATCCGTTTCGGGATGGAGCTGACCGACGTCTCGGACATTGTCGCCGACAGCGAGTTCCGGATCTTCAGCGGGACCGTCGTCGCCGGCGGTCGGGTGAAGGGCATCCGCGCTACCGGCTGTGGCGACTACAGTCGCAGTCAGATCGACGAACTGACCGAGCTGGCGCGAGGGGCGGGCGCGAAGGGGCTCGCGTGGCTTGCATTGGGCGAGGACGAGGAGATTCGATCGTCCTTCGCCAAGTACCTGAGCGACCGGGAGGTGGCCGAGGTCATCGAGCGGCTGGAGGCTGGACCTGGTGACCTGCTGCTCCTCGTGGCCGATGAAGCCGCTGTGGTGAATCCGACGTTAGGGGCTCTCCGCCTCGAGCTCGCCGAGTGGCTCGGTCTCCGGGAGCACGACGATCGGACCATGGCCTTCTGCTGGGTGATCGACTTCCCCCTCTTCGAGTGGGACGAGGAGGGAGAGCGCTGGGATCCCAGCCACCACCTGTTCACGGCGCCCATGCCCGCGGACCTGGAGTTGCTCGAAACCGATCCCGGAGCCGCCCGCGGTCAGCAGTACGACCTGGTGTGCAACGGTGAGGAGATCGCC
>CAZQXX010000204.1:0-5335 GCA_964597105.1 uncultured Anaerolineales bacterium
CACGACTGGGAGTACTGGATCGGGCCCGACGAGGAGTACGTCTACAGCTCGCCCTCCTGCGAGCGCATCACGGGCTACACGCCCGAGGACTTCCGGCGGGAGCCGGATCTGCTGCAGAAGATCACGCATCCGGACGATCGGGCCGCGGTGGAGGCGCATTTCCGCGAGGAGAGGGCGGACGGCGAGACCCATTCCCTTGACTTCCGCATCACCACCCGCGACGGCCGCGAGCGCTGGATCAACCACGTCTGCCGGCAGGTCCACGACCGGGAGGGGAACTGGCTGGGATGGCGGGGGAGCAACCGGGACATCACGCCGCGGAAACGGGCCGAGAAGGCGCGGGAGCGGCTGCTCCGCCAGGCGGCCGAGGATCGGGAGGCGATCGAGGAACTGGCGCGGGCCCTTCAGCAGGAGCGGGACCGCCTGCAGACGATTATGGAGAGCACTCACGCCAACCTGGCTTATCTGGACGCCGACTTCAACTTCGTGCGCGTCAACACCGCCTACGCTGAGGGATCCGGCTACACGCCGGAGGAGCTCATCGGCAAGAACCACTTCGAACTGTTCCCCCACGCGGAGAACCAGGCGATCTTCGAGCGTGTGCGGGACACCGGCGAGCCGGTCGCCTTCCACGCTAAGCCGTTCACCTTTCCCGACCGCCCCGACCTGGGGGTCACGTACTGGGACTGGACCCTGGTGCCCGTTAAGGACGAGGACGGGGAGGTCGAGGGACTCGTCTTCTCCCTGCTCGAGGTCACGGAGCGGGAGCGCCTGATGCGCGCCCTCGACGACGAGCGGGCGAAGCTGCGGGCCATCATCGACAACGCGCCGGAGGGGATCGTGGTGGTGGACGAGGAGGCGCGTATCACCCTCACGAATCCAACTGCTGTGGAGCTCTACGGGCGTCACGTGCCAAGCGATGCTCCATACCAGACCCACGGGGACTTCTGTCTCTGCCGCCCTGATGGGACGGCCTACGAGCCGCGGGATCTGCCCCTCACCCGCTCGGCGCTCGACGGCGAGACGCACACGGACGTCGAGATGCTCCTCATCCGTCCCGAAGGCGAGCGGCGTACCCTGTGGGTCGACACGGTCCCCATCCGGGACAGCAGCGGAGCGATCACCGGCGCTGTTGGCGTCTTCCGCGACATCACGGAGCGGAAGCAGATCGAGGAGACCCTGCGGCAATACGCCGAGCGGCTGCGCGGCCTCCACGAGATCGACCGCGCCATCCTGGAGGCTGGCTCGGCGGAGGAGATCGCCAGGAGCGCGCTGCCGCTCCTCCGACACCTGGTTCAGTGTCAGCGGGTGAGCGTGGAGCTGTTCGACTTCGATGAGGGTATCTCCCGCCTCGTCGCCGTGGACAGCGAGGAGGAGACGTGGCTGGGAGAGGACCGGCGGCTGCCGATCACGTGGAATCAGGGGCTGGAGACGCTGAAGGATGGCGCTCCCTTCGTCGTGGAGGACGTTGAGGCCATGGAGCCCTCGCCCCTGGCGGACGTGCTGCGCCGGGAGGGGGTCCGGTCCTACGTCAGCGTGCCGCTGCAGGCCGGGGGCGAGCTGATCGGCAGCCTCAATATCGGCAGGGCGATCATGGGCAAGCCGACGGGGGAGCGGATGAGCGCCGTGTGGGAGGTCGCCACTCAGCTGGCCATCGGGCTCCGCCAGGTGGCCCTCTATGAAGAGGTCCAGGGATACGCCGCGGAGCTGGAGGAGCGGGTGGCCAGGCGCACCGCCCAGCTGCGGGCGAGCGAGGCGCGTTTCCGCGCGATCTTCGAGCAAGCGGCGCTCGGCATCGCCATGCTGAACCGGACCGGCGAGCTGGTGGTGGCGAACCCGGCGCTCCAGGAGATGGTGGGGGAGGATGAGGAGAGCCTGGTCGGCCGCAGCTTCCTCGAGTTCGCGGCCAGCCGCGAGGATAGCGTGCTCAACCTCTACCGGCAGATTCGGGATGGAGGACGCGATCAAAGCCGGGTCCAGACCCGATACCGGGGGAAGGGGGGCGAGGTTCGCTGGGCGAACGTCGTCGTCTCCGTGGTACGGAGGCCTGATGGGTCCCCGGAGTATTTCATCACGCTGGTCGAGGATATCACCCGGCAGAAAGAGGCCGAGGCAGAGCTGAGAAAGAGCGAGCAGCGGCAGGCCCTGGCGCTCGACGTGGTAGGCGGCGGTATGTACGATTACCCGGTTCCCATCGACGACACCGCGTATTTCAGCCCGGGGTGGGCCGATATCCTCGGTTACCGAAAGGACGAGCTTCCGCCGTACGCCCAGTTCATGGACTGGCTCCTCCATCAGGTGCACGTGGACGACCGGGGGCGGATGGAGAAGGCGTACAGCGATTTCATCGCCGGCATGACGGAGGATTACCGGGTGGAGGTCCGTGTGCGCCATGCGGACGGGCACTGGATCTGGGTAGAGGCCTTCGCCGAGGCGACGGAGCGGGACGAGGAGGGCCGGGCGACCCACGTCATCGGCGTGATGCGCGACATCACCGAGCGGAAGGAGACCCAGGCGGCCCTGCTCCAGTCGGAGAAGCTGGCCACCACCGGGAAGCTGGCCGCCTCGCTGGCCCACGAGATCAACAACCCCCTCCAGGCCGTCATCGGCTGCCTCGGGCTGGCGGAGGAGTCGCTGGAGCGGGGTGAGGATGACGACTTCGAGGAGTACGTCACCATTGGCCTCGACGAGCTGCGCCGCGCCTCCACGGTCGTCAGCCGCCTGCGGGATCTGAGCCGGCCGACGGACGTGGAGCGCGCCCAGCCCACCGACGTGAACGAGCTGGTGGATCGGGTGCTGGCGGTGAGCCGGAAGGAGATCAAGTCTCACGGCGTCCAGGTGGTGCGGGACCTGTCCGAGGATCTCCCGCGGTCCGACGTGGTGCCCGATCGGATCCAGCAGATCTTCCTCAATCTGGTGCTCAATGCCGTCGAGGCGATGTCCCGCGGCGGCGAGCTGACGGTCACCAGCGCCTACGATAACCACGCGGGGGAAGTGGTGGTGGCGTTCCAGGACACGGGCCCCGGCATCCCTCAGTCGGTGCTCGATCAGCTCTTCGATCCTTTCGTCAGCACGAAGGCGGAGGGCACGGGGCTGGGCCTCTTCGTGAGCCAGAACATCGCCCGGGAGCACGGCGGGTGGATCGAGGTGGAGACGGAGCGGGGGGAGGGCACGGCGTTCAGGGTCCATCTGCCGGCTTCGAGCGGGTGGGGCCTGCGGGGGTAGGGGAACGGCGCAACGCAGAGGCGCAGAGACGCGGAGGCGCGGAGGACGGCGGAAAGGCGGACAGGGAGGAGAGCCTTCGACTGCGCTCAGGACAGGCAAGGGGACAGGGGGAGGAGGAGAGGCGGCGCGGCGGGCGATATTGTTTTTGACCTTCCCTCCGACACTTTTTCCTCGGGAACAAACACTGGGTCTCCTGGAGAAGGGCATCCGTCGTCGAGACGCCAGGGGTTCTTGATGCAGCCGCTCATCGCCGGCTAGAACGCGGGGCGCGTCAGAGAACTTCAAATCCTGTGTTGATCCTCTCAGTAGAGCAGACATTCGGATTCAGAGCCTCGTAGTTGGTCCACAACGCCTCCTCGGCGGTGGTCGCTCTATTCCTCAGTATGACCATTATACTGCCTGTGAGGTAAGTTGTCAAGGGGGAAGGTTTGGGATATCTTTTGGGAAATACGCGGAGTTTGGGATAATGGCTCAACCGAGGGTTGAGCTGGGCACTTCGTCGCTGTGCGACAATTCGCAGGGGGCGGGAGTAGGGAGAGACGGCGGGAGTAGGGAGTAAGAAGTAGGGAGTAGGGGGAGAAACGGCGCAACGCGGAGGCGCAGAGAGGGAGAGACGCAGAGAACGGCGGGAGGAGGGAGAAGGGACGACGGACGGTGGACGATGGACGGCCCGGTATGTGGGCTGAGCGCGACGAGGGGCCGGGGGTCTGTTTGTAGTTAGGCACGCAGCGTCGCGGAGTGCCGTCGGCGGTTGAGATCGTGGGGGGTGAGGAGCGCCGGGGGTTGAGGCCCGCCGAGGGCTGAAGCCCACGGCTCAAGATCAAAGCCCCTTTGGGGCTGAGAAGGAAGATGATGGTTGTGGCAGGTGGCGCAGCGTGTAGGCGGCCCATCAAATGGGCCGGGCGGTACGAGCGGGTGTGCGCGTGTTTGTAGTTAGGCACGGAGCACGGCGGAGTGCCGTCGGTGGTTGGGATCGTGGGGGGTGAGGAGCGCCGGGGGTTGAGGCCCGCCGAGGGCTGAAGCCCACGGCTCAAGATCAAAGCCCCTTTGGGGCTGAGAAGGAAGATGATGGTTGTGGCAGGTGGCGCAGCGTGTAGGCGGCCCATCAAATGGGCCGGGCGGTACGAGCGGGTGTGCGCGTGTTTGTAGTTAGGCGCGAAGCGTCGCGGAGTGCCGTCGGCGGTTGAGATCGTGAGGGGTGAGGGATCGCGGGGGGGGTGAGGCGCGCCGAGGGTTGAGGGCCGCCGAGGGCTGAAGCCCACGGCTAAGGCTCACTCCGTCAGCGGCCCACAGAGTGAGCTAGGCAAGGCCCCCTGCGGGGCTGAGAAGGAAACGGTGTAGTGCACCGGTTAGGTGCAGCGCACCGTCGGTAAGGCGGCGGGTGGCTCGTGAGGAATTCCTTGGAGAAGCCTTGACGAGCGGGCGGTTCCCGAATCGGCTTCGATGCCTCAAAGAGCTTCCGGCGGCGGCCCCTGTCTGCTGAGGGGCTGTGGTACCCTGCGTGGAGATACTCGGGCGTTGTCGCAAATGGCTTGGCCGTTCGTACAACACTGACGCACAGCGAAGCACTGAAGGAGACTGGTCGTTGGACAAGCGTTGGCCGCGTGCGCGGCTAAGCCTGGAAGTAGTATCCGCGGCCGTATACGGTGTGAAGATATCGAGGGGATTGGGGGTCTGGCTCAATCTTCTGGCGCAACTGGTAGATGTAGTGCTTCACCAGATGTGGATCGCCGATTCGGTCCGGCCCCCAGACCCTAGTCAGAATCGCGTTTACGCTGAAGACTGTCCCCAGGTGTCCTGCCAACAGCTTGACGATCTTGAACTCTGTGCCCGTTAGCTCTATCTCTCGAGCTTCGACCACTAGCTGCTGTCGGTTGCAGTCCAGAATGACTGAGTCGCTCAGGTGGAGCATCCCGGCATTCTTTCCGTTCCCCGGTTGAGATCGGCGCAGACAGGCCTCCAGACGGGTGAGCAGTTCTGCGGGCCTGAACGGCTTGACCACGTAATCGGCGGCGCCCAGCGCGAAGGCTTGCTTCAGCCGGTCCAGGTCATCGAGAGCCGTTACAAACAAGACAGGGGTGTCTGTCAATTGCCTCAGTCTGCGATATAC
>CAZQXX010000205.1:0-5328 GCA_964597105.1 uncultured Anaerolineales bacterium
TATTCGTCATCCATGGTCTATTCGATTCCTTTCCTAGGGTAGACCCAGAGCCGTGACCGCGATAGAGCGATCGGACATATCGGCATCGTCAGATACCCTCCCGCGGAAAGCTCCCTCGGCGTCCCCTATCCCTCAGGCCATTCTTCCCACCAGGCCCACCACGTTTCCAGGTGCTCGTGGGTGACGTCGCCTGTTTTCAGGTAGCAGTAGGTGTCGGGACACTGGCCGGTGACGCTGACCGCCGCCATCTCCTTACACTGGTCACCTGCTCCCAAACGGAACCGATGGGCTGATCCGCCACGTCCCGTGCCGTGCCCCCTCGTGTCGCTCGATTATATCACAACGTGGGGCGTCTGTCCGTATTTGGACTCGACTCGCCAAGAACGCTGCCCCGGGTAGTCGTTTACTCACGGGCAGATGTTACCAGAGAGAGGCCCTGTACGGGTCAGGCTTCTTCCAGGTCAGCTCTGGATGCGGCGAGAGGTTGAAGCGAGTCAGTCCCACCACCGGCGGAGTTGCACCTTCGTCGGTGCTGCAGGAGTGGACCACGGTCAGCGGTCCTTGAGATGCTTCACTCTCTCAGATCTCCCTCGACCTCCGAGCACTTCGAGAGGATGGAGGTCTCTTCCTGTCCGATTTTCATCAAGCGCCGGATGAAACGATTGTGAAACGATCCGGATGGTACTATTACACAACCTGATCGGACGGAGAGGCTGCAGAACGGGGTGAAGCTCGACCCGACGGGGAGCACACCCACCTCCAACCGGATAAGGATTCCACCCGTGGTTCAGGGTGTAGACGCAACGGCGGACCGCCGTCCGGTCCGCCCCTATCAAGGGAGGACATCATGCGACGTAGAATCTCGTTCATCTTTTCCGCGCTCATCCTGGCGGTGGTTGTCGGAGCGTTCCTGTTGAGCCCACAGGAGGGAGCGGGCGCCCAGGGGCCTGAGGAGACGGATGGGACAGGCGGGCTGGAAGTCGAAGACGCGGTGGATGTCGGTCCACCAGCCTATACACTGTCGGACGAAGCGGATTCCCCAGATGCACAGGCGCCGGCTTCGTCCCAGGGAGCGGTCGGTGTGGCCTCAGACGCAACAACCTTCACCTACCAGGGACGTCTGACCGACGGTGGTCAGCCGGCAGACGGCACGTACGACCTGCGCTTTGTGTTGTACGATGCCGAGGTGGGCGGCTCGCAGATCGGTGGCACCATTGCTGAAGACGATGTGCCGGTGTCCGACGGTCTGTTTACGGTGGTTCTGGATTTCGGCGCCAACATCTTCACGGGCGCTTCGCGTTACCTCGAGATCGGCGTGCGGCCGGGCGACAGCACAGGCACATTCACCGTGCTTGCGCCGCGACAGGCCGTGACCCCGGCGCCCTACGCGACCTTTGCGTACGACGCCGACCGCCTCGACGGGCAGGACGCAACCAGCTTCGCGTCGGCGTTCCATAACCACGACAGCCTATACTACCGGAAGCGGCAGGGCACACAGTTCACCGGGTCTGTCGACGTGGGTCAGACCGTGAGCTACTTCACCTTTGGCTGGCCCACGGATGAGATCGTCTATTGGTCGATGCACCCGACGACCGTCAACGGCCGAGTCGATTGGACGGTGGACGTCCGGCTGAATGAGAATGACCGGTTTACCTACTATCTCACCATTACGAACAGGGGTTCAGTGAACACGTCCTTTGAAGCCAAGTACGTCAGGTTCCGCTAGGAGGCATCCAGTGATCACGCAACGGAGAAGCTGGATCCCGGCGGTTCTCGCTAACGTTCTCTTGACCACGCTGGCACTCCTGCTGACGACGGCGATCGTCATCGGCCAGGTCGGTAGCGGCTATGACCTCTCCTGGTGGACGGTGGACGGCGGCGGTGGAGAGAGCTCCGGCGGCACCTATGCCCTCGCCGGCACCGTCGGCCAGCCCGACGCCGGCGCGCTCACCGGTGGCGACTACTCCCTCGTCGGCGGGTTCTGGGCTGGGGCGCCGGTGAAATACGAGGTCTTCCTGCCGCTGGTGCTGAGGAACGACTCGTAACTTAATGCGACGTTCGGAGAGGCGGATCTTCCGGTCCAGCGGATAGGCCGGAGGGTTCGCCCTTCTTTGCGACTGGGTCGAAGCGAGCCGCACCCACCGTCGCCGGGGGAAGCTCGCGTGCCTCGGACGGCAGGAAGACACTCGTGGACGCAGGTGGTCTGTTGTCAGGTCCAGCCACCTGGCGGACCTATCATGCCCGATCCTGCTCCACCACGGGACGGGGGTTCGTAGTTAGGCACGGAGGGAACCGGAGTGCCGTCGGCGCGCACCTCCACTGCGCTGCGTAGCGCAATTCATGCGCCGCGCAATTCATGCGCCGCGCACGGTGTGTTGCCGCACTAGGAACAGCTGGCTCCTGACGTGTGGGTACGCAGACCTTGTGGCTTGCAAGGCTGCAGGCCAAGCGCGCGTTTAGTGTGCCCTGCGCTATACGGTTGAACGAGTCTAGGTGCCGCATAATAGAATATCGCCTAGCGAAGACTGCGTCCAGGAAAACACGTCTAGCAAAGGCCCAAGAGGCACTACTGATCCGTACATTACTTTCTAAACAGCCGTCCAGATGGTGCTCCCACAGGATGGATGCGGGGCTGTAGATGGGCACCTCGGCGGCTGTCAAGCAGGCTTTTCATGTTGAGCGTCGAGTCAAGCGCTTACCATCTTCGGAGAGGCAATTTAGTTTCATACGTTCGGGTCAGTAGTCCTTCTCAGTAAGAGGAACTACGGCACCGTCGGTGACCCTCACGATCTCGGCCGGGGTCGGTGGCAGGATAACGTCCGCCTCACCGCCACCCGCGTACACCTCCGCTTGAGCAAGAACCCGCCGATCCATCAGCGTTCGTAGCTGCGTTCTCTGACCAAAGGGCGGCACACCGCCCACGCTGAAACCGGTAAGCTCACGTACGGTTGGCGCGTCGGCTAACTTCACTCGCTTCCCGGCCAGCCCCAGATAGTCAGCCACCGCCCTGAGATCGACTCGAGCTAGCCCATTCGCGATCACCAGGACGGGACTGGAATCCGCAAGCAGCACGACGGACTTGACGATGCTGTCCGAGGACACCCCTAGCGCTTCGGCGGCAGCCTCCACCGTTGCCGCGTGCTGGCTCAGACGCACGAGCTCCCCATCGACGTCCTTCTCGCGCAAGAAGGTCGAGACGTCTGCAGAACCCATTCTTCTTTCCCCCAGCCTCGCGTTCCATCTCCGGTCGCCCCCCGCGAACTACTAGCGAGCGTCTGGAGGAGATCCTACAGGATCATCCCGCAATCGATCTTTCCATGAAGATCCAATGCTCTCGGAATTCGGGGGGAATCTCGCTCTCGTCGTATGGCTCGATCTCCTGGAACCCGGCGGACCGATAGGAGCGAGTGAGCTGCCTCCATAAAACGCGCGCTGTCCAAGCGCACTCCCGAGTAGCCGATGTCCTTCGCTTCCGAGAGCAGCGTCTGCAAGAGCTTTCGTCCGAATCCCCTTCCGCGGAATTCGGGACGGATATACATGCGCTTTATCTCCCCGATATCATCTCGGGTCTTCTTGAGGTAGCCGAGTCCTGCGGACCTGCTCTCTTCGGAGACCAGGATGAGCCGACCATCGGGAGGGAGGTAGATGTCCAGCCGGTTCATGTCATCTTCCAGCATGGTCCGAATGTCGAAGTTGACACCAAACTCCTCATTGACCCGGGCATTGGCCCACTGCAGGTACTCCCAGAACAGCTCGCGGACTGCCAATGTGTCTTCGTCGGTCTGTGCCTGCCGAAATTGAAGCATCCCCTCGCCTCCTCGTGTTCAACGGGTGCGGTGCCAGTGGCTTCTCGTCTTCCTACGACTTCACACCGATGCACACAACATGCGGAGTGGCTCCCATCGGACCTGTCTCTTCCTCGATCTGGGTGGATATTCTGGAGTAGAAACTCAGATGGAATTGGACAATGTTCCGGTTCCGCGTGCTACTACAGAACCACCTGCCGCCTCGCGACCTACCCGGAGTGCTTGGCCAGGAATCCCAGTACGATCTCGTTATACGCTTCGGGGTTGTCTGATGTCACTTCGTGGGTGGTTTCGGGAACTGTCCCGCATTCATTGTTTGGCATGCAGCGGTCCAGCTCATCGACGATGAGCTGAAGCCATTCGAGGCTCATATCGCCCGTCAGGAGCAACGTGTGTGTTGCTATCTGCCCGGCATCTTCGCACGTGAACGGTGTCCAGAAGTCTGGGCTGGATGTCTCAACCTGGAACTCACAGGCGTTGTCCAAGATCAGGTCTTGGACCTCCGGCGGGAATCGATCGAAGGTGCCCTCCTCGACCACACCATCGACGAAAATCCTTACCCCGCTCTCTACTTTCCCCCGCTCCATCATCTCTCCCGCGGGCTCCCAGACGCTCGCCAGGAAGTCATCTCGCAGCGCGCGCCCTTCGGGGCTCTGCTCGAGGAGCGGAAGGACCGGCGGGTCGCCTAATACCAACGCCCGCACCCGCTCCGGATGACGCGCTGCGAGCAACAGAGCCGTATACGCGCCATACGAGGTGCCGACCACGTGGGCGGATTCGAGCCCGAGCGCGCTGATGAACGCGGCGAGGTCGTCCGCGTGGAGGGCGGCTGAGTAGTCGGGCTCATCCCCCCTACATTGATTTGGATAGTGATAGCGTCGGCTGTAGGCTATGACGCGGTACGTCTCCGCGAACGCGTCCATCTGCAGCCCCCAGCTGCGATAATCACCGAGCGTGCCGTGTACCAGCACGACTGGATCGCCTTCTCCCCGCTCGATGTACTCGAGTTGCGTCCCATTTGCTGGAATGGTGGGCATGTGCTCCTCCTCATCGATGAGTTGTCCGTGCTGCAAAGATCGCCGTCTGACGCAGAGACTCGCCCGCCGTCGAACTGACGATTGTTGACAGTCTGACTGAAACGATAACCCTCGATCTTTCGCTCGCTGACCCCGGACAGCCAGCGGCAGGAATCTGCTCAGCTGGCCACACCACCGGTCTGTGCAGTCTGACCACGCTCGATCCAGTTATCCGGGGAGGTCAGCCCACTGGCATGACCTCATCCAGCCAGTTTCCAATGATTCTGGAGAGCTCCTCCTCTCGACCGAGATAGCTGTGTGGCGCACCATCGACGATTCCCGCGTCCACCCGCGAGTTGGACGTGGCCTTTCGCTCCAGTAAAGACAGCGTCTCACCCAGATCTCCCAGAACATACTCGTTGACGTTACCGAACAGAATCAGCATTGGACACTCAATACTCGACTTTCGCAGCGGCCTGTAAGGGCCGAGAACGTTAACAACAACA
>CAZQXX010000206.1:0-5327 GCA_964597105.1 uncultured Anaerolineales bacterium
TGTTCTCGAGCATGACGCCCAACTGGGCAGCGACGGCCTGGAAGAGGCGCAGATCTTCGTCATCGAACGCGTCCTCCTCAGGGCTTTCCGCGTTCAGCACCGCGACGATGCGCCCGCCGACCTGCACAGGTACGTTGAGCTCCGAGCGTACGTCCGCGCTCCCCTCGAAGTAGTAGGGCGTCTCCCGGACATCTGAGACCACCTGGGCCTCGCCGGTCTGGAAGGCGCGCCCGCTGATACTCCCATCGAGGGGCACGCTCCGGCTGGTGATGGCCTCGCTATAGCCGATCTGGGACGGGTGGATGCGGAGGCCTGCGTCATCCTCGTCCGGGACGGCGAACGAGAGGTGCTTCAGGCCCAGCGTATCGTGGAGGGCCTGGATGGTGTGGTTCAGCACCCGGTCGAAGTCGAGGTGCGACGCGGCTGCCTGCATGATCTCCTGGAGGAGTCGTGTCTCGGTCAGGCGCCGTTTGGTCTGCTCGAAGAGCTTCGCATTCTCCACCGCGATGGCGACCTGGTTGGCGGCGGCCGAGAAGAGACGACGGTGATGCTCGTCGAACGCGTGGGGTTCGTATGACTGGGCGGAGATGACGCCGACGGTCTTCCCTCTGCAGATCAGGGGCAGCACCATCAGGGAGCGCGTGGGGGTGCCCCGGGGGATGCCCTCGACCGGGAGCGTGTCCTGTTCCTCCTCCCAGTCGTCGATCCACAGAGGCGACCCGTGGCGGACGACCCAGGTGGCGAAGCCCTGGCCGTCGTGGACCTCCAGGGTGACCGGTTCGAGACGCTGCCCCTGGTCGACGATCACCGGGATGTGCAGCTCCTCACGTTTGTCGTCGTAGATGCCCACGTAGAACGTGGTGGTCGGGATTGCCCGGCTGATCTGCGAGTGGATCCGTTCCAGAACCTCGTCGAGGCTGAGGGTGGCCGTGAGGGCAACGTCTATGTTACGCAGGGCCGTGAGCTCCTCGACGCGGCGCTGAGCTGCCTCATACAGCCGCGCGTTCTGCAGAGCGATGGCAATCTGCTCGGCCAGTGTCTCTGCCGTCGAGACGCTCACCTCGTCGAACCCGCCCTTCTGCCGACACTGGAGGTCGAGGACGCCGACCGTCTCCCCCTCGATCTTGAGGGGCACGGCGAGCTCCGAACCGGCTTGGAACCGGTCGGGGAAGGGGGCGTAGTAGCGCGGCTCGCTGGCGACGTCGTTGACGAGCAGGGGCTCGCCGTGACGGGCCACCCAGCCGATAATCCCCTGGCTTAGCGGCTGGCGGAAATCCTCCGGGATGACGTCCGCTGCGATGCCGGATTTGCCGGCGATGGTCAACGCCTCCTGATCCGCGTCGACGAGCATGAGGATCACGCTGTCGTAGCCGAAATGCTCCTGGATGGACCGGGCTACGGCGGGCAGGAGGTGCTCGGGATTGAGGATGGTGTTCGCCTGGCGGGCCACCACGTTGAGGAGGGAGGCCTGCCTGGCCTGGCGGCGCTCCCGCTCGTACAGTCTGGCGTTCCTGATGGCGATGCCGGCGTATTCGGCCAGATGCTCGCTGAGACGGAGGTCCCGGCGGTCGAAGCCCGCGATCTCGGGGCTCTCCAGGCAGAGGTAGCCCACGACCTCCTGCTCCACCCGGACCGGGACGGTCAGCTGGGAGCCCATCGGCTCGTCGGTGGCCGGCACGTAGTCGGTGTCCGTCGTCACGTCGTGAACCAACGCCGGCTCACCGGTGCGCACTACCCGACCGATGATGCCTTTCTCGAGGCTCCAGCTCTTCTTCACATATTCCTCGACGAGCTGGGGCGAGTATCCGCGGGTGCTGACGATCATGAGCCCCTCCTCATCCGGGCCCATGACCCCCACGGCGCCGGCGGCGGCTGCGCTGGCTCCCATCGCCCTCTCCAGCACCCGGTCGATGATCTGCTCGGAGTCGAGGGTGGTGGTTAGCTCGCGGGCGATGACCTCCAGGGCGGCAAGCTCGTCCGCTCGCCGCTGAGCCTCCTCAAACAGCCGGGCGTCCTTGATGGCGAGGGCTGCCTGGGCGCCGAAGGTCGTGGCCATGGCCACCTGCCGGTCTGTGAACGTCCGTCCCTCGTCGACGTGATCGAGGGCCATGAGCCCGATCACCTGCCCTCTATGGATGAGGGGGACCAGGAGGACGCTCTCGATCTGGAAAAGCTCGATCAGGTGACGGGGGAGTGATGAGGTCTGCGCGTTGGGGACGTAGACGGGGGTCTGCTCTCGGACGACCCGGGCGACCTCCGAGGCGCCGTCGAGGCGGAGTGGATACCCCTTCTCTTCGAATCTGTCCCACATCTGGGCATCTTCACGACCGTCGGCGTACATCGACATGACCGGATCCCAGAGGTCTCCGTCTTCCTCGTCGCGGAGGAGGATGGTGCAGCGGTGGGCCTCGCACACGCGGGCCGCGAACTCGGATACGCGCTTGAGCACGGTGGTCAGATCGAGGCCGCGAGGGATCTCGCGCATGACCTCGATCAGGGTCGTCAGCTCGCGATTTCGCTGCTCCAGCTCGTCCCGGGTCAGCGCCTTCGTCATCTCAGGACTTTCGGCCGGCATGCAGTCATCCTATCTGTCGGAACAGCGTCTGTAGAGGCAGTCTCTGCCGAGACGACCTCTGCCCAGAGAGCCTCTGTCGAGATGGCCCGTGCTTCAGTTCCGCGGCCACTCCAGGTCGAGCCCGGCCGCGTCTGCCAGCGACGCCACCCCCTCCAGCGCGTCACCCAGCGCCGTCCGGAGGCTTGACGTCTCATCGACTGACGGGCGGTTTGGAGCTCGACCCAGGAGGGCCCCCACCCGGGCCATCGCTTGATTCGCGCTCAGAAACTCATCCAGCAGATCCTGCCGCGACCGGGGAGTACCCCCCGACGCCGCTCGGCGAACTGCCGCGGCGGGGGTGCGCTCCATCTGGGGCAGCGTCTGCTGGTACGCGCCCACACCGAGGGCCTCCCGCACCTTCGCCTCCACGAGGGCCAGGGCACTGGGATCCTGCACGTAGTTGAGATCGTTGGTATCGAGGGTCAGGACCGGCGTGCTGACGTAATCGGCGAAATATCGCACGTAGGCATCGCTCACGGCCGCGATGTAATCCCGGTCCATCTTCCGCTCGTAAGGGCGGTCCCGGGCCGCGATGCGGGCCATCAGCACGTCGGTATCGGCCTGGAGGTAGATCACCAGGTCGGGAAACGCGGTCTGTTCCTCCAACACGGCGTAGAGTCGCTGGTAGACGTTGAGCTCGTCACCCTCCAGGTTGAGGCGGGCGAAGAGGCTGTCCTTGCCGAAGGTGTAGTCCGAGATGACGGGCCGGTCCGCCAGCAAGGAGGGGATCGACTGCTGCTGCCGGTAGCGGCTCAGCAGGAAGAACATCTGGGTCTGGAAGGCGTAGCGGGCGCGATCGCCGTAGAAATCGGACAGGAACGGGTTCTCCTCGAAGGCCTCGAGGATCACGTCGGCGTCGAAACGGGGCTGGAGGAGACGGGCGAGCGTGGTCTTTCCCACCCCGATGGGCCCTTCAATGGCCAGGAAGAACGGTGTGACAGGGGCATGCCGCTGGGGGTCGGCGTGCGTGCCTGCCATCGCGGTGGGTCTCCTCTCGTTGCTCATTCTGCCACCTGCTCGCCGTACGTGAGGAGTGTGTCCACCATCGCCCGTTCTCTCCCCTCGGCGTAGACGCGGAGCACCGGCTCGGTGCCCGACGGGCGGATGAGGAGCCAGGAATCATCGGCCAGCAGATACTTCACCCCGTCGAGGGTGTCGACGTCGATGACCGTCTCGCCGCCCAACGATGCGGGCGCCCCCTCGGTGAGGCGCTCCACCATCTGCCGCTTGGCGACGGGCGCTCTCAGGGGGATGTCGCGCCGGGCGTAGTGGGCCGGGCCGACGGTCCTCTGGAGCTCCGTAACCAGCTCGTGGAGCGGCGCCTCCGCGGCGGCCATGATCTCCAGGAGGAGGAGGGCCATGAGGATGCCGTCTCCCTCCGGGATGTGCCCCTTGATGCTCAGCCCGCCGGACTCCTCGCCGCCGATGAGGACGTCGTCGTTGAGCATGTGGTCGGCGATGTGGTTGAAGCCCACGGGGGTCTCGACCAGGGGCAGATCGTACCGCGCGGCCAGGCGGTCGACCATGCGCGTGGTGGAGATGCTCTTGACCACCGATCCGCTCCATCCCCGCTCCTCGACCAGGTACTGGAGGGTGAGGGCGAAGATGTGATGGGGATCGACGAACTCACCGAGGCTGTCCATCGCCCCGAGGCGGTCGGCGTCCCCGTCGGTGGCCAGCCCCACGTCGGCGTGGTGGGTCTGGATGGCGGCGCCGAGGGCGCTGAGATAGTGGGCCACCGGCTCCGGGTGGATGCCGCCGAAGCCGGGGTTCATCTCGCCGCGGATCTCGTAGACGCGGCAGCGGGTGCGGGCGAGCATGTCGGAGATGCACTTGCGGCCGGATCCATACATGGCATCGGCCACCACGCGCAGCTCGCTGCCGGATATGACGTCCATATCGACCAGGCCGCCGAGGTGCTCGTAGTAGGCCCACGCGGGGTCGAAGCGGCGGATCAGATTCTGATCCAGGGCGGTCTCATAGTCCATCACGTTCGGCCAGCGGGCGCGGTCCTGGTTCCGGGCCAGATATGCCTCGACCTGCTCAGCCTGCTCCGGGAGGGCGGCGCCGCCGAAATCGGCCTTCAATTTGACCCCGTTGTAGCGAGGGGCGTTGTGGCTGGCGGTGAGCATGATGCCGGCCGCCGCCTGCTTGTGGACGACGGCGTAGGAGATGGCGGGGGTGGGCGCGTCGGCGCGGGTCAGATGGGCGACGATGCTGTTGCCCGCGAGGACGCGGGCCACCTCGGCCGCGTAGCGGTCGGAGAGGAAGCGGGTATCGAAGCCGATCACGACCTCGGGGCGGCCCTCGGCCTCGGCCAGCACGTAGTCGGCGATGGCCTGGGCCACGAGGCGCAGGTTGGCAAAGGTGAAGGTGTCCGATATCACGGCGCGCCAGCCGTCAGTTCCGAATCTGATGGTCACGATGATCTCCTCGAGAAGCGGTCATTGCCGATAGTGTCCGATGCACCGATCTGAGCCGTGCTCGATTGTCGGCATCGGAACCGGTGGACGAACGACAGCGTCGCGCCACGGGCCCCCACGGGTCCGTGCGTCGATGCTGCCGGTCACGTCGATTGTGCCGATTATGTCTATTATGAAGTTGTGCTAGTTCGAACGACTTGACGAAATGTCCCCCAGTGGGGTATAGATTAGGTCGCCAAACCAATCGATACCCACCGGAGGACATGCCCATGATAGACGATTTTGATGAT
>CAZQXX010000207.1:0-3231 GCA_964597105.1 uncultured Anaerolineales bacterium
CGCTCGATCCAGCCCCGGTTGATGCTCAGCGCCGGCTCCCCCCACGACCACGGCTCCTGGTCCGGGTCGCTCAGATGCGTGTGGCTGCGGAAGAAGGGCAGGAAGACGCTCATCTGGAGCCAGCGGGTGAACAGCTCCGCGCTCGGGTGGCCCATGAACCCGCCCGTGTCCGGCCCCGTGAACCCGATCCCGCTCAGCCCCAGGTTCGCCACCATCGGCACAGTCAGCCCCAGGTGCTCCCACGTGGCCCGGTTGTCGGCCGTCCAGCTGGCCGCGTACCGCTGCACCCCCGCCCAGCCGGAGCGGGTAATGACGAAGGGGCGGTCCTCCGGCCGCAGCCGCGTCAGCCCCTCGGCCGTCGCCCGGGCCATCTGCATGCCGTAGACGTTGTGCGCCTCGGCGTGATCACCGCCCCACCCCTCCAGGTCGTGGACCACGGCCTCGGCCATCGTGGTCCCCTCCGGCCCGAAGATGGCCGGCTCGTTCATGTCGTTCCAGATCCCGTCCACCCCGGCGTCCGTCAGCGTCCGGCACAGCGCCCCCCACCAGGCCCGCACCCGCGGGCTGGTAAAATCGGGGAAGACGCAGTTGCCGGGCCACACCGGCCCCACCAGCGGTTTCCCATTCGGCAGCGCGCAGAAGACATCCTCTTTCACCCCGTCCTCATAGACCCGGTAGCCGGGGTCGACCTTGATCCCGGGGTCGACGATGCTGACCACCTTGAACCCCTGATCGTGGAGATCGCCGATCAACCCGGCCGGGTCCGGGAAACTCTCCTCGTCCCAGGTGAAGCAGCGGTAGCCGTCCATGGCCTCGATGTCGAGGTGGATCCCGTCGCAGGGCACGTCGTACGTCTCCCGGAAGTCGTCCGCCAGCCGGCGCACCCGCGCCTCCGGGGTATACGACCAGCGGCTCTGGTGGTAGCCCAGCGCCCACAAGGGCGGCAGCGCCTGGCGGCCGGTCAGCGTCGTATACTGCTCCACCACGCGCGCCAGCGAGGGGCCGTAGATGAACGTGTAGCGCAGCTCCCCACCTCGGGCGCCGAAGGAGGCCACGTCCGGCTCGTCGTCGCCGAGATCGAACCGCCCGCGGAAGGGGTTGTCGAAGAGGATGCCGTACCCCTGCGCCCCGCCGCTGTGGAGGCCCAGGAGGAAAGGGACACATAGGTAAACCGGATCCTGCCCCGTCTCGTACGTCTGGGGATCCACGTTCCAGGTCTCAAAGCAGCCGCCCCGGTGATCGAGGCCGCTCGTCCGCTCCCCCAGACCGTAGAAGTGCTCGTCCTCCTGGATCCGTCTGTGGCACACGACCGGGCCATCGGGGTGCCAGCCGGCGCCCCGGGCGTCCGCGTTGATCACCCGGCCCGCGCGGTCGAGGAACGTAAGCCGCCCGGAGGCACGCGCCACCCGGCACGTCAGCCGGGACGTCTCAACGTCGAGGGCGTCGTCCCCCTCGACCACGCCGACGGCGCAGGCGGGCCAACCGTCAGCGCCCCCGGCGCCATCCTCCCGCTTCACGGCGTAGGACGGCCGCGGCGGCTCGTCCGCCCGGGACGCCGGTTGGACCAGGACGCGGATCACGTCGGGGGCCAGCACGGTGAGCGCGACCACCCCGTTCTCGCAGACCACTCTGACCGCTTGCCGGTCGCGGGACCAGCCGGTGACGCGGCCCGGACGCCGGTACGCATCCGGGGATGACGGCATAGGGCGCGTGCGGCGGCCGAAGCGGACCCGGGCCCACGCCAGTCGGAGCTGATAGGAGACGGCGTCCAGCGTGGGCCGCAGGCCGACCTCCTGAACGCCGCGTAGAACGAGGGACAGAGGATTCGCCATCGAATGACCTCGCTAAACTCAGACTCAGGACCGCTAAACGCTCACGCTACGTGGTTCGCAGCCGCTCGGCGCGCTGGCGCAGCTGGCGCCGGAGCGTCTCGATATCCCCCGGCACCAGGCGGACGGCGGCGACGAGGAACCCGCCGCAGATGATCCAGGCGGAGATGCAGATGACGAGAATCGCCACCTGGAGCGACGTCTGATCCGCGATCAGGCCCGCCAGCCACGGCGCCAGGGCCGCGCCCGCCGACTCGATGAAGTACTGGACCGCCAGGGCGGAGCTCCGCACCTCCGGGAGCGTCACGTCGTACACGGTGGCGATGATGTTGGCCGAGGAAAAGGGGATGAAGATGGCCGTGACACTGAGCAGCACCACGAAGGCCACCTGGTTGCCGACGGGCACGTTGAGGGTCAGGTAGAGAAGCAGGGCCCCGATGAAGACCCCGCCGGTGGAGACGATCAGGCGCCCGCGGCGCGTCCGCTTGAACAGCGCGTCACCCAGCGCCCCGCCCATGGGGTAGCCAGCGGCGAGCATCACCACAGCGATCGACATCGTGACCAGCACCGCGTTCGGGTCGTAGTTCCGCTCGGTCTCCAGGTAATGGAAGAACCAGTAAGTTATCACATTCCAAGGAAATACGCCGAAGAACCCCTGGATGAACAGCAGCCGCAGGCTCGGCTTCCGGAACAGGTCGAGGGCCGCATCCCACTCGAAGCGGTGGACGCCGATCTGCTCCAGCTCGGCCAGCTCCGGCTCGGAGCTCCCCCGCGGTCGCTCGCGCACGCCGAAGAAGATCACCACCGACAGGAGCACGCCCAGCGAACCCGTAATGAGGAACACCCCGCGCCACCCCACCGACTCCCGCAGCGTGAGCGCCAGCACCATCCCCAGCAGGTACCCGGTCGGCGCCGTCAGCTGGAGCAGACCGTATATCTTCCCCCGCACCTCGGGGCCGAAATAATCGGAGATCAGGGCATAGAGGCCGGGGTAGCTCGAGTCGTCGATCCCGGTGGAGGCCCGGGTGGCGACGAAGAGCGGATACGTGGGCACGATGGCGCTCAGCCACGTCGTCGAGCCCCAGATCAACGAGGCCAGCGCCAGCAGCTTCGGGCGGGCGTACCGGTCGTAGAGGTAACCCCACACGGGGTACAGGACGGCGCCCACTACGAGCGCTCCCGTGAACACCGCGCCCATCTGAGCCTTTGTGATGTCGAAACTCTCGATGATGGGCGTGGTCAGGGGACCGATGAGGAGCTTGTCCGCCTGGTGGAGCAGCGTGAAGGCGAAGAGGACGGCGACGACGAACCAGCGGTAGCGCGAGGTCATAGGATGTCCTTTCTCGGAGCCGGTGACGGAGAACGAAGAGAAGTGTAGCCCAGCTCGGGAGGGGTGTCAAGG
>CAZQXX010000207.1:3331-5293 GCA_964597105.1 uncultured Anaerolineales bacterium
GGGAGGTGCTGGTGCGCGCAGCAGGTCGATGGGCGAGAGTGGTGCTGGCGCTGGTCGTCGCGTGGAGCGTGACGGCCGGAGTGGCCCTCGCGAGCCAACCAGTCTACCAAACCGGCTTCGACGAGTGGCTGGCTGCGGAGCGGGATTTCGTCGACTGGCAGAGGAGCGGCACGCGTTTCAGCATCCGCGGCGAGCTGGTCCTCCATCCGGCGACCGCCGTCCTGGACACGGATCCCTACGCCCCCGGCGCCTACTACGGCGGCGATTTCTATACCGGGGGCAGCTATTGGGTCGGCGAGGCAACCGGCCCCATCGTCCCCACGCCCTTCCCCTTTGACGAGCTGATCCCCTCCTGGAACGCGGTCACGCCGGCGGGCACCTGGCTGGAGGTGCTGGTGCGCATCGAGCTCGATGGGCGCTGGACCCGATGGTACAACATGGGGGTGTGGGCCAGCGGCTCGGAGACGATTCGGCGCCACTCGGTCACGGGCCAGGCGGACGCAGACGCCACCGTCGAGGTGGACACCCTGGTGCTCACCCCCGGTAGGACCAGCGCCAGCGCCTACCAGCTCCGGGTGCGCCTGTTCAGCGTGGACCGCGAGGCGACGCCCCGCCTCCATTATCTCGCGGCGGCCATCTCGACCGGGCCCACCAGGAACGTCCCGCCCTCGACCGGCGACCCGGCACGCTGGAACACGCTGCTCGACGTGCCGGCCTGCTCCCAGATGGTCTACCCGGACGGCGGCGACGTCTGGTGCAGCCCCACGTCCACCGCAATGGTCATGGCCTACTGGGAGGAGGACGACGGGCCGTGCGAGCCTGTGGTGCGCGCGGCCGTGGCGGGCGTCTACGACTGGCTCTACGACGGCCACGGCAACTGGCCCTTCAACACCGCCTACGCAGGGATGAATGGGCTCCAGGGGAGCGTCCGCCGCTTCGCCAGCATGGACGAGATCGAGGCCCAGGTGGCGGAAGGGGTGCCGGTGATCATCACCTTCGGCTGGGGACAGGGCCAGCTGACGGGGGCGCCGCTCCCCAGAAGCCCGGGGCACCTGGCGGTCGTGGTCGGCTTCGACGGCCAGGGGAACCCCATCGTCAACGACCCGGCGGCCGATACGGATGAGGCCGTGCAGCGCACCTACCTGCGGTCGGAGCTCGAGTCGGCGTGGCTGGGCACCTCCGGGGGCACCGTCTACCTGATCAAGCCTCCCGCATCCTCCGCCGCCCCGCCGTCGGATCCCCTTATGAACGCGCTGCTGACGGGGGCCCGAGCCCGCGACGGCTGGCCCCGGCCGCGCTAGGGCATCGACGGATGAGCGCGGATTCTCGCGGGCAGCGCGCCGGCTTGGCGCGCCGCCCCGCCTCCCCGCCAGAGTCGCCACCGTCCCTGGCCCGGAGCCGGTCTGGCTTGGCTGGCCCGTCGGGGGCGTCCCCGGACCAGACCGCGCCCTGTCTCCAGGACGCCAAAGCGCCGACGTCAGCCGTGTCGGCATGACCGTCGGCGCTCTGGCCGTTATTCAATTGTGGCGTCATTGTGTTCCGTCCTCCGCCGGACGTCCGGATGCTGGCCCGTGCCCGGGCAGCCCGTGTCGGCCAGCCCGTGTCGGGCCGCCCCCTGCCCAGGCTTCAGCACGCGTCCTCGCCCTCCTCGCTCCAGCCCGGATTCACGTCGAGGGCGATGTCAGTCGGCCCTAGCGCTCTGCGCCGCGACCTTCGCCGCGCTCCGCGCCCGGTCCCGACAGCTGCAGCGCAAGGCGTGCTAGCGTCACCACGCCCAGGCGCTCCTCGGTGCGCTCGTTCGGCTCCAGCTTCTCGCGCTCCCGCTCGGCCAGCACGGCCTCCAGGTCGGCGCCCGCCAGCAGCAGTTCGCGATCGGCGTGCGTCAGTCGGTGGGTGTTCATCGCTCTCACCTCCTTCGCTCTCCGGCCTTCCCGATGCTACCGGCGCTCCCTGACGTGGCCC
>CAZQXX010000208.1:0-5276 GCA_964597105.1 uncultured Anaerolineales bacterium
ACCGCTCGAGCCGAGCGTCTGGCCCGGCGATCTGCTCACACGTGAGGATGTAGGTCAGCTTACCATAGCTGACGATCCCGATTCTCATACCGCTCGAGCCGAGCGTCTGGCCCGGCGATCTGCTCACACGTGGGGATGTAGGTCAGCTTTCCATAGCTGACAATCCCTGATTCTCAGACCGCTCGAGCCGAGCACCTCGTCCGGCGGTCCGCTCACACGTGGGGATGTAGGTCAGCTTTCCATAGCTGACGATCCTTACTGCTCAACCCCGATATGTCGCAGCCAGGCCGCCTCCAGCTGGTTCAGCGAGCTCCCGTATACCCCCTCGAAGTCGGCCGGTATGACCACCGTGCCCTCTTCGGTCCTCTCCGGATCAGGCACCGTCTCGATGAGCGTCTCCAGCTTCTCCATGCCGTGCTGCTCGATCAAATAGCCCAGGAAAGAGGCCCACTCCACGTAGAGGGTCTCCCGGCGGGCGATACAGTTTTCACTCGTTCCCTCCTCCTCCCCGGGGTAGATGTCGGTCAGATGGTAGTTCTCGTGCAGCGGGAGGTACGTGCCGTTCGCTACGTGTGACTGCACGGCGGCGTCGAGGGACGGGTACCCCAGCCAGGGGGTGAAGCTCCGCGCGGAGGCCCACGTAGTCAGCCCTTCGTTGAGGGCCCGGGGGACGTCCTGGAAGCGCTCCGCGATCAGGATGTGCCCCACCTCGTGGGCCAGCACGCCCAGAATCTGCTCCTTGCTCGTCCCGTCGTCCGCGTAGATGAAGATCCGCGGCGGGCGTGGCGCTGCCAGACCCCGCGGCGGGCAGGGCTGCGACGAAGGCGGGCGGAACGTCACCTGGGTCTTCTCCTCTGTAGAGATCCCGAGGCGCGCACTGACCTCGTCGAAGATGGCCTCGGCGCGTTCTGGGAGATCCGCCACGGCGGCCGGTAACGCGCCCTCAGGACCGTAGAACGTGAAGTGCTCCGTCTCCGCGATCTCCTGGGGCTCCGGAGCATCCGGCCCTTCCGGCGAGATGGCGATCTCCTCCTCCTGTTCCCCGAGCATCCGCGTGGGTACCGGCTCCGCCGTGGGAGTCACGTACGGGGTGGGGGAGGGTGTCGGCGTTCGCCTGGGGGCGGGCGTCGCTGCGGGCGGGGTCGCGGTCGGCGTGGGCGAGGGCGATGCAGTCCCCGGCTGCGGCGTCTCCACGAGGGGCGCACAGGAAGCGATCAGCACGGTTAGGGCGACCACGGACGAGATCGAGGAAGCAGTGAGTCTTCTCATGGGAACCTCATGCCTCCGTCGCCCTCGATCATTCGGTGTGGTTCTCGACCTCTGTCGCGGTGGTGTCTACTGCCGGCCTGGCGCGGGTGCGGATGCCGGCGGACGGTACGGCGGATAGGCTGTCGCATTCACTCGCTTTCTAGATTGATCGGCGGCTCGATTCTACTTCTTGCGGGTGGGGAAGACCTCCGGCCCTGTCTCGGTGGAGAGTGGCAAGAACGCCTCCTCCCGCTCTCCCTGGTGGGTCCAGGTGACGCGGATTCGGGCACCATCGAGCACGGCGCTGACCTCGTCCTTCGAGCGATCCGTCTCCCACGCTAGCTTCCCCTCGTAGATCAGGCCCCGGTTCGGCTCCACAACGTCCGCCGGAGCCGCCACGGTCTCCTTCAGTTTAACCTGATCGGGGAGTCCTGCCGCCTCTGGGAAGACCAGATACGCTTCGAAATCCTCCACAGGCCGGTTCCCCCAGTGCGTGATCGCTACCTGATAGGCTACCACCTGGCATCCGGGCTCGCCACCCACGCTGAGGACGCTATCCGTCACGAAGTCGACCGGTGGCCGCTGGTAGTAGTCGCGACAGGTGGGACGCACGCCTTTCAGGTAAAGCCGCGCGCAGATGGCGGGGTCATCCGCTGCCTGATAGACAGACTGAAGGCACATATCGTCGATCCACTTACTCGCCAGACGGCACACGTCCGGATTGAGCGTCCCCACCGCTCGGTCCTCGATGCACGTGTACCGCTCTGGTTCAGGAAGGCCTTGACACGCGCGCTTTGCCGCCTCCACCTCGGGATCCTGCTCCCAGGGCTTTGGCGCGCAGGCTGACACCACCAGGGACGCCACTATCAGCACGACGCTCAACATAGCCTGCTGTCGCACGCCACTGATTCTCCCTCAGGCCTTCCCTCAGTAACCACCACGATTATAGCGAAGCCTACACCGTTCCACCGTGCCGGATGTCCTCCTTCTGGGTACACAGGGATGCGCGGAGAGCCGCAGGGTTACACGGACAAACGCGGTCTGCGCCTCTCCGTGCCTCCTCTGTGCAGCTCTGTGTAACAGCGGACACACCGCGGGCCATGGCGTCGGCGCGCACCTGTGCCACCTCCTCGGGATTGTCCAGCGCGCATCCTCTTGCCCTCAGGGTCCTAACTATTGGCGCATGTCCCCTTAGTCGGGAAGCGCCTCCTCATTGACGCTCTCCACCTCGCTCGACGCGATCCAGTACGGGCCGCCGCACCGGTCGGGGATCTCTGTCCCTGCCAGGTTGTCCACCGTGGGAACCTGACCACCACCGAGGCGCACTATATCACCCACCTCGGCCACCACGTTGCCGTCTCCATCGCGGATCTGGACCGTTCCGTCTTCTGTGGCGGTCACCGTGTGGTCGCAGGGCCAGATGACCAGGCTGCTTTCCCCCTTCTCACCCACCCGCAGGCACCCGTCCTCCTCGGTCAGCTCGCCGATCAACAGCGCCGCCATCTCTGCCCGGAGGCCTTCCGGAGGGGCCTGTCGCGGGAAGACGATGCCAGGTGGGGGATCCAGCGGCGGCGCCTCGGGGTAGGGTCCCGTGGGGGTGACGCACACACGGTCCGGCAGGGCGACGCCGGCTTCATCCAGCTTCGTTTGGAGCTCCTCGGGGTCGGCGACGTAGAGCGAGACGCAGTTCTGCTTCACGTCGATGCCTGTGTCCGCCCGGCTGCCCGCCGTCTCCAGGACCACCATCGTCGATGCCTGGGCCGCCTTCAGCTGCTCCAGCGTCGACTCCGCCTTCCGCAGCTCCACCGTATCCTCCAGCGGTCCGCCCTCGATGTACTGGTGCCGTATTCGCTCCTGGTCCCCGGTCACGAGCACGACGACCTTGTGCTCCGGCTCGTGCTCGATCCACAGACCGCCAAAGACGTCGCTCTCCCGCTCTTCCAGCACCGCGCTGAGCTCCCCGACGGGGTCCTGCAGCCTCAGTTGCTCGATGGCCTCATCGAGGGGTATGTCCTGATCCTCGGCGTAGGCCTCGGCGTCCCGGAGCAACCCGTCGCTCACCGCCGGCCCGGCGCTCGCCTCAGTCGCGCAAGCCGACATGACGAGCAGCGGCACCGCCAGGAGCAGGGTGGTCAGCATGTTTCGCTTTCGCATAGTAGTCTCCCTTTCTGGCGTATATCTCTCACTCAATCATACGACGCCAGAGCAGGCCGCATAGTTCCATCGTGCGATGCCGACATCAACAGCCGCCGCTGGTGATCCGCACGCGGGGGCAGACCTCTGCTGGTCACGCAGAGACCCAAAAAAGCGCACACGGAGAAGAGGGGATCTTTGTGCCTCTGTGCGTCCCCTGTGTACCTCCGTGTAACGCCTCTCACTCAACACTCAGCTCGACGACGTAATGCCGATCCCTCCGGGTGCCCCAGAACGCGTACCGCCCCCCTCCCAGGCGCACCGAATACAGCACCGGCTCGCAGCAGTACGCCACGATGATCTCGTCGAACTCGGGCCCCATCTGTTTCCCGTCGATCACAATGAACGACGCGCCGTCCCTCTCGCCCACGAAGATCAGCTTGCCGTCGATCCCGTAAGGCCGGTACGCCGCCTCGAGACCGTAGAGCGCGCGGACGTTCTTCCCGCCGTAGATCACCGTCTTCTGGAGCTCCCCCGCGAATTCCCAGGCCACCTTGCCGGAGACCGTTTGCAGGGAGATATTGGCTGGGTGAACCAGCGCGCCCCCTGGTAGCACGTGCACGGGCCAGCCGTTCTTTGTCAGTGTCGACCAGCGTATCACGTTTAGGTCGTGGTCCCGAACCTCGTACACATCGTCGCCGACCGCCAGCCGGAGGCCCCGCGAGGTGCGGGTCCCAAATCTCTGCTCGTCCTCCTCGCTCCAGCTCGGCGGTGCTTGCCCGAAGCACGCCTCAGCCTGACGCCAGTCCGTGTACGCTTCCTCCGACACCTCGCACTCCCGCCAGATCAGGCCCCGCTCGGCGAAGGACGTCTTGGAGACGATAGATGCGCCCGTCGGCGGCGCGGGTGGTGTGGTCTGCCCGGGATAGGCCACCGGTGGGGTCGTCGGCCTGATCGCCCCAGGCGTCTGGGAAGCGCCCGATGTGGGTCCCGCAGCCGGACCCTGGCAGGCGGCGAGCAGCACGAGGCCCAAAAGCCCCATTGCCCCTCTTTGCACGCTCTCCCTCATCGGCCTTCTTTCCTTCTCAGCCCCGCAGGCGCTTTGGTTTTTCCCTCTCGACGGGCTTGGTCACGTATTGCCAGCTTCTGCCTGAAGGGCCTCGGCCGTATTGCCTGGTTGCTCGTGACGACGATTCCCTCGGTTTC
Source organism: uncultured Anaerolineales bacterium (assembly GCA_964597105.1). Lineage (GTDB taxonomy): Bacteria > Chloroflexota > Anaerolineae > B4-G1 > B4-G1 > SKLM01. The sequence continues at coordinate 4,588 of CAZQXX010000208.1, forward strand.
CCACTTAACCTCGCTTGGTCCCCGCAGCTACTCGGTCACGCATAGCCCGCCGCCACTCCGAAGCCTTCTCTCCTTTCAGCCCCGCAGGGGCTTTGTTCTTGAGCCGGGGGCTTCAGCCCCCGGCGACTCTCGCCACCCCCTCAGCGCTTCACGTCCTTCCCCGTCTGCTCAACCTGGCCCGCAACCCCAACCCGAGCCCAAGCGCCAGCGCCAGTCCAGCGGCTATCATCAGATACTCGTAGCTCTGGAGTTCTGTCCACAGGCGTGATCCGTCTACGTTCCCCAACGCGTCAAGATCACCAGCCGCCAGCCCCAGGGGCTTCGTACGGCTGCACAGACTGACCTGGAGCGCATCCTCGTCGCCGTACGCGTAGACCAGGTACTTCCTCCCGGTCTCAAACTCGTACCCGCAGCTCACGCTCGACCGAGCTGTGGTGACCGTCACACTATCGCTCTTTGGTCCCTTCCACACCGTATGGACTTCAAACCTGACCGCCACCGGATCGGCCGAGCTCACAATGCCACCAGACGGTACCTCCAGGCCCACAACGCGGCCGGAGAATACCGCCGCCGACCGCTCTAACTCCTCGCTCGGCGAACCCGGCGGCGCGCACGAGCACGCGAACGCTTGCTGGCTCCAGCCCGTCAGAGCGAGCAGCCCAACTACGAACCCAAGGAGTATCTTCATC
>CAZQXX010000209.1:0-5254 GCA_964597105.1 uncultured Anaerolineales bacterium
GCGGTGGAGACGATGCCCCACTTCAATTGCTCTGTCATTGGCGCCTCCTTCAAGGCTGAGGGTGGGCTACAGCGTCAGATCCCAGTCCTTCAGGGATTCGATGAGGTCGTACGCCGTGAGATCGAGCTGAATCGGCGTCACCGAGACGTAGCCGTGAGCGATGGCCCAGATGTCGGTGCCCTCCTCCTCGATACCCGTCGGCTCCGGCCCTCCGATCCAGTAGTAGGGCTTGCCGCGTGGGTCGAGACGGCGTACCAGTTGGTCGCGGTAGATGCGCAGCCCCATCCGGGTGACCCGCATCCCCGCCAGTTCATCGGCGGGAAGGGCGGGGACGTTGACGTTGAGCAACACTTCGTCGGGGAGCCCATGCTCCAGCACCTGGCGGCCGAGATGGGCGACCACGTCCGCGGCGACGGAGAAGTCCTCGTGCTCCCGGGAGTTGAGCGAGACGGCGATGGCCGGCGTGCCGGCGATGGTGGCCTCCATCGCGGCGGTGACCGTGCCCGAGTAGGTTACGTCGTGGCCGAGGTTGCCGCCCCTGTTCACGCCGGATATCACCAGGTCGATCGGTTCGTCGACGACGCCGAGGAAGGCGAGGGCCACAGCGTCCGAGGGTGCGCCGCTGGTGGAGAGGGCTGTCGTGCCGTCGGCAAGGGTGACCTCCTCCACGCGCAGCGGCTTATGCATGGTCTTGACGTGGCCCGAGGCCGACCAGTTGTGGCTGGGCGCGAGCACGGTGACAGTGCCAATCCTGGCGCAGGCGTCCTTCAGCGCGAGCAGGCCCGGGGCTCTAATGCCGTCGTCGTTCGTAACCAGGACGTGGGGGCGCTGTGGTGCCACGGATCGACTCCTCGCTGTGGTAGAAACTACTCCGCCGTGCGCGGGACGACCTGAACCGTCACCAGATTGCTCTTCGTCTTGTTACCGGCCGCGTCGATGGCGACGACGTAGAAGGTATGAGACCCGAGCCTGGTGGAGCTGCTGAGCGTCCAGTTGGCGTTGAACGGAGCCACGCGGCGGACGGCGAACGGCTGCAGGTCTGCCGGCTCCCCCTGCTTGCCGCCGGCGAAGGTGTAGAACTCAACGCGGTCCATCGAGTAGTCGTCCACCTCGGCGTTGATATTGACCCACTCGTGATAGCCAAGCTGATATTCAGAACCCTCCGTCGGGTAGTTGAGGTCGACGGTCGGGGCCACGTTGTCCACGGTAACCTGGATGGTGGTCTCCCGCAGGTTCGCCGCATGGTCGACCACCTGCAGACGCAGGCTATAGAGTCCATCCAGCCCCGTGGTGTCCCAGTTCTCCAGCGGTCCGTGATCCACCTGATTGCCGTGGTCCGGCCCAATCTGGATCCACTCGGTGGGATTGAGCCCTTTTCCGAAGACTAGGCGGTAGAAATTGAAGTCGCCGCCTCGGGCGTTGCCCACGATGGGGACGACGCCGCTCACGTAGCTGTACGACTCGGGGGACACGATGGCGACGTCGGCGTCCGTGCGCGACGGCCCATAGATGGTGTCGTACTGGGTGGGCGGCGTCTCCGGACGGGCGTCCTCCGGGAGGCTGGCGATCCAGCTCTCCGCTTCGGGCGGGTAGACCTCGTAGACCTTCTCTTCGCACAGCTCCGGCGGCGTGTGGACGGTGCACAGCCGCCCGGTCTCGCGATTGACGTGGAACGCCTGATGGATGTCGCACGTCTCCGTCGGCTCGGTGCCGGGGATGAAGAGCTCGGTCACGGTGGGGCAGCGCTCCGTGGGCTGCTCGCCGGATACGGAACAGACGGATTTCTGCACCAGGCCCTCCGGTCGCATAAAGGGCGCGACGGGCTTGTCCTGAAGGGCGTACTCCATCACCGCGTGCCAGATCGGCGCGGCCCCGCGCAGTCCGGGCAGGTTGTTCATCATGTGATTGTCCGTATTCCCCACCCACACGCCGGCGGCCAGCTGGGGCGTGTACCCGATCGTCCAAGCGTCGCGGAAATCGTTCGTGGTGCCCGTCTTGGCCGCTGCCGGCCGATCGCCCGAGAGCTCCAGGGGGTTCGGGCGGCCCATCGCGGCCCATCGGGACTGGCGATCCGAGAGGATGTCGGTCATCAAATAGGCCAACTCAGGCGAAAGGACGGTGTCCGTCTCGGGCTGATCGTACCGGAAGAGCACGTTGCCTCTGCTGTCCTCGACCCGCAGGATCGTGACGGGGTCGAGCTGGCGGAATCCGTCCCGGGCCTCATCTGCGGGAACGGGCGTGCCGTACATGCGTCCGTTGTTAGCGAACACGCTGAAGGCGTAGACCATGTCGAGTAGGTGGACCTCACCGCCGCCCAGTGTCAGGCTCAGACCGTAGTAGTCGAGCCCTTCGTTGAGGGTGTTGATGCCCATACGATGGGCGGTGCGGATGACGTTGTCGATACCGGCGATCTCCAGCGCTGCGACCGCGGGGATGTTGTAGGAGCGCGCCAGAGCCAGTCGGAGTCGCTGTGGCCCGTGGTACCGCCGGTCGTAGTTCTCCGGCACGTAGGGCGTTCCGCTGGACTGGCGGAACGCCTGGCGTACGTCGAGGAACATATGCGCGGCGTTATAGCCCTGCGAGAGGAGCGTGACGTACGTGAACGGCTTGAAGGAGGACCCCGGCTGGCGTCCCCCGCCGTCGACCGCGACGTTGTACTGCCCGTCGATCGATTCATCCCAGTAGTCGAGGCTGCCCACCATGGCCAGAATCTCGCCGGTGCCCGGTCGGAGGACCACGACCGACGCGTTGTTGACGTCGTGGTCCCTCCCCACCTGGTAGGCAGCGAGCGGGGGGAGGTACTGCGCAGCCTGGCAGCCGTTCTCGATCGCCTCCTGGATGACGGTCGTCTCGTCCTCGCCTGATAACCGACGGATCTGGGTCTGTGCCGCGCACTGAGCCTGTTCTTGCAACTCTAGATCCACCGTCGTGTAGACTCGCAGCCCGCCGCGGTATAGCGCTTCAGGCCCCACCTCGGGCATTCGCTCCAGCTGCTTCCGCACGTAGACGGAGAAGTGGGGTGCCTCCATGTCGAAACGCTCGAAAGACTGCTCCCGAGCCAGGTCCCATGGTTCTTCCTTGGCTGTGGCGGCCTCCTGGAGGGTGATGTAGCCGTCTCGCATCATACTGTCGAGCACGAGCCCCTGGCGACTGCGCGCCATCTCAGGGTTGTCAAAGGGGTTCATGCGCGGGTACTGGGGGATGGCGACGAGGGTGGCCGATTCGGCCAGCGTCAGGTCGCTGGCGCTCTTGTCGAAGTAGACCTGGGCCGCTGCTTCGATCCCGTAGGCCAGGTTTCCGTAGAAGTTAGTGTTCAGGTACCATTCGAGAATTCGCTCTTTGCTGTATTCCTGGGTGATGCGGTGCGAGAGCAGAACCTCGGTGATCTTCCGGTCGTAATCCTCCCAGCCGGGTCCTTCAGGCCCCACGTACCGCTGCTCTTTCTCGATGACGATGTTCTTGATCAACTGCTGCGTGATGGAGGAGCCGCCCTGAATCTCCTGTCCCCGGATGTCGGCCCAGAAGGCGCGGGCGATGCCCCGCGGATTGAAGCCTGCGTTCTCCCAGAAGGAGCGATCCTCGCTGGCCACAGTTGCGTTGAGAAGATTTTCGGGAAGGTCGTCGAGGGACACCCAGACGCGCTCACCGCCGGTGGGGTCGATGACCCTGGCGATCATATGTTCCCCGGTGCGATCGTATATCTCGGTGGTCTCGAAGTTCTCGTCGGCGACCTCGATCTCCTGGGGTTCCGGCAGATCCTGGGTGAAGTAGGAGTAGGCGCCGGCGACCGCGCTCACGCTCCCCGCGATCGATGCAGAGACGACGATCAACAGGGCGAGCAGGACGACGGCGACGATCCGCAGTATCTTCTGGACGCCAGACTGCTCCTGATCGCGGCGGTTTCTGTGGCGGCGCAGGGCGATGTAACGAACGGTTCCGTTAGGTGCCATAATACCCATCCCTCCTCGAGGCGGTAGTTACATCCTACCAGAACGGGGGGTGCTTGGCAAGTATCGAGCCCACATTGATACGGCGTGGACCGCTGGAGGCTGGCCCGGTGACCGATTGATTGACTCACCAAGGCGGTGTGCTATCATACAGCCTGTGTTCCACACGACGACAGAGGGGATTACGCGCCACTACAAACGGTGTGCCATGAGCCACCCGGAGGGGAAAGCGGTGTGTTTCGCGCCTGCATAAGCCCACGACTTCGGCGACTAGCCATCGGGTTGCTCCTTCTCCTCGTGGCGTTGCCGGCTGTGCAGCCCTTCCTCAAGGGTGCGCTGCCCGAGAGTGCCGATGGGCTGCTCCATTTCCACCGTCTGGGCCAGCTGGATCGCGCGCTGCGACACGGCAACCTCTTTCCTCGTTGGGCGCCGGACATGGGGTACGGTTTCGGGTTTCCTCTGCTCAACTACTATGCCCCTCTGAGCTACTACCTGGTCGCGCCTCTCCGGCTGGTTGGGCTGAGTACACAAGCCACGCTTCTCGCTGCATTTGTCCTGGCCCTCCTCGTCGCCTCCGTCGGCGCCTACCTGGTCGGCAGGGACCTCTTCGGTCCGCGGGCGGGCTTCATCGCCGCCGTGGCCTTTGTCTACGCGCCCTATACGCTGTTCAACGTGATCCATCGTGGGGCGCTGACTGAGGCGTGGGGCCTCGCCTGGCTTCCCTTCACCTTCTGGGCGATGAGACGGTTGGCCTTGCGGGGGCGGTGCATCGACTTCGGGCTGAGCACCCTGTTCTTCGGTGCCCTGGTCCTGACGCACAACATCCTGGCGCTCGTCTCCACCCCGTTGCTGATCGTCTATGCCGCCGCGTTGTGGATCCTGCACGGCCGCGGTCGACCGCTCGGGGTTCGCCTGGCAGCGAGCCTCGCCCTGGGGTTGGGGCTGGCTGCCTTCTTCTGGGCCCCTGCGTTCTTCGAGAGGGACTACGTCCAGATCCACCAGCTCTACGCCCTCTCCGACCTGGATTTTCGTAACAACTTTATCACCCTGCGGCACCTGCTGGCGACTCCGCGGCCGGTCGACCCCGCGCTCGTCAAACCCTCGATTCCGTATGGCCTCGGCTGGCCGCAGGTCGCCTTGGCCCTGGTCGCCCTCGTCGGCATCCGGCGGTTCCGTGGTCGAGAGGAACGCTGGCACGTCGTCCTGCTTGCTCTTGGGGCGCTGGGCTTCACGGTGATGATGCTCGAGGTCTCCGTCGGCATTTGGAACCTGCTGCCCCTGTTGCGCTTCGTCCAGTTCCCCTGGCG
>CAZQXX010000210.1:0-5236 GCA_964597105.1 uncultured Anaerolineales bacterium
CTCCGCCCGCTCCCGCACCTGCCGCAGATCCTCCTCGTTCGGCCGCCCGCGGATGTCCCCCAGGCACCCCTGCGTGCTCGCCTCCTCGTCCCCGTGATACTCCCCCACCACGTACCACTCGTCGACCACGCGGATCCCTACGTGCGCGAAGAACTGCCCCGCGCACAGCCCCGCCGGGATCGCCTCGTCGATCCCCGTGTGCTGGCCGCTGTACGTGCAGAACACCAGCGCCTTCGTCCCCGCCACCTCCGGCACGTTCGGCCGCACCCGCCCCTCCCCGACCTCCCGCCCCTTCTCCTGCAAGAACCGGACCACCGGCTCCGGCGGCGACCACTGGTAGGACGGGAACCCCACGCAGACCAGATCGTAGTCGAAGTAATCGACGTCCCCCGCCTCATCCACCGTCCGCAGCGCCACCCCGGCGCCCGCCGCCTCCAGCCCGTCCCGGATCGCGCGCGCCACCTTCTCCGTATTCCCCGTCTTCGACCAGTAGATCACCACCGCTTCCATCTCTAACCCCTCTCCTTCTGTCGTGGGAAACCCAACAGCCTGTTCATCCAGCTCCTCGCTTCCTCCTGAGTCATCCACCTGGCCCCCGGAGTCACACGGTCAGCGTTCGACTACAGGGTCTCAGGCATCCATCTGTAAAAGAGATCCTTCAATTCACGGAACGTGGTGTTGAATGGGGGTACGTCTTGCATCAACTCGCGCAGATCCTCCATCCATAGCCTCTCCAGAACACCCTCTGGCTCCCAAAGCTCGTCAGGGGTGTAAGGATGCCCGACGGTGCGCAGCTTCGCTTGCACAAGATCCGGCAATGTGTCGAAAGCAATCCCATCCTGTTGAAACATCAGCCATAGGTCGAAGTAGTCTCGCGGCATCCGGCGCATCATAGCAGCCCGAATCTTCTCAGCCAGGATCTCCTCGAGAGCCATACAGGTGACCTCAAAGGGAGGACCATGCACAGTCCTCAGCGCGAGCTGACGGGGGGCCATCTGTACCTTCTCGCGGAAGCTTACGTCGATCTTGACCGAATTCAGATGCTGCAGCGGGCCGACGAAAGCCAGCCGGTCGATGGTCAATGCATCGTCGTACTCATGGACATCCTTGACCTCCCCAGCAATCTCCGATACTTCCAGTGTCGGTTGGATGTCCTCCAGTCTGATCGGCATGCTGGCCGTGAAGTCCAGATCCAACGACAGTCGCCGGTGCAGATAGAGCTTGTGTAGGGCGGTCCCGCCTTTGAAGATCAAAATCTCGCGCCAACTTTCCTCAGCGTAGATCCGCCGCAAGATCAGCGTGAGAACGTAGTCCTTCTCCAAAGCCCCGAGGCTGACCCTCTGGCGAACGGCCTGCTGCCGAAGCTCTCGCCGCGTGATCATCAGTGCCTGCGCCAGTCCAGCAGCTGTCCCTCGCTCACGTTCAGTCGAAGATTCCACTCGCTGTCGTAAGCGCCACGGTCACCATAACGAGGATCGAGCAGCGTCTCCCCGGCGGAGATCTCTTCGCGCCAGCGGTGCAGCCAGTCGTCCACCTCAATCCCCATCAGCTCCACCAGATAGCCCAGACGCTTAAACACCGTTCGATTGCCCAACCGTTGCGCATCACTCGTCACCCGTTCCCAGTCGGCGTCATCTGTGGCGTAGCGGTAGACGCCCTTCATCACCTCGCCGATGCCGCCGCAGAGTTCGGGACGGTCCAGTCCGTCAACCAACGTCTTGGAGGGCGTGGTGATGCGCACGGGATGGTCCTCGATATTCACAGCCTCGATGCCGAAGAACTTGTGGGGCGTGAGCGTGACGAACCGAAAACGCAGCCCGAGCTTCTCGACGACGACGTCAGCCTTGCGGCGCGTCGTGGCCACCAAGACCGTGTCGGGCACCAGATCGAATAGGCCGTGGAAGGCAAAAGCAGACGCGTAGGCAACGGCATAAGGCTCCACCAGGTGGGCGGCGATGACGAACTCGTGGATCGTGTACAAGCCCTCCGTGCCGGCCTCCAAGGGAAGCAGGAGATACTTCCCCTTTTCCAGGCGCAGCAGCCATCGTTTCCGGGCCAGGCGATAGAGCAGCTTGTTGACGTCTCGATCCTGATCAGCGAGGGCTGCGCGAGCCTCAGCCGTGGTGAACACGACCCGTCCGTCGGCGGCCAGGCGGTTGAGCAGACGAGTTTCCGTCGCTCCCAGTGTTCGTTCTTCTGTCATCATTATACCCTTTCCAGGGTATAATAGTAACACAAACTATGAGAAAAGGCAATGCCGGGGCTACACGCCCCTCGATCAAGACCTCGACACCCGCCGTGACCGACACCAGATGCCCGACACGGGGAAACGATCTCCAGGGTGTGCCATGGGGAGCAACATTGATGTAGTTGGAGACCCGTGTCGCTTACCCTGTGCGACCTAGTTCACGACACCGGCTCGATGTCCCGCGACCGCAGCCAGTTCTCCGCCCGCTGCCGTCGCCGCTCGTTCCGGAACTCGAACCACTGCTCCCGGACCTCCGGATGATCGTCCACCACGTCCCTGAAGTACCGGAACGCCCCCCGCCCCTTGATCGCGCGCCACAGCCGCTGGCGCAGCTCGTCGTCCTCCAGCGTCTGGATGAACCGCTCCATATCCCGGTAATCGCCGCGGTGATCGTCCTTCTCCACCGGGATATAGCGCGTGCGGTACTCCTGCTCCACCCGGTCGGCGAGGAGGATCATCTCCTTCTCCCAGTCGTGGCCGGTCCACTCTTCCTCCAGATACGCCTCCAGGCTCACGACCCGCTCGCCTTCCTCGTCGTAGATCTCCCCGTAGAGCCGCTCCAGCACCGAGGCGAACTCGCTCATGACGAGAACGATCTCCCCCGTCTCCAGGTCGAGATAATGACGGAGCTCGTACGAGTCCGTCTGCAGCGCCATCTCCAGCTCCTCCAGATCGACCTTCAACTTCCGCATGATCCCCTCCTCCGTACTACCGCTCGCAATGCACCCCAATGTAGGTCGGGTTTCATACCCGACGCCCCGCGAAGCGATCCTCTCAGCCAAGCACGTCGGCCCACCCGGCTGCCCCCGCACTCCAGACCTACCGCCAGCCCCTGCTCGCGTGGGATAGCCATATCCCACGCCTGGCCGAAGGCCAGCCGCTTTCACCATCGTCCCCCGTCAATCGTCGGCCGTCCCCCCCAGTATACACCACCCCCGCCTCCTCACAAAACAAAAAAGGAGGACGAAAACCCCCGCCCCCCTCACGACCCATGCGATGATGTCCTGACACCCGTGTCGCGCCGCCAGCCCACACACACAGCGCCGGGCAGCTCTCCCGAGCCGCCCGGCGCCGTTAAACACCTACTTATTGTTGGCCGTCCCCGACGCTACTCCAGGCACGTCCCATCGCCCCACCCCTCAGACGGGCGGCTGCTCCGCCTGGCGCCCCGGTCGCCGAACCCGCGCGGGGCCCAGTCGCCCCGGGCCGCGCGACCGTTCTCGTCATACTGCCCGTCGCGGTTGCCCCGCTGACCCCAGCCGCCGTACCCCGTGCCGCCCTCGATGGCGGCCTGGTACGCTTCCCCGTCCATCCGCTGCGGCTCGTACGGCTCCCCCGTCTCCCGCTCCACCGCGGCGCCGAAGGCCCGCAGGTGAATGCGCGAGCCGCGCAGTAGATTCTCGTACACCCGCACCAGATCCGCGGCGTCCGTCTCAGCGATGGCCTCCTCCAGATCGAGGATGTCGATCTCCTCGATCAGAGCGCCCACGCGGAGCGCGCTCACCAGCGATTCCCGCCCCTCCGCCACCAGCGAGTCGTAGAGCCCCTGGAGCTCGGCGTTGGCGAACTCGCCCACCGCGTCCTCGTCCACGGGCATCGTCAGATCATACCGCTCGAGCAGCACCTTCAGCGCGTCCATATGCCGCTGCTCGCTTCCCGCGATCCGCTCGAACGTCGCCTGGCCCCACACGTCGTACAACGTCCCGTAGACGTCCCGCGCCAGCTTCTCCTCCTCGACCATGAAGAGCAGCCCGTCGATCTCCGCCTGGCTCAGATCCGACACCGGCAGCTCGTTCAGCTCCGTCCCCTGCGCCACGTCCCCGCCTCGCCGCGGACCCCCGGGCGCCGCGACCGCCGTCGCCACACCCACCCCCGCGACCAGCGTCCCCGCCACCACCACCCCCAACACCACCCGCCCCATTCGCCTCAACATCTCAAAACCTCCTCAGTCTCCACGCGTTTCTCACCATTACGCCCACATCCTACCAGCGAACTGTGAAGATTCCGTGAAGACCCTGCGCAGAGCGTGTGAAGATTGGGATGCCGGCGCGGAAGCCGCGGGGGTGTTCTCTCCGTCGACCGGGCTCAGCTGTTCAAGAGGTGCCGGGGCCGTCGCCGGTCCGGCCTCAGGTCGGGCAGCGTCATCCAGGCCGGACGCCTACTGCCAGGACCAGACGGCGACGCTCCCTTCGTCCACCAGGATGGGATCGGCCCCTTTCTCCGCCTCCGTGTCGACCAGCCAGACGCGATCCGTGCCTGCGTCGTCCCGGTCTGCGTAGACCAGGTAGCGTCCATCCGGCGACCACAGACGGTGGCTCTGAGCGTATTGGTTGAAGCTGTGAATCATGAAGCGCATCAGAGGCGTGGGATGAAACGCCGTGAAACCGCGGTCGCGCCCGCTCACCAGGTCGAACGTGCGCCACTGCATCCACACAGCGTTGGGCAGATCGAGGCGCGACAGGTAGGCCACGCGCCGCCCCGCCGGGCTCCAGAAGAAACCGAGGACCGAGAAAGCGTCACCGGTCAACTGCCTCGTCTCCCCGGTTCCCAGATCAGCTACGTGGACCGGGCTGTAGGCGACCGGGTTGTCCGAGTCACGCACGGCGTAGGCGATGCGCTCCCCGCCCGGCGCCGCCACGAAGGCGACCTCCTGCCCCGCCGTCGTCACCAGCGTCGTGGCCCCATCCGCCGTGATACGCTGCAGGCGGTCGACCCCGTCCGGCGCCGTGACGCCTAGCCAGCTTTCCCCCTGGCCCAACCAGGCAGGCGCGAGGAACCGGCCAGGCGCGAAGGGGAGAACCCTGCGGCGGTCCTCCGCGATGTGGTAGAGGCCGATCTCCGCCGCTGGATTGTCCCGGAGCGCGCCGCCGGTGTGCCACACGATCTGCTGCCCGTCCGGCGACCACGAGAGATAGAATGGACGCCCGACGTTCACAAGCAGATCCCGGGCGGCGTCCTCCCCCGTCGTGACCAGGTGGAGACCGACAC
>CAZQXX010000211.1:0-5206 GCA_964597105.1 uncultured Anaerolineales bacterium
TTGCCACGAGGCCAGGTACGTTTCCTGTTCTGGCGTCAATTCGTCGATCTCGATGCCCATGGCTTTGAGCTTCAGATCGGCAATCTCCTCGTCGATCTCCTCCGGCACTCCGTAAACCACCTGCTCCAGCTCTTCCGCGTGGTGGAGCATGTATTCGGCGCACAGAGCCTGATTGGCGAAGGACATATCCATCACTGCGCTGGGATGCCCCTCGGCGGCGGAGAGATTGACCAGGCGTCCCTCTGCCAGGAGGTACAGGTGGCGACCATCCGGTAGTGTGTATTCGTCCACAAACGGGCGGATGCGTCGCGGTGGCTCCTCGGCCATCGCTTCCAACCCCGGGATGTTGATCTCCACGTTGAAGTGGCCGGAGTTCGCCATAATAGCGCCATCCTTCATCAGCTCGAAGTGATGCTCGTCCAGGACGTTGATGTCACCGGTGGAGGTGATGAAGATGTCGCCCTGGGGAGCGGCTTCCGTCATCGGCATCACACGGTAGCCGTCCATGACGGCCTCCAGGGCCTTCAGCGGATCCACTTCCGTGACGATGACGTTGCCCCCGAGCCCTTCCGCCCGCATGGCGATTCCCCGGCTGCACCATCCATATCCTGCCACAACGACGGTCTTCCCGGCGACGAGAACGTTGGTGGCGCGCACGACCCCATCCAGAGTCGACTGGCCCGTCCCGTAGCGGTTATCGAAGAGGTGCTTGGTCATGGCGTCGTTCACGGCGACGATGGGGTAGGCCAGGGCGCCCTCCTTGGCCATGGCACGCAGGCGAATAACCCCGGTGGTGGTCTCCTCAGTCCCACCGATGACGTTGGCGATCAGCTCCGTGCGGTCCTTGTGGAGCGTGCTCACCAGGTCTGCCCCGTCATCCATCGTAATGTGAGGCTGGTGGTCCAGCGCAGCGTAGATATGCCGGTAGTAGGTGTCGTTGTCCTCCCCCTTGATGGCGAAGACGGGGATCTCGTAATAGGAGACCAGCGCCGCAGCCACGTCATCCTGGGTGGAGAGAGGGTTTGAGGCTGTCAATACCACATCCGCCCCGCCAGCCTGAAGCGCGCGCGCCAGATTCGCGGTCTCGGTCGTAATGTGGAGGCAGGCGGATACCCGCACGCCCGAAAGCGGCTTCTCATCGGCAAAGCGTCCCCGAATGAGGCGTAGAACCGGCATCTCCCGCTCTGCCCATTCAATGCGGCGGCGCCCTGCGGGGGCCAGGTCAAGATCTTTGATGTCATAGTCCATAGGCTTAGGGTCTCCCTCAATAATCGGTATGTGATCGTCGCTGTTCTGGCAACCTATTGATCGTTGCCACAGGATTCTGCAAATCGGGCCGGGATTCTAACGCAAGCGGCGGGGAAGGCAAATCAGAGCGCTCTGGCAAACAGCGGCGCCCACCGCTCTGCCTGTCTTCCCTGCTGCGGCCCCGGCCCGTGACGGAGCGTTCTACAGCTCCTCCAAGAGCCCGGTCCTCTCGTTGAACTCTCCAATCAGCGCGTCGATGTCCTCAACCTGGTCGTGGATCCTGTCCCAATGGTCGCGGTCGTACCACTGCGCTTCAAGATCTTCGAGTTCCTTTCCCTGCTGCTCGATCCAGGTGAAGTACTTCAGATTGTGGACGCGCTTCCGATCCCAGTAGCGGAGTTCCTCGACGAAGTCGACCGTTGTGCCGGACAGATACCTGTCGTAATCGGCCGCTGCGTCGGTCTCGGTGTACTCTCCCCGCTCCTGGCGCAGCTCCTCGAGTCGGCTTTGATAGAGCTCCATGGAGTCGGTGAAGACAGTCAGCACTACATCCTGCTCCTTCAGCTCGTACCACTTGGCGAACTTGATGCAGGAGAGGACGTTCGCGATACTGGAGATGCCCAGGAGGTGAAGGTTGGCGACCAGATCCTGTGGCACCCCCTGATCAACCAGGTAGGCCTGTCCCGCAGGCTCATTGAACAGCCGCGCCAGGCTCATCGTGGCTTCGTCGTCGATGCCCATGATCATGTCCGTGTTTCTGACGTTGTGGATCCAGGGGACGTGCTTATCGCCGATGCCCTCAATGCGGTGAGCGCCGAAGCCGTTCTGGAGCAGCGTGGGGCACTGAAGGGCCTCGCTTGCCACAATCTTGCTCGTCGGGAAGAGCTTCTTCAGGTAGTCCCCGCAGCCGAGAGTTCCGGAGGAGCCGCTGGTCAGCACCACGCCTTGATACGCATCGTCTGGCCCCATCTCTTGTTTCAGCACCTCTTCCATCGCGTGCCCGGTGACCTCGTAGTGCCAGAGATGATTGCCGAACTCATCGAACTGATTGAAGACCACGACATCCTCGCGAGTCTCGCGCAATTCCCAGGTCTTGTCGAAAATCTCCTTGACGTTGCTCTCCGTCCCGGGTGTGGCGATCACCTCGCCCGCTACTTTTGACAGCCAGTCGAAGCGCTCCTGGCTCATGCCTTCCGGCAGGATGGCGATCGACTCGCAGGCCAGCAAGGAGGCGTCGTAAGCGCCGCCCCGGCAGTAGTTTCCGGTCGAGGGCCAGACCGCCTTCTGGTAAGTGGGGTCGAACTGACCGGTGACCAGTCGGGGCACCAGGCAGCCGAAGGTGGCGCCCACCTTGTGCGATCCGGTAGGGAACCACTTGCCTACGAGCGAGATGATGCGGGCTGGCACGCCGGTGAGAGCGGGTGGCAACTCCACGTAGTTGACGCCGTCGAAGCCGCCACCGTGTTCCGTGGGCTCGTTCTTCCAGGTGATACGGAAGAGGTTGCGGGAGTCGATCTCCCACAAGCCGACGTCCTTGAGCTTCTCCTTGATCCCGTTGGGGATCAACGTGGGGTGTTTCATCTGCTCGAAGGTGGGGATGATAATCTCGCGCTCTCTTGCGCGCTCCACTGTACGTTTAAGTTGTTCTTCGTCAATTGTCAGGTCGATCATCTTGGCACGTGTCCTTCCTGTTTGGAATCGGTAACATTGGTGGACCGGTAGATCGGCACATCGGTCAGATCGATCTGCTGATCTACGCGTCCATCAATCGATCAGTGCGTCACTTGAATCCGATCACCATCCTCTGGGACGATCACCTGGAGGCCACTGCCCGCGCGGGCCTCCCGGATGAGAACGTCGGGGTGCTCGCCGATCTCGGTCCCCAGATGCACCAGGGCCAGCTGCTTGCAGCCCGCTTCTCGAGCGACCTCGCCCGCCTGCTGTGCAGTGCTGTGATAGTGCTCGTACGGGTCAGCATCGGGCTGAAGGGTGGCGCTGAATGAGGCCTCGTGGATCAGCAGGTCACTACCCTTGGCCAGCTTGACGCTGGCGCGACCAGGTCGTGTGTCCGTAATCAGGGTGACGGATAGGCCATCGGCGAAGTCCCACCGGGCGGACAGGGTGGGCACCCCCGGTGGATGATCCGGGAGTATCGTGCGGAGCTTGATCCCTGTTGGCAGCTCCCGCTCGTCTGGCCCTTCCTGGGAGATCTCGTGCCACAAGAGGTCCAATTGATCGGTGCTGAGGCTGGAAAAGGCCAGGGTGCTGAGGATACGTAAGGAAGCGATGGTGGTGAGGCCTGCGTAGATATGGAGAGGGGTGGGAGCCTCAAGACGGCTGAGTGCCAGCATCGGGAAGCCGAGCACATGGTCTCCGTGGGCGTGAGTCACAAAGAGATGCTCGATGTCGGACGCTCGCAGTCCGACCCGATTCAGCTGCTCCAGGATCATCGGCCCCGTCTCGATCAGCATGCGGAACTCGGAGGCCTCCATCAAGAGCGCCAGATTGGTGCGTCTCCCAGCGGAGAAGGCGTTGCCAGTTCCTAGAAAGGTGACGTTGACCATGGTAGCCTCCTGTCTCAGCGCGCGGATTGCCTCGTCCTTCTACCGATTGACCTTCCCGTCCTGACCAACGATCTCTTTCACGCGGGCCAGGGTGGGTTCGACGACCGGGGGTTTTTCCTCAACGGCTTTCATCACGCTGGCGACGTCCTTGAGGCCCGAGCCTGTTGCCAGGACGACGATGCGCTCTTCCGGGTCCACCAGGCCTTTATTCAGGGCTTCGACCAGCCCGGCGTAGGCTGCCGCCGCGGCGGGCTCGGCGAACACGCCGCACCCCTGCGCCACTGCAGGGATAGCATCCAGGATCGCCGTGTCGGTGACGCTGACGTAGGCTCCGTCGGTCTCTCTCACGGCCCGCAGGGCTTTGATCCGATCCCTCGGCAGACCTGCGACGATGCTGTCGGCCACTGAATGGGCTTCCATCGGTTCCATCTCCAGAGGCTCGAGCCCGCGTTCCCACGCGTCGACCAGCGGTGCTGATCCTTCTGCCTGCACCCCGATGATGCGCGGCACCTGGTCGATCCAGCCCAGGGCCAATAGATCGCGCAAGCCTTTGTGGACCCCACCGATGATGCAGCCATCCCCGACAGGGACGAAGACCACGTCCGGAGTCTGCCATGCCTGCGACGAGCCCTCGGCACCCGCGAGTTGCTCGCAGACCTCATAGATGACCGTCTTTTTACCCTCGCTCATGTAAGGGTTGTAACCTGTATTGCGGTTGTACCAGCCGAACGTCCGAGCTGCCTCCAGGCAGAGCTCAAAGGCCTGATCGTAGGTTCCGTCGACCAGGAGCACTGTCGAGCCATAGGCCAGAAGCTGAGCGATCTTCGCCTCCGGAGCGGTCCGAGGCACGAAGATGACGTTAGGCTGGTCGACGGCGGCGCACAGCCCGGCGAGCGCGGCGGCGGCGTTCCCTGTGCTGGCCGTGGTGACGACATCATACTCTCTCTCGCGGGTCTTGACCACTGCCACGGCGGAGGCACGATCCTTGAGCGACGCCGTCGGCTGGCGGCTGTCGTCCTTGACCCACAGATGCCTCAACCCCAGATGGCGCGCGAGGCGAGGTGCGGGGTAGAAAGGCGTCCAGCCCACACTCGACAGCACGGTTCCTCGTGCCAACTGCTCGGCTGTCTCGGGGTCCACTGGTAGGAGAGGCATGTAGCGCCAGATGGAGCGAATGCGATTTTGCGCCAGTCCTTCCGGACCGATCCGGCGCTCGATGCGTTCATAGTCATAAAGGACGTCGAGGATCCCCTCGTCGCCGTGCTTGGGGCATACGTAGTCGACCTCGTCGACGCCGTAGACGTCGCCGCAGATAGTACACTTGAGTCCGATCACTTGGTCCATAGTTGCCAGGGCTAGGGCACGATGCGCGTGCCCGTCTCTCCCTTGAGTGC
>CAZQXX010000212.1:0-5160 GCA_964597105.1 uncultured Anaerolineales bacterium
CCGGGCAGACCGACCACCCGCTTGATGAGCATCTCACTCTGGCCTTCGGAGTCGATGACCACGACGTGACCTCGGCGTGGTCCGTGGAAGCGGTATGTGATCTTCTCGATGACCACTCGCTGGGAGCTGTGCAGGGTGGGTTCCATGCTCTGTCCCAGAACCTGGGTGGCTTGAGCCAGGAAGAGATTGATGAACAAGGCGATGACCACAGCCGGGATGACCGTCTCGCCTGTCTCCCGTGCGGCTCGCAACAACCAGCCTATCGCACGAGGAACGATGCGATTCCGTCTTGGTTCCTCGTTGGTCGCTCCCTCAGGGTTGATCTCTTCCATGGCTTGTACCCGGCTCGTTACTCTGCGCTAGCTATCGCCGCCGTCGCCCACCGCCAGGCCTATCTGCAGCCCGAGCCTCCTCGGGCGTCCAGCCTTCCAGGACGGCCTGTCGGGAAAGACGAATCTTCCCGTCACGGTCGATGTTCGTCACCATCACCATAATCTCATCGCCAACCTGGACCACGTCGTCGACGCTGTCCACGTACTCGTCCGAGAGCTGGGAGATGTGGACCATTCCGTCCGTGTTGGGCAGTATCTCCACGAAGGCCCCGAAGTCTGCGGTGCGCACCACACGTCCGGTGTAGATCTGGCCCACCTCCGGCTCCTCGGTCAGGGCCTCGATCATCGCCTGTGCTTTCTCGGCACAAGGGCCGCTGGTGGCAGCGATGTATATCGTGCCGTCATCCTCGATGTCGACACTGACGTCGCATTCGTCCTCGATGGAGCGAACGGTCTCGCCCCCCGGGCCGATGACGGCGCCCAGTTTGCTGGAATCAACGTGGATAATCGTCATTCGGGGCGCGTAGGGCGAGAGATCAGCCCGTGGCTCCGAAATCGCCTCACTCATTGCATCCAGGATCTGGAGTCGTGCCTCGCGGGCTTGCTCAAGGGCCTCTCCCATGAGTTCGTAGGAGATTCCTCCGATCTTGATATCCATCTGCAGTGCCGTGACGCCCTCTCGGGTACCGGCGACCTTGAAGTCCATGTCCCCGATGTGATCCTCCAGGCCCTGGATGTCCGTCAAAATCTGGTAGCGATCGCCCTCTTTCATCAGGCCCATCGCAATCCCGCCCACTGGAGCCTTGATTGGCACGCCCGTATCCATCAGAGCGAGAGAACTGCCGCAGATGCTCGCCATCGATGTCGACCCGTTCGAGCTGAGCACATCGCTCACCACGCGCATCGTATAGGCAAACTCATCTTCACTGGGTAGCACCGGTCGCAGCGCGCGCTCTGCCAGGGCTCCATGTCCAATCTCTCGTCGCTTCGGTCCGCGCAGCGGCCAGGTCTCGCCCGTGGAGTAGGGGGGGAAGTTGTAGTGATGCATGTACCGCTTCCTCTCCCTCGGTGACAGATCGTCGATCATCTGTTCCTCTCGAGGCGTACCCAGCGTGGCGACCGACAGAACCTGGGTCTCGCCACGGGTGAACAGTCCGGACCCGTGCGCTCGAGGCAGCAGCCCCACCTCAGCCGATAGCGGACGCACCTCATCCGGTCTGCGGCCATCGGCACGAACGCCCTCATTGATGGTCCGCTCGCGGATCAAGTGGCGCATCACCTTGTCGAGTGCCTCCGTAACTTGCCGCTTGTCCCAGGTCTCTTCCAGGCGGGCTACCAGGTCATCCTGGAGGTCGCGAACACGGTTGTCGCGATCTTTCTTGTCCTCAGCTCCGTACACGGCCTCTTCAAGTCTGCCTCCGACCTCGTCACGGACCTTGTCAACCAGTTCATCCGGCACGACGCCGTGCAGGGTATAGTCTCGCTTCGGCTTTCCGACTGCTTCCCGCATCTCGTGTTGTGTGCGGATCGTGTCCTGAATCGCCTCGTAGCCGGCCTGAAGCGCGTCTACTAGGAGGGGTTCCTTGAGTCCCTCGGCGTTAGCTTC
The DNA here is from genome assembly GCA_964597105.1 of uncultured Anaerolineales bacterium. Lineage (GTDB taxonomy): Bacteria > Chloroflexota > Anaerolineae > B4-G1 > B4-G1 > SKLM01. The sequence goes on from CAZQXX010000212.1 coordinate 1,939, forward strand.
GACCATCAATATGGCTTCCGCTGTGCCTGCTAGCCTAAGGTCGAGCGAACTTCCCTCCATCTCTGGGAGGGTCGGATTGATGACGAGTTCGTTGTCGATGTATCCTACGCGTGCCGCCCCAATCGGCCCGTCAAACGGGACGTCCGAAATGGTCAGAGCGGCCGATGCACCGATAATCGAGAGGACATCTGATTGATGTTCTTCGTCCTGCGAGAGCGGCGTGATGATGACCTGCACGTCGTTCCGCATCTTCTTTGGGAAGAGAGGACGCAGCGGACGGTCCGTCAGTCGGCAGATCAGCGTTGCAGATTCGGGTGGGCGTCCTTCGCGGCGGAAGAAAGAGCCGGGGATGCGGCCTGCCGCATACATGCGTTCTTCAAAGTCGACAGTGAGGGGGAAGAAACTGATCCCCTCGCGAACGTCACGTGACATAGTTGCTGTGACCAGCAACTTCGTGTCACCCGACGTGATTGTAACTGTACCACCTGCCTGCTGGGCTAGCTTGCCTGTCTCAAACGTCAGGACGTGCTCTCCCAACTGCGTGGTAAACGTCTTGCTATTCACTTATCTACCTCCATGTCTGAGACCAGACGCAGAGGGTCAGGGACTGGGGGCTGTCTCGTAGCGTCTGTCTGGCACGTCCGTGCCGCTACGCTCCACCCCCCAATTCCTGGCTCTGCATCGGGTCCGCCTTGCCATAAACGTCAAACGAGTAGATGAGTCAACATACTCAGATCTACTCGTCCGATTCACGTCTTATTGATGCAACTATCTGCGCAGTCCGAGCCGCTTGATGATCTCCTTGTAGCGCTCGGGGTTCCTGCGACTGAGATAGGTGAGATGACGGCGCCGCTGACCCACCATCTTGATCAGGCCGCGTCGGGAATGCTCATCGTGCTTATGCTCTTTGAGATGCTCCGTCAACTGACTGATGCGGGTTGTTAGCAGTGCAATCTGTACTTCTGGTGAGCCTGTGTCATCCGGCCCGCGGCCGTATTCGTCAATAATGGCTTCTTTCTCGCTTCTACTCAGCGACACACTGTCCTCCTTGACTATCTCTATTGAACGACGTCATGATTCTACCACGGTTCAACGCTCCACGCAAGCTAAGTGCCGGGAGCAACACCCATACACCAGGGGTTTGTATGCCTGATCGAATCACGGTAGAATCAAATCCTCGTCTCGATGGCACCGCTTCATCCATTCAGCCATCCAGCTATCCTGATCGCGCACAAGGGGAGACAAGACACGCTTGAGCGAAGCAGAGGAGACACTACTCCAGGACGGTGTCGAGGTCGCACAGGCAGCGACCATCATCGCGGTGGGCAACGTGGTCAGCCGCGTCCTGGGGCTGGTTCGCGAGATTGTAAAGGCTGACCTCTTTGGCGCCGGCGGCCACGTGAGCGCTCTGGACACCGCTATGGCGCTTCCCAAGATCATCTACGCCCTCGTCATAGGCGGTATGGTCAACTCCGCACTCATTCCGGTTCTCTCTGACTACGCTGCTCCTGAGCGCCGGGCGGAGCTCTGGCATCTGCTGAGTCTTCTCTTGAGTGTTGTGACAGTGGTAGTGTCTGTCTTCGTGCTGCTCGGGGAGCTCGTGACGCCGCAGCTGATTTGGCTCTCCGCTGGCGGACTGCCGGCCGCCGACCAGCAGTTGGCCGCCCGACTGCTGCGCGTGATGCTCCCCAGCGTGCTCTTCCTCAGTCTGGCCAGTGTTCTTTCCGGTGCACTCTATGCCCTCAATAGGTTTACGCTTCCCGCTCTCACTGCCGCCGTCTTCAATCTCGCGCTAGTCGTGGTCGCGTTGGCGCTCGGGAGGAGCGGATGGGGTGTTCAGAGCATGGCCGTTGGCCTGGTAGTGGGTTCCGTCCTCCAGGTCCTGCTCTTGCTGCCAGGTCTCCGCGACGCTCGCTTCCGTCTCGTCTTCAGCCTCCAGCATCCTGCGCTCCGGCGGATTGGCCGCCTCTATCTTCCGATCCTGGCTGGGCTCGCGGTGGATAAGCTGGCGGAGTTGCTGAGTTACCGTCTGGCGTCTCACACCGGTGCTGCCTCGCCCGCCTGGATGACATATTCTGCCACCATCATCCAGTTCCCGCTGGGGTTGGTCGGCACGGCGATCTCGATCGCCATTCTCCCTACACTCTCCCGTCAGGCCAACAACGGTCAGACCGATCGATTCAGAGCCACCCTCGGTCAAGGGCTCCGCCTCGTGATTGCATTGACCGTGCCGGCAACCGTTGGACTGTGGGTGTTGTCGACGCCGCTCGTCAGGCTGGTGTTCGAGCACGGTGATTTCACGGCTGTCGATACCGCGGCCACAGTCTCCGCCTTGCGTTTCCATCTTCTCGGGCTCACCTTCGCCGCCGTGGATCAGCCCCTCATCTTTGCCTTCTATGCGCGAAAAGACACGTGGACCCCCGCGCTGGTCGGCGTCGTGACCGTATTCCTGTACGTGATTCTGGCCCTGGCGCCAACCTTGCTCGTCCCCCTGACGCTCAACGGACTGATCCTGGCCAACTCGCTGAAATGGGCCGCGCACGCGCTGTTGATGCTTCTCCTGCTTCGGTGGCGCACCGGGGGATTGGCTGGCCAGGGTCTCTGGAGAGCGGTGGTCACCGCCGTCCCCCTTTCCTTGATTATGGGTGCGGCCGTCTACATCGGGGTGGCGGGGCTCTCTCGATTCGCGCCGGCGGGCACGGTAGGTGAGATCCTCATCGTCGGGGGCTCTGGCCTGTTGGGGATCGGCGTGTACGGTGTGCTGGCGCTTCTGGTCGGAATGGATGAGATTCAGCTGTTGCGACGTACGATCTCCGGGTGACCGGCTGACCCGCCGTTCGCTGCCAAGAGGGGCAGGGGTTTGGTCTCCTCGGTGCGGCTTGATCGCCACTGCTACCCATCAATCCGTACCGACGCAGGCATTTGACCTTCTGCCCATCTGATGCTAAACTACGCTTGTCACACGGGTTCACTCCACATCTCAGGTAGCGACCAGAAAGTGGCCCCACCACAGACTAAGGCCGTTGACTCGGTTGACCAAGGAGTGACTTCCAGCCTTCTGCCCGCGACTGGGCTTCTGTAGGACCACTGGATATCGGAGCGGTATTGCCGGGCAATCTCCTGATGAGAACACTCTTTAGCATGACGATGGCACCCATCGGGCGCCACCATAACGCCACAAGGCCCATATCGAGGGTATCACTCGAATGGGCCTTTTTGCTG
>CAZQXX010000213.1:0-5149 GCA_964597105.1 uncultured Anaerolineales bacterium
TACGCTCAGCTTTATGACACCTATTTCCGGCACCAATCCCTGGAATACGTGGAGGAAGTAGGTGAACGACGGAGACAACGATCATGAGCGCCGATCAGAGAGGTATCACCGGGGCGTGGATGGACGAGACGAGCCCACGACAAGCAGTCCATCCCTCACAAGCTCGACCCGGAGCCCCGCTCTAGTCAAGCACCCATGACGTCCCCTTTCTCTCCCCGCAGGAAAATCCTCACTCCCTGCTGGTCGATCTCAGAGGTACTGAGAGAACTCCTCAATGGCGCGTTCCGAGAGAGGATGATCGCCGAGCTTCTTCAGTAGAGCAGGTGGTAGCGTTACGTGGTCAGCCCGAGCTCGAACAGCTGCCACTACCTCAGCCAGGCTGTGAAAGCTGGCAGCGAGAATCTCGGTCGGAGCGCTGAGAGCCTCAATGACGTCTGCCATCTCCTCCACCAGTCCAATTCCATCACCCAGCTGACGCGTAGCCCGATTCACGTAGGGTATGACGAAATCAGCCCCAGCCTGGCAGGCTAACAGCGTCTGATGCGCACTGAAGATGGCCGTCACCCCGCAGATGAGTCCCTCCCGGGTCAAGTCCGGTACCAGGGTCAGGTTCTCTGTGGTACAAGGAATCTTCAGGCCAATGCGACCTGGACGCAAACTGGCGATGCGCTGAGCCTCCTCCCTCCGTTCCCCAAGAGTAGCGGCTGTGAGCTGATAGAACACGGTACCCTCACTCAACGCGTCGCACATCTCTAGCAGAACTTGCTCTGCAGGTTGGTCGACGCGGGCTAGAAGCTTGGGATTGGTAGTGACCCCAGCGATGAAACCGAACTCAGCGGCCTGACGGACGTCGCCTGGCGACCCCGAATCGAGATAGAGTGTCATTCTGACAACCTCCCGGCTGGATGATAAGCTGTCTCCACGGTACGGTACGCGCCCCGCGCAGGACTATAAAACCTACGCCTCCGCAGCGCTCTGGAAAGCGTTCGATTGCAGATTCGGGCATATCGCATACAATATTATCAGAGAAATGGATATGGGAAAGACTGAAACAAAGAAGGAGGTGTGAGTTATGGCCGGTCACAGCCACTGGGCTAACATCAAGCACCAGAAGAAGAAGGAAGACCGTCGGCGGGCCAAGCTCTTCACCAAACTAGTCCGTGAGATCATGGTGGCGGCCCGGCATGGGGGTGGCGACCCTGAGTTTAACATTCAACTGCGTCTGGCTATCGACAGAGCCAAAGACGCCAACATGCCGAAAGAGAACATCGAGCGTGCCATCAAGCGCGGCACCGGTGAACTCGAAGGCGTCGATCTGGAGGAGATTGTATACGAAGGGTATGCGTCAAATGGCGTTGCCCTGCTGGTGCACGCTGTCACAGACAACAGAAATCGCACAGCATCCGACCTCCGGAACGCCTTCTCGGAAAGCGGCGGAAGCCTTGCAGACGCGGGCGCCGTCCAATGGCAGTTTGAGCGAAAAGGGTACATTGCCATTGATCCTGAGGTCATCGCTGAGGAAGAAGCATTCGATATAGCCGTAGAGGCAGGCGCTGATGACGTTGAATTCAGCGACGATCTGATCGAGATCTACGCCGACCCGAGCCGCTTTGAGGCTGTGCAGAATGCCTTCGACAAAGCAGGCATTCCAACTGAGGAAGCTCGACTGACTATGGTTCCCAAAGGCACCGTGAAACTCGGTGAACAGGAGACGGTGCGCGTGATGCGGGTCATCGACCACCTTGAGGACCTCGATGACGTTCAAGAAGTCCACTGCAATCTGGAGATCACTGACGATGTAATTGCCAAATACGAAGGGGGGTTCTAGCATCCACGTGAGCTCAACCGGTCGAGGTACAGAACGAGTGCTCGGGATTGACCCTGGTCTCGCTACCACGGGCTGGGGTGTTGTGGAGGAATCGAGCGGCCATTTGCGGGCGCTGGCAAGTGGCGCGATACGAACGACCGCTGAACAACCAACGCCGGCCCGCCTTCAGGCAATTCATCGAGAGATCAAGGAACTAGCGGAGGAGTGGCAGCCGACCGAGGCCGCTGTGGAGGAACTCTTCTTCAGCAAGAATGTGCGCACAGCTATGACCGTCGGGCAGGCGCGAGGCGTTGCTATACTCGCTCTGGCAGACGTCGGTCTTGAAGTAGTCGAGTATACGCCATTGGCGATCAAGCAGGCTATCACTGGCTACGGGAGCGCTGACAAGAAGCAGATGCAGGAAATGGTCAAGATGTTGCTGGGCTTGAGAAAGCTACCCCGTCCAGATGACGCCGCCGACGCCCTTGCGGTAGCGATCTGCCATCTCCATTCTGCCCGATTAAGGACACTCTCAGAACAGGCCAGGTAGCCTCGCATGATTTCGAAGATCAGTGGTGTGGTGTGGGACACAGGCGATGGATACGTAGTCATCCGTGCTGGCGGAGTTGGGTACCAAGTCTACGTGCCTGCTGATCTCCTGGAGCAGTTCAGGAAAGTGGAGCAGCCAGTTGAGCTCTTCACTCACTTCCACTTGCGTGAAAACAGGATGGCTCTCTACGGCTTCCTTACCAAGGAGAAGAGAGCCCTGTTTGAGCTTCTGCTCGGTATCTCCGGGGTTGGTCCCACTGTCGCTCTATCGCTGCTGAGTTCTGTATCGCCGGACGCGCTGCGCCAGGCAGTCCTCCGAGACGAGCCCGGTTTGCTTACCCGCGTGCCCGGCATCGGCTCGAAGACAGCCAGGAAGATCATTTTCAACTTGAAGGACCAGGTGATCCCTGCGGAAGGAAGGACAACACCGCTACTGACCGATGCAGACACCGAGGTCATCGCCGCGCTCACCGAGCTGGGCTTTAGCTTGATCGAGGCCCAGTCAGCGTTGCAGGGCCTGCCCCGCGACGAGGAGTTGAGCGTCGAAGAGCGAATTCGGCTTGCCCTTTCCTCTCTGGCCTGATTCCCCACGTTCCTGCTACCGATCCATTTCTCACACCCGATCAGGTCTGACGAGGTCAGAGGTAGCCATCCCAACCATTCTGAATGATCATGGGTCACCGATCAATCAGTCGCTTTACGAAAGTCCTCGAGGGTCTCGCTCAGCACTGGAAGCTGGCGATGACCTTGGTTGTGCTGCTCCTCATCTTCTCCGTCAAAAGGCCACCTGCAACAAGCATCCAAGTCGGACTCCAGCAAGAGCTAGCAGGAAAACGGTTCAACTTCGTCCGGTGGGAAGCAAGGACCGTCTGGCAGAAGCTAACTCATGGGCTCATGTCACCTCAGCAGTATATGAGCGAAGAGGCTCGCCACGACTTCTTGCTCAACTACTTAGCCTTGGTGGGTGAGATACAGCGCCTTGACGGAGAGATTCACCGAGTCTACGTTAACCCTGAGATTGACGACCCTGATGAGGCGACGGTCGAGCTGAGAACAAAGCGAGAGGAACTGCGCTCGGAGATCAGCGCCCGCCAGTCAACTGCCGAGGCGATTCTTGAGGAACAGGTCGCCTCCGTCTTGGAGGATGAGAGCTTCAGCGTCCTGGGGCAGGAGCTTCCCCCCGTCTTGGTCCGTTTCACGTCCCTTCCCCGCCTTCTCGTCATCTCACCGCGGGACAAGATTGAGAGCCTTCACCAATTGAGTCTTGCGCACGGCCTGGACGTGGCGCAACAGGAAGAGATCGAGGGGGAGATAGACGCTGCCTTCGATGTCTCGTCCTTGGTCACCGGAATCGGGGGCCTCTCGGCTTACCCGTCGATGCTACTAGAGAGTAGTTCTCTCAACTGGGTCGTGGAGGTGACGGCTCACGAGTGGACGCATCACTACCTTACCCCGCGACCGTTGGGACGGAACTACCTATCGTCTGGAGAGACCCGAAGGATCAATGAGACAGTGGCCTCCATTGTGGGCCGAGACATAGGACGGAAGGTGGTGGCTCGCTACTATCCGGAACTCCTGCCGCCTGAACCAGAACCGAATCCCGAAGAGGATGAAGATGAAAAAGGGAATGGAACATCGCAGCCACCGCCTTTTGACTTCCAACTCGAGATGCGGGAGACGCGTATCCAAGTGGACGAACTCCTCAAGAAGGGGAAGACCGACCAAGCAGAAGCATACATGGAGCGCCGGCGGCAGGTGTTCGTCGAACACGGCTACCCGATCCGCAAGTTGAATCAAGCCTATTTCGCCTTCCACGGAGCCTATGCGGCGCAGCCCGGCGCGGCCGGAGAGGACCCCATCGGCCCCCTCGTTCAGGAGCTGTTTGCACGCAGCCCAACCCTCCACACGTTCTTGAACCAGGTGGCGGGCGTCACGACTCTGGAGCAGCTAGAAGCAGTATTGAGTGAACACGTACAAGCAAACCCGGCAGATGTTGGTCACATGCGCCCAGCGACTGGGGCCCCCGCCCATGCCCATCCGCATGCTGATCGCGTTCCTCAGTAGGGAAGCGAGAAACCTTCCAGAGCATCGATCCTCCAAACGCGAGAGGAAGAACGGCAGAGGGAACACGAACGCGTCCTCAGGACCATCCGAGGACACAGACTTGCATTCCGTCAATCAAACCTTGACAACCGTCTAATATCAGGTACAATAGGAATCGTCCAGAGGGGCTGTGGCTCAGTTGGGAGAGCGCTACAATCGCACTGTAGAGCAAAACCACACAAGTCACACTTGGTGGCCACAACGTCATAAAACGCTAGTGTAGTGAACGAGACTGCTATTATGCAGTCTTTTGTTTTTACTACACACCACTAAAGGGAGTGTGTGACGTGCTTCTCTGTGACGCTGTATCGGGCTACCTACTGTTCAAGTCCACACGTTCAAGTCCTACCACTATCAAGACTGACACCGTTCTACTACGCCAGTTCAGACGTTACCTTGGCGAAGACGTGGACTGTGCTGATATCACCACCAGCGATGTCAGAGACTATCTAGGACACCACCAGGAACGCGGATTGTCACCACACACCGTTAGACGCCACCTAGCTGTTATCAGCGCCATGTATTCTTGGCTGTGTGACGTGGATATCGTCAATAGCGATCCAACAGACAAGGTGGCACCACCAAAACTACCAGACGTTAAACCGAAGGCACTTAGCACAGAAGGTATCCAAAAACTGTTGAACTAAGCGCTTCGCGCAGGAACGGCGAACGCCACCTCGCCTTTGGGCT
>CAZQXX010000214.1:0-1570 GCA_964597105.1 uncultured Anaerolineales bacterium
TCCAGAACCTGATAGCACGCCAGATACACCCGCAACGGCTCGCTGACGGCCAACCGGTCGCCGCCGCGCAGCCGCGAGAGCACCTCCTCGATGAGGACCTGCGCGTCATCCGGCTTCCCCTCCATCAGCCTGGCCCGAGCCAGACCCGCCAGCGACTCAATCACCTGGCCTGAGAGTCCCAGCGCTTCCTGGATCCGCCACGCCTCCTCGTACGCATCCACCGCCGGGGCCCACATCTCCAGCTCCGCGAAGGTGTGCCCGGACACAAGGGACGCTCGCGCCTCGATCATCCGGTCTCCCGAGGCCCGGGCCAGCTCGACCGCGAGAAGGCTCCGCTGCCAGGCGCCCTCCATCTTCCCCTGCCGCAGCTGAACGAGAGCCAGCTCCGCGAATGCCTCCGCCTCTCTCCGGCGGTCCCCCAGATCCCGGGCGATCCGCAGGGCCTGCTCACAATGGCCGGTCGCCATCCCATAGTCCTCCCGGGCACCGGCCACAGTCCCCAGCGCGGCGCGTATGCTGCTCTCCAGAGCCCGGTCCCCCGTGCCTTCTGCCAGCCGCAACGCCTCCTCGGCGTGAATCCAGGCCCGCTCCAGATCGCCGCTCAGGGCGCGGGCCAACGCCATCTGGCCCAGCACCTCACTCGCGCTCCGGCTATCCGCCAGCTCCTCGTACACGGCCAGCGCTTCGCTCAGATGCCCCTTTGCCCGGCTCGGGTGTCCCCTGCGCATCTCAAGGACGCCGAACTGAGCCAGAATCGACGCCCGGGTCCAGGAACGGGGCTCGTGAGCCACCAGGGCCAATCCCTGCCGGAGACGCTCCCGGCCCGCCTCGACCTGCCCCTCTCCGCAGAGCGCTATCCCCGCCTCCCGGCAGGCCGCGGCCTCCACCGCTCGCCGCCCGTCGGAGCTCCCACCATCGCCACGTCCGGTGCTGACGATTTCAAGCGCCCCCTCGGCCGCCTGGCGAGCGCGCGCGTAGAGACATTCGGCGTTCAGGAACCGCGCCTGCTCGGTCAGCACCCGGGCCCTCAATCCCCGCCGTTCCGTCTCCGCCGGGCCTTCACCCCCGGCCCTCAGGCCTTCGGCCGTATCGCCCAACAGGTCAGCCGCTTCCCGCATCCAGCCCTTAAGCCGCAGGAACCGCGACAACCCCTCCAGCCCCTGCTCCAGCAGCTCGATCTCTCCGTGAGCGACGGTAGCGTACCATGCACGCCGCACGTGCGGCCAGTCACGCGCCACCTCGGCGGCAGCCTCTCTCGCCTCTGGTCCACGCAGCGCGGACGTCCGCTCCGCGACCATCGTCAGGTAGTGCCTCCGGTGCCGTGCCTCGATCGCTGCCGCGGCCAGACCGGGCTCCCCAATCTCGCCACCCGGCGCCCGTCCCACGCTCAGAACGAGCCGACGCAGCGCCGGATGCCACTCGTAGCGAGCAGCCCCCTGCGGCGTCAGCAACCGCCTCCCCGCCAGACGGTTCAGGATTGCTGGGGAGGCGCCGGCGATCTTCAAAGCTGCCTCCCGACCGAATGTCCCCGGGAGGTGAGCCAGCCGCCACAGAGCCAGACGGTTCGAGG
>CAZQXX010000214.1:1670-5145 GCA_964597105.1 uncultured Anaerolineales bacterium
ATCCAGAGCCCGCGCCACGAAGAGGCGCACGCTCCCGTACGCCATCAGGTCGTCGGGGCGGGCCAAGCTCGGCGCGTCGCCGGCCGGGCGCGGGGGCACGTCCAGTCCCTCAAGATGAAGCATACACTCACACCCGACCGCCGGGGCCTCCTCCCCGACAAGTAGCAGCGTGACGTAGGGAGCGCGGTCGAGGATATCCCGAAGGACGACCTCCAGCGCCGAAGAGGGGCGGGAGCCGCCAGCGGATCCGCCAACGGATTCGCCAAGGGAGCCGCCAAGGAAGCCGTCGAGCATCAGGAGCGCCTCCCGTGCGCTCAGATAGTCCACGACCTGCCTCCGCGCCGGGGACCGGGCGGAGACCCGCAGACCTATGGCCCGGGCCACGTCCAGAACCAGGCCCGATTCGCCACAGGGGTCGGATCCCCATCGACCGCACCGGGTCCCGTCCTGTCCTGTCGCTGCCCCTGCCTCAGCTCCCGGCGAGACGATCCACACCCCATCTCGGAAGTACGGTCCGACCTGCTCCGCCGCCGCCTGCGCCAGCCGCGTCTTCCCCACCCCGTCCGTCCCGGTCACGCTCACCACCCGCGTGCCCGGGTCCTGCAGCGCGTGCCTGAGCGCGGCGACCGCATCGTCACGTCCGATCAGAGATGGAGCACCGGAGCCAGGATACTCATATCGCAGTGTGTGGTTCGAATCGGGTGCGGTACCCCCTCGCCCCTCCCGCAGATGAGCACCCGCCTTGATCTGTCGGTATAGAAGCTGAGTCTCGATGGTCGGCTCTACGTCCAGTTCTTCGGCCAGCATGTGGCGGCAAATCTCATACTGAACCAGCGCCGCGCTCCGCCGTCCATCGAGGGCCAGAAGCCCCATCAGCTCCCGGTGGATCTCCTCCTGCCATGGGGCGATGCTCAGCAGCCGACCGGCGAACTCGATGCCCCGGCGATAGTCCCTCCGGCTCTTCGCGTGCCTCAGGAGGCGATGGAGCGCCTGCATCACAAGTTGGCGGGCTCGCTCCCGCTCCCCGAGCATCCAGTCCTCGAAGCCCGGGGCCTCCGAGACGAAGAACCCGGCCATGAAGTCGCCTCGATAGAGCGACACGGCGTCTTCCAGCACGCCCACCTGGTCATCCCCCAGAGGTGTCGGCTCCCCACCGTGTCGGGACACGCCGTCCCTATGGCGGGCCATCTCGACCGACTCGCGCACCACCACCGCGTCGACCCAGCGCGAGGCGCCCGCGTTGATGGCGATCGTCTGCCGGTCGGCGGTGACGAACGAGGGAAGCTGCTGCCGGAGATCCCACAAAGCTGTGCGCAGGCTCCCCCTGGCGCGGCTCGTGTTCGACTCTCCCCAGAGGAGGGCGCTCAAAGCGTCTCGTGTGTGCGGACAGCCGGTGGTGGCGAGGTAGCTGAGGAGAGCCAGAGATTTGGCGGAGGTGAAGCCGTCGACCGCGGACCCATCCAGCGCGACCTCGACGCCACCCAGAAGCCTCAGACACAGACGCGGCGTCACGTGTGCCACCTCGGAGGATCGAACCGGCCTGGCGGTCCGCTACGTCGGTCCGAAGGGCGGCTGAAGTCGACGCTGGGACGCGCCAGATCGACCATCGGCCGTGACGGATGTCTGGACACCCGGCACGTGGAAGGCTCGGTCCTCAAGACAGAATGGCGCTGTGTCATGTCTGAGCACCTCGGTGAGAGAGCAGCGTCATCCGCCGCGCCGTTGAACACCCAGGAAGTTGCACCGTGGGCCGTCAAGAGGCTGCCTGGAGGCGACCACATGACCATCTTATGAAGAGGTCATGACGATCTCATGACGGTCCACCGGTAGAATTATATCACATCTGGGGATGATCTCCAGCCAAGTGATCGGAGGGTGACCTATGCCAACGCGTCCGGACGACGATATGCCGCGTCACGGTGCATACGTCCTGCGCCTGTGGGAGGCGAGAAGCACACCGCCTGATGCCACCCGGTGGCGCCTCAGCCTGGAGGACGTCCACACCGGGAAGAAACACAAGTTTCGAGACCTGGAGGAACTGCGGGCTTTCCTCGAGGAATGGATGGGATCCGATACAGGGGGCGACGCGCATAGAGAAGCAGAGCACGAACCTCTGCCCGCTGAGAGATACCCCGGGGCTGTCAGGAGCCGTGCGTCCATCCTCCTCGTCGAGGATGACGAGGTTCTCCGCCAGCGGCTCCGCCGCTGGATCGAGGTGAGCCTTCCCGGCTCCCCGGTGACCACGGCGGACAGCGCGGATGCCGCCGCTATCCTGGCCCGATCCGGCCCCGATCTGATCCTGATCGACGCCGCAGCGCCGGTCGGTCGCGGCCTCGAGACTGTGCGCCGCCTCCGGTCCGCCGCCCCCGGGGCACGAATCGTCGTCCTGGGGACCGAGGACACGGAGGCCTACGGGGATCAGATATCCGCAGCCGGAGCCGACGCGTACGTTCCTATGTGGCGGATCCGTGAGGAGCTCACCTCGGCGCTGCAGGACCGCTCTTCTGCCCGGCCCGAGCAAGTCGAGGACGAGCAGGTCGGGGACGAGCCAATCACGGAGAAGACTGTGGTCTGTATCGAAGACGAGCCCGACATGATCGCCCTGATCAAGCTCGCCCTGGAACGTCACAGCGTCCGCCTGATCGGCGCCCTGGGGGGCCAGGAAGGGCTGGATCTCGTCCGTCGGGTGAAGCCCGACCTGGTGCTCCTCGATCTGATGATGCCCGACGTCAACGGAGCGGAGGTCCTGAAACAGATGAGGGCCGACGAGAGCCTGACCGGCATTCCTATCATCGTCATCACCGTGCTCGATCCCTACTACAGCGCCAAGCAGGGTGTCGATCTCGAACGTATCGATGGGTTCATCCGCAAGCCATTCGTCCCGCAGGAGCTGGTCGAGACGGTCAACGCCACGCTCCAGCCCGTGGCCTAGGGCCGGGGAGACGGAACGGGGCGATCCCAGGGACTGCGCGTAGCGTCCCCTCCCCGACCGTGCAGCCGCGTCAGGTGCCAGGCACCGTGAGCAGCCCTCCTATTCAGGAGAGCCAAGGCTCAATGGAGAAGCACTCTTGTGAATCCACGAAGACGCGAATAAAGGAGGGACGTCAGTCGTCCACACACGAGCTACCCCCGGACGTCAGATCATCCTGCGCACCCCGGATGCCCCCGTGTCTCTGCGCCGGCTCGAGTGCCGGCAAGCATGGCCCAGAGACACGGCAACCGGGGGAGAGACAGGAGGACTCATCCCGTGACGGGCGAGAAGCGCACCATCCTGCGGCCTCCACCGTGCGCTGCTCACCCACTCGCGGAATGGTCTCGAGGCAGCAGGAGGCGGAGAGACCATGAAGCGCATCATCGTGTCGACTGCTCTGGCAGTCCTGATCATCGGCTTGCTGTGGCTGGTGCATTCACGCAGCACGGTGGCTCTTGATGAGGGAACATACCTGATCGAGGGCGTGGCAACCTGTGAGGATCT
>CAZQXX010000215.1:0-5116 GCA_964597105.1 uncultured Anaerolineales bacterium
GAGTGGGTGGACAACGCAGAGAGAGCACTCCGAGGGATGCGCGAGTCTGGGATGCGTGTCGAAAAGGTGGAGGTGGACGTAGAAGAGCTGCTGGCCTGGTGCCAGAGGCGGGGGCTGGAGGTCGACGCCCGCGCTCGGGCTCACTATGCTGCGGAGGAGTTGCGCCAGGGCCACCAGGGGTCTGATGACGATCAGGGTGTTTGATTGTGCACGGATGGGCCTCCGTCGGCCGATCCGACGAGTATTGTCTCTCCGGTGATGGTGCGAACGATTGAGGCCGGGCGGACGCGATCCGGCAGCATAAGTTGGAACGGGAGGGCTTTGAATAGCGAGAGGGCGCGGGCCACCGGCTGGAGAGGCTCCGCGTGGAATGAGCAGAGACTGACAGGGTCAGGAGGGAGATTGCAATGAGGTACGCTTGGTGGATTCGAGAGCAAGGACGGGCGCTGTCCCCGGCGGAGAAGCGCCTGCTGCGAGAGCAGGACGTGGGTGACGATGGCCCTGGAACCGTTCTGCGCGACTTCAATGCTTTGTTGAGCTTCATCGAGCAGGAGCGGGGAATCAGGGTGACCGACAAGCTGCGCCTGCTGCCGCTCCGGTCGCTGCCCGAGGTCAACGCTCGCATGGTCCATCCGCTCCAGCTAGGGCTGCAGCGTCCCCAGCAGAAATCCTTCCCTCACATCCACGGCCTCTATCTGCTGGCCCGGGCCTCGGGTTTGACCCGTGTCCAGGAGGGTGGCGAGAGACCGAGGCTGGTCGTTGATGATGAGGCTCATCGGGTATGGACAGATCTCAATCCTACGGAGCGCTACTTCACGTTGCTGGAGACCTGGCTACTCCGGGGAAGACCGGAGATAATCGGAGAGGGCAGGCGTGGTTACTCGCTGGCGTTGGAGACTTATGGCGACTGCCTGACCTTCTGGAACCGCGTTCCCGACGACGGGTTGGCGGTGTCCGGGAGCGATGCTGAGGAGTGGCTGCGGTACTGGCCGGGGTGGCACAACTTGGGCCTGCTGGACCTTTTCGGGCTGGTGTCGGTTGAGGATCGCCCATCGGAGCCGGGGGAGGGCTGGCATATGGAGCGGATCGAGCGCGAACCGTTTGGGGATGCGATGGTGGCCTTGCTGCGCGTGGAGTTCTTTGGTGACTTCGACAAGATCGTGGCTTTCAGTGATGTGAACAGGATCCCCGTCGGCACCCTGCAGCCGGTGCTAAGGCCCTACTTCCCCGAATGGGAGCGGAATTTGATCGTGCCTAAGTGGACGTTCCAAGAGGGGACCTACGTCTTCATGGTCTCCCTGGGGGATATCTGGTGGTGTCGGATCGCCATACCCGCGACTGCGACACTGGCGACGTTGGCCACGGCGGTCCTCAACGTGATTGAGTTCACCCACGATCACCTGTACCAGTTCTCCTACCGTGATCGGTTCGGCGCTTTTGATCACATTAACCATCCCTTCATGGACGACGGGCCGTGGGCGGACGGCGTGCGGATCGGCGATCTGCCGCTCGACGTAGGGCAGACGATGACGTACCGCTATGACTTCGGGGACCGGTGGGAGTTCGACGTCACTCTGGAGCGTATCGATCCGGCTGATCCATCCCTTGAGGCGCCGAAGACTCTGGAGGAGGGCGGCGCCGCCCCGGACCAGTACCCGAGTTATTGGTGAAGAACCGCCGCAGGCGATCTCAGAAGGCCGCTTGCTTCTGCCGCATCGATCCGCGTGGCGCCGTCACCGCTGTCGATCCTGTCATCCACCAGTCTGTCCCCCGAGTTCCCGCCCGGTGGGCCTGGCTCGTCAGCCTCAAGTGCCTTCAAGCAGGCGCCGGGGGGAGATGATGCGTGCGCCCAGCCCAACCGACTCCACAGGGTGGGGAGGGCGTGATCTGCTGCGAGGACGACGCGATCAGCCGCAACGCGGGGCGGTCGTCGAGCCGACCCTGGAATGAGCGAAAGCGTCAGGCAGCTCCAGGCCGAACTGGGTACCGGCGTGGCGGTTCCGTCTCCCAAGCTGTCTGCACAGGTATCGGGCCCTAGAGAAGGCGCTCAAGCTGAGGAACCAATCACCGAAGATGAGGGGTCTGTTATCCCCGTCCTATGTCGCAGAGCAGCGCCTTCAGAGCGATCTGTCCCGTCACGGCCTGATCTTGTTTCCCCGGCTCGCGTCGGTAGCGTGGGGGGGTCGGCCCGGGCGTCCGCCGTGACCCCTATCCGCACTGCGCGGAAGACGCAGGCCTACGGATCATCCACCGTGCCACCGGGGTTGCCGCTTCCCCCGATCTATTTCCGCGCGTGGACACCATCCTGCCGGGGGCCATCCTCGGGCGCCGGAATCTTCCCTCACTAATTGGCACCAAACCCCCCTTGACGTCGTGGGATCTGCCGCCGTATAATGATCTCAACCTTTACAGTTGTATCTCTGCGCGCGAGCGCAAACACCTGGCTACGGTTGAGCCTTGCTCCCCTCTGGCACGGTGGCGATACACAAACGAGAGGTCCAGCGTGACCCTCTCTGTATCGCGAAGAAAACCTGCACGCGCATGCGAATGCGTCATGCAGTTCCATGGCTGCGGAGACGGGCACGGTCAACATCAACGACAACGGACCACAATGAGCCTTGCTCCCCTCTGAACGTTATCTGCAGGTGGAGACGACGCGTAGGACAGCGGTGAACGGAGCGACCACCCAGGACGCTGTCGTTCGCGCTGCAAGCAAGAAGGCCACAGCTGCAGGTTTCGGCCCGAACGGGCCTGCTGCTCTGTAACGCTACCTAACGGGCGCGCTCGGAGGGGCGACGCTACAAGGACGCGTTCCGGGCGACGGCGCCCTGCAAGAACAAGACAGGCGGGGGCTTCCCCTGGCCGGACGCATCTGGCGTGGGGAGGACGGGCTACGCGCCCCCCTGAGTGCCCTGCCGCACCGGGGTCTCTGACGTATCGAGCCCGGGACAAAGGACAACAAAGGCCTCGATCTCTGTCCGTTTCCACTGAAGCGGCTGGAGATCGGGGCCTTTTTGGTACCTGCTCGTCGCTTCCGACGGACAGGTGATGATCAAGCGGTACGCTAGCAAGAAGGAGGTGCTGGTGCTGATCGTGCACAGAAAAAACGTGCCCGCCGCGGTGCTGCAACACCGGGCGGGCCATTGGTGGAACCTTGAGCCTGTTCCACCTACAGTATACACCATGTTCGCGCTGGTGTCAAGTTTTCGTGTAGAAGTGGCTACTGTGTGCCATGTTTCTTCACATCGTCTCGCCTTCCTGGCGCTGTTCTCCGCCCCTCTCTTCGGTCGATCCCTATGTTCCGCTCTGTTTTCCCCCTGACCATTTATCACTCTTTGCACTGTCGCCCCTCGGATGATTGCCGCCTGATCGTGGGGCCCCGCCCTGTCGACAGGCTTCCCTCCCAGCCTTCCGCCGCCTGACCCTCGAATGGAGGCTCGATGCGTGGTTATCAGTCCCCGGGGTGCATTGCGCCTCGGGGATGAGACGACGAACGAACCCGTATGGGTTGGGGAGAGGACATCGTCCGACGCCGGTGGGCGGTGCGTGTGCCGTTGCCGGACGGAAGGGAGATCAGGGAAGATGGCAAAAGAAGCAAGCTGGGTTGCCGCTATGCTGGCCGCGCTGGTGATCCTGATGGCGGTGGTCTCGCCACCGGGAACCAGACAGAGCCTGCCTATGCTGAAGGCACTCGATAGGCCTCCGGCTTCGATCGTCCGGGCGCCGCTGATCGGGTCGATCCTTGGACACATGCAGCGGCAGGTCGTTGTTCTCACGTGGGAACTGGAGAGGATCCCGGCCGAATAGGTGCCCAAGGGCCAGACGGTCGGAGGTGCTTGAGGGGGCGCAAGGCGTCATTTCGCCCTGCTGCATTAACCGGCTCCGCGTGCCTCTCACCGGCCCGGCTGAGACGGCCGGTGGACGTTGGCCAACGGGCCTGCGATGACGGGGATCAGCGGTGGCAGGCAGAAGAAGGGATGCCTGCTGGCTTAGACTGCTCAGGAGGAAAGAGCGATGGTTAGATGGCTCACGCATCAACTACGTGAAGCTGGCCTCAGGGAAGAGGCAAAGGAGTTGAAGGCCGCGCTGCAGGGAGGGCGCCGCGGTATGACGACGGACGTCTCTCCACGCACGGCGGAGGTAGTCGTACAGGCGCTCCGCTACTCGGGTCGATTCGCACCGGCCCCACGCGATTTCCGCACCCGCAGCTTCGAAGATGAGGCACGGTGAAGGAGCGGGTCCGCGTCTCACGAGAAGAGACGCATCGTTCGAAGGGATGATGACATCCGTACCCCTCAACGCGAGGGTGACGAAGGATTGCCCTGCCGGAGGGTACCCAGGAGTGGGGGTTGTCCACTGCATAGAAACAGGAGAGATCAGATGAGCGACATAACATCAGTAGACGATCTGTTGGTTGTGCTCGAGACGGCGGAGGAGCGCCTGGCCGTCGGTGAGACGAAGGCTCGCCGGGCCAAGGGTTTGCTCCTGGAGGCTCAGAAGTCCCAAGAGGAATCGCTGGCTCGCAAAGCGGAGGCTCAGCAGCAAGTCGCCGCCATCGAGGATGCGCTGGCAAAGGCCTGCTCCTTGCGGGCCTTGGTTGGAGAAGAGGTGATCGCCCAAGGTGAGGCCTTCCTGGAGGAAACCTGGGCTGAGGCCCAGGTGGAGGTCACGCGGCTGCAGAGGGAGGCCGAGGCGACCCGGGCCGAGGCCGAGCGCCTCTTGGCCGCACCGGAGGTCCAGGCGTACATCGAGCATCGAAGAGCCCGGAGGCGAGGGAGCCGGGAGGCGCCGAAGAGGGAAGGACAGAGCGCGTCGACGGGCCGTGACACCGCTGCCGAACCTCCCGAGGATGAGAGGGCGAAGGGTGGACAGACGGCGTCCGAAGATGGCGATGACGGTGGGATCTGTGGGGTAGACGGACGGGTGGGTGACGCCGCCTGTGCCCGGCGTGTCGGAGGAACGGCACTGGCTGAGGTGACGGACTCGAAGACCAAGGCCTCCGCCTCGGCGGAGGCTAGACGGCGGAAGCGACGTCTGTACCGTTGGGCCGAACGGCGTGCGCGCGTGGCTGAACCGGGGGACTTCGTCTTCATCCTGGAGTTCGCGGGGGAGACGT
>CAZQXX010000216.1:0-5064 GCA_964597105.1 uncultured Anaerolineales bacterium
TCGATGGCCACCGGGGAATCGATGCCGGTCAACAAGACGGCGGGAGACGAGGTCATCGGAGCGACAGTGAACCAGGAGGGCTTGCTCAAGATACGGGCCACCAAGGTGGGCAAGAACACCTTCCTGGCCCAGGTGATCAAGCTCGTGGAGGAAGCTCAGGGCTCGAAGGTGCCGATCCAGGCGCTGGCCGACCGGGTAACCGGGATCTTCGTCCCGACGGTGATGACCATCGCCGCCGTCGCCTTCCTGCTCAACGTGCTCTTCCCCGGCGTGATGGGGTCGCTCCTTGAGCTGGGTTCCTTCCTGCCCTGGGTGAACCCGACCCTGGGTACGGTCACGCTCGCTATCGTCGCGATGGTCGCGGTGCTGGTCATCGCCTGCCCGTGTGCGCTGGGGCTGGCCACGCCGACCGCGCTGATGGTCGGAAGCGGCATGGGCGCCGAGCACGGGATCCTCATCCGCTCTGGTGAGGCCATCCAGACGCTCAAGGACGTAGCGGTGGTGATCTTCGACAAGACGGGCACCATCACCAAGGGGAAACCCGAGGTGACCGATGTAATGGCAGCCGACGGAGTCGACGAGAAGGACCTGCTCCACGCGGCAGGGTCCGCCGAACGGGGCTCCGAGCATCCCCTTGGCCGTTCGATCGTCGACCGAGCCAAGGCCACCGACATTGGGCTCGACGAGCCGCAAGAGTTCCGGGCGATCCGCGGCAAGGGCATCCACGCCCTCGTAGACGGACGGCGCGTTCTGGTCGGCTCGCGGCGCTTGATGGAGGAGCACGGTCTTGACCCGGCTCCGCTGGAGAAGGACTTGCGGGGTCTCGAGGACGAGGCCAAGACAGCTATGCTGGTGGCCGTGGACGACCGCCTGATCGGCATGATCGCCGTGGCGGACACGCTGAAGCCCGATTCCGCAGACGCCATTCGCGAGCTGCACGAGATGGGCCTGGAGACGGCCATGATCACGGGCGACAACCAGCGGACGGCTGAGGCCATCGCGCGCCAGGTCGGCATCGACCACGTCCTGGCCGAAGTCCTTCCCGATGGGAAGGTGAGCGAGGTGCAGAACCTGCAGGATCAGCTCGGCCTGGTCGCCTTCGTCGGGGACGGCATCAACGACGCCCCGGCGCTGACCCAGGCGAACGTCGGTATCGCCATCGGCACCGGTACAGATATCGCCATCGAGGCGAGCGACGTGACGCTGGTCCGCGGCGAGCTGACCGGCGTGGTCGAGGCGGTCAACCTGAGCCGGGCCACGTTCCGGAAGATCAAGCAGAACCTGTTCTGGGCCTTCTTCTACAACGTGGTCATGCTGCCGCTGGCCGTCATCGGCTGGATGCACCCGGTGCTGGCGGAGATCGCGATGGCGAGCTCCTCGGTCACCGTGGTCACGAATGCGAATACGCTGCGGCGGGTCGACATCCGCCCCGAGTACGCCCGGCAGGCAGCGGCCGTCGGCGGATCGAGCGCCACGACGGCCCAGCAGCCGGCGGGAAGCACAGCCTAGCTGAGGAGACGCATCGTCCATCCCGGATGGGCGGGCGCTCGGCCTGAGCAACCGGCCCGAGGATCGGCCCGACCGTCGGGGGTGAAGCAGACCATCAAGGAAGGAAGCGAATTGTACAGACTGAGCGGTGCCGACAAAGCGCCGCGGTCTGGGGGAAGCAAAGGGATGCCGGTCCCTCCGGCGGTGCGGGCTGAGCCCCAGCGCGGGAGCGCGACCGGCAGATAGTGACCGACGAGTCTAAGGAGGGACGTGAGATGGCTTTGGATCCAGTATGCAAGATGGAAGTCGAGCCGGAGACCGCTGCTGCGACGGCGGAGTACAAGGGCGAAACCTACTACTTCTGTGCGCCGGGCTGCAAGGTGGCCTTCGAGAAGGACCCGGAGAAGTATCTGAAGGAGAGCGAGGAGCACGAGGGCGAGCACGGGCACGCCCACTAGCCTCTCCTTCGAAAAGCGTCGAAGGGTTCCTCCTCGCCACTGGAAGGCGGCCTTTGGATGGCCGCCCCGGGGGCTGCCGCTGAGGAACCCTTCGGCTTAAGGGGAAAGAGATGGAGCGCGTCATATGAGTGACCAGGGTGAGACAGCTCGCCGGCTTGATCTGCGCGGCGAGGTCTGCCCGTACACCTTCGTCAAGACGACCCTGGCCCTGGAGGAGATGGCGGACGGCCAGGTGCTGGAGGTCACGGTCGATCACGCGCCGGCTGTGGAGAACGTGCCCCGCAGCGCCGCCAACCGGGGCCACGAGGTGGTCGGCGTGCGGCAGAGCGGGGCCAACTGGGTGATCACGCTGCGCAAAGGAGAGGGGGAATGACCACGAACTCACGACAAGAGCTCGTTCTGACCGCCTGGCAGGTGGCACAGATCATCGGCCACGCGCGCACCGCGCGACCGGCAGAGGCGTGCGGCCTCCTCGGCGGCCGCGACGGCCGGGTGGAAAGGGTCTACCCCCTGCCGAACACCGAGGAAAGCTTGGACCGGTACCTGGCCGAGCCTCAGGCCCAGGTAGAGGCCGTGATGGAGATCGAAGAGCGGGGAGACGAGATTGTGGGCATCTACCACTCGCACCTGGGCGCCCCCGCATACCCGTCTCCCATCGACGTCGACATGGCGGCCTACCCGGACGCCGTCTACCTGATCGTGTCGCTCCAGCGGAAGAAACCACCCGAGCTGGGTGCCTTCCACATCCGGGACGGGAAGATCGAGGAGATCGATCTCTCCGTCGAGAGCGCGGAGCGGGTTCGAGGATAGAGGAAAGATATGTTTGGACTCACTGAGGAGCAGATCCGGCGCTACAGCCGTCAGATCCTCCTTCCCCAGGTAGGGGGGAGCGGGCAGAGGAAGCTGTTGAGCTCGAACGTCCTCATCGTCGGGGCGGGTGGGCTGGGCTCTCCGGCTGCCCTCTACCTGGCCGCGGCCGGCGTGGGCCACCTCGGCCTCGCCGACTTCGACGTCGTCGATCTGTCGAACCTCCATCGACAGGTCCTCCACCACACCGGCGACGTGGGGCGGCTCAAGACGGACTCGGCCGCGGAAACCCTGCAGGCCCTCAACCCGGACGTCACCATCACCCGCCATCAGGAGAGGCTGACGGCGGAGAACGTGCGAGACGTCCTCGAGCCCTACGACGTGGTCGTGGAGGGGAGCGACAACTTCCCCACCAAGTATCTGATCAACGACGCCTGCGTCATGCTCGGGAAACCGCTGGTGTTTGGCGCCGTCTACCAGTTCGAGGGGCAGGCCGCGGTCTTCGACCCCGATGAGGGGCCGTGCTACCGCTGCATCTTCCCCGAACCGCCACCGCCGGATCTGGTGCCGAGTTGCCAGGAGGCCGGCGTGCTCGGCGTCGTTCCGGGCATCATCGGCACCATCCAAGCCACCGAGGCGCTGAAGCTTCTGCTCGGAGCAGGAGAGACGCTCGCCGGCCGGCTCCTCGTCTTCGACGCCCTCGCCATGAGTTTTATGGAGCTGGAGATAGCGCGGAACCCCGATTGCCCCGTCTGTGGGAGGAGTCCCACAGTAACGGAGTTGTTCGACGTCCAGCCGGCGCCTAGCTGCGGAGCGGCACCCGCGTGCGGGTCGGCTGCGGAAGAGGAGGCCTGCCCGGGCCTCCCCGCGTCGGAAAGGGACACATGAAGACCGTGAGCCGCGTCGCTGAGGAGGTCGAGCGCTTCCTCGGCCTGGCCCACCGGCCGGTGGGTATCCAGATCGAGGAGGGACCACGGCAGCCGGAGCCATCGGGCGCCCTGCTCCGCTTCTGCATCCTGGAGCAGGACGATCTGAGCGACGGGGCGTGCGTGATCCGGTATGGCGACATCGAGTGCCCCGGCGCCAGCCTCGCCCTCGGCCTGGTCGCGCCGGTTCACATCGACGTCGAGCCGCGGATTCACGCCTCCGTCAGTAGCGTGCGGGTGGGGCCTCTGGAGGACGCCGATCAGGTGTTATTTGTGGTCACGCCCCGCCAGGCGATGACGCTGGCGATAGTGACGGGCGGTATTGAGGCGCACTGTGAGGGGACCCACGCCGTGTGCGGCGAGGTGATCGCCCGCATCCACGAGACCGGACGCCCGCACCTGAGCCTCCTATGCGGGGGTATGCGCGACCTCTGCGACTTCCGGGACGAGGAACTGGTGGTGGGACTGGCGTGGGACGATTTCATGACGCTACCGGACCGAATGGACAGCCATCCATCGCTGCGGGTCGGCGGGGAGGCAGAGGACGATGGCTAGATCGCCCGCGCTCGGAGAGTCTGGCCGACCGCAGGACGCCAGGACTGAATCAAGTCTGGCGATCTTACGATGAGGATCTAGGAACAATGATGGATCAGGATCGGAGACTGGAGAAACGACGCTTCCGCGTGAAGGGAATGGACTGCGCCGAGTGCGCGCTCCACACCGAGGAGGCCGTCCGCGGCCTCCCGGGCGTGCGCGAGGCCCGCGTCTACCTGGGCGCCGAGCGGCTCGACGTGGTCTACGACCCGGACACGACCGACACGGACGACGTGGCGCAGGCGGTGGCCCGGGCCGGCTACCGGGTCGCGGACGAGTCCGAAGCCCCCGGCGAGGATCACGGAGCAAATCTTGTCGAGCGGCTGACGGGCGTCTTCGTCGCCCTGGTGGTGCTCGTCATCATCGTCGTCACGGTCGGTGAGCAACTCGGGCTGCTCGAGGCCGCCGTGAGCCGCGTGCCGCCCTGGTTGGCGATCGCCGCCATTCTGGTGGGGGGATACCCCATCTTCCGCAACGTCGTCCTCGCTCTCCGCCAGGGTCAGGTGACGGCCCACGCACTGATGACGCTGGGCATCATCGGCGCCCTGAGCATCGGTGAGTTCACCGCGGCCGTGGTGATAGTCTTCTTCATGCGCGTCGCCGACGCGCTGGAGACGATGACCACCGACCGGTCGCGGCAAGCGATCCGAGCGCTCATGGAACTCACGCCGGAGACCGCTCACCGGCTGCGCGATGCCCACGCGGAGGGCGCCGTCCTTGAGGACGTCTCTGGCGAGGACGTCTCTGAAGAGGATGTCTCTCACGAGGATGTCTCTCACGAGGATGTCTCT
>CAZQXX010000217.1:0-5028 GCA_964597105.1 uncultured Anaerolineales bacterium
TTCCTCTTCCTCATCCGGGACATCGAGACCGGCGCCATCCTCTTCGTCGGGCGTGTTGTCGACCCGACCGCCTGAGCGCGACTGTCGATACAGGCACACCATCCCGCGGGCCCGCCCGATCGCCGATCGGGCAATGAGAACTCCCCGGCTGGTTAACAGCCGGGGAGCCTCTCACCGTACCCCGCGCAATCTGGAATCAGGGGACCAGAGCCTCTTCTACTCTGATCACCAGCCACCTACTCATCCGTCGCCCGATGCGCCGTCTCCTGCTCATCCACCCAGTCCGGCTCTTCCCACCGCATGCCCTTCCGCCCGGGAACCACGCGCCGTGGCCCTGGTTTATAGCTCGGGCACGATATCGGCCCGTAACAGAACGTCTCATACTGGTACCGTCTCGTCGGATTCCAGGGATTGATGATCATCTCCACCGCCATCCGGCAGCCCCAGATGCAGCTGCGGCACGTGCGGTTGTACGTCCGGACCGATAGACGGCAATGCCCACGCTCCCTGTAGGTCTCCAGGGCTGGCGGCACGCCGTGCCAGGGCGGCGGGGCCTCGTCCTTCCCCTCGACACGTCTCACGACCCTCAGCTTGCTCGCCCGATACAGCTCCACCGGTTCCTTCCGTGGATCCGCCACAGGGACCCCTTGACCGCTTGTTTCATCGCCCACCCGGAACGCGTGCTTCGCCTGAGCCGCTTTCCCTATCCCCACCGAGAACTCGCGCCCCTCGCCGTCGATCACGCCTTCGAGGATCAGGCTGTAGCCCAGGTAGCTGTGTCCCCGCTCGTCGAATGACCGCGTAAGCCGGATCCGTGGCTGAACCGACACGCCCTCGCCAGTCTATCTTCTCCATAGTCTCTTCCCTGAGCCGCTATCCCTCCAGCGGTTACCTCAGCAGGACCGCCAGGCCGTCGCCTTATCCCGCACCGTGTGTCGCAGGAAACCGATCACAGTCCCGTCGCCGGCTATCCCCGGCAGGTAAGCACCGATCATCACCACGAATCATCAATCATACGTGACCCGATCCGTCACGTTGATAAACGCATACGGATGCATCGTGTCCTCAACCATGTAGCTCTCGTCCGGCAGCAGGCCGTAGTCTGTGCCGAAAGTGTGATCGAAAAGGATCCGAAACGTGTTCACCGGTGTGACGGACGGATACAAGATCGGCTCCGGATCGGCGTCCGGCAGGTAGTAGGCATTGAAGATCCGCATGTGCGTCCTCACCGCGTCGTCGCTCAACTGTCGCCAATCCGTGCCATCCCCTCCGAACTCGTCCAGGAAGGGAATGAAGGGCCCCTCATCCGCTTGCAGGATGATGATTGGCGGGCGCTCCGATCTTGAGAGGATCTGATCGACTAGCCACCTGACCCTCCCGTTGGCAAAGACCAGTTGATTCAAGTAGTTCTCCGCCTCGGTCCTCGCTTCCTCCTGCGCTTCGCTCACCTCCTCACCCCCAGGGCCGAACAGGTAGGGGGCATGGGGTAGCAGCAGGTGAGTGAAGACGAACGTAGGGCCCTCTCTGTCTGGCACGTCTGCGAGTTTGTCGAACTTCCGCAGGATAGCTCGCCGTTCCATCTCCCTCTCGTCGAAAACCCCCAACTCCATCCCAATGGGGTCCAGCACCGTGGTCTTATAGAGCATCATAGAGAACTCAGCCGGATACAGGGTGAAGTTCACGTCAGCGTACCTGTTATAGCGTGTTGGTTCCCACGATGATCCGAAGTGCATGAATCTGTAACCCCTCGACTTGAGGAATCGCCACACCTCGTAGTCCTGCAACATCCCGTAAACAGGCGTTCGGGCAGACGTCTCTCGTCCCAGCTCCTCGGTCAGATAAGTCAGGTGTGTCATATTCAGGGAGGAGGCCAGTGACTGGAAGGTCTTCGGGTAGTTGGCCCTGCTCTCTTCGGCCACATAGAAGCCCTTGCTCGCCAGGTAATCGGTGAACTCGCTGTTATCAAAGTCGAAGTGCTCCTCGAGCGTGCTGGAGCTCGCATACCGATCCAGGATGATGTAGTAGATGTCCGGTCGCTCCTCGCTGCCCGCCTCCCCTGAGCTGATCTCAGGAGTCTCAGCCGCTCTCCCCACTGCGGATCGGTTGCTCTGTCGTGCCTTCACCTCATACGTCCCAACCCCGAACAGGGAGGGTGCGATCAGGACGATGGCCACCAGGTTCAGCACGCGCGTCCATCTCCCCGCCTCTCGGGTTCTAGCCGCGACATACGTGCAGACCGCGAATATCATCGCCCAGGCAGCCAGAACGTGTCTGTGGCTCGGACCACCCCCGGGCTGACCCTCCACTACGTCCTGTATCACATCGAAGACGTGGCCGTAGGAGAAGAACAGCACAAGGAAAATCGATACGATGAGCCCCGCCTTCCTGACGTCTCCCAGGGCCGCCGTCAGAACGAACAGGGCCAGAGCCGTGAAGCCCAGTACCACCACCGACGGCACCAGGGCCTGCGAGATGAGAACCATCTCCAGGTTATTCTCAAGCAGATAGACGATGGGGAACATCGCCACCAAGAAAGGATGGATGACCAGCGGCTTCTTCATTGGCTGTCTGTCCGTCTCATCAAGTATAGGGTTCTTTGCGTCCCCTCGATGGCCACCGAGCGCCGTATCGTGAAGTGCTTCTTGAACGCGCCTTCGAACGCCCGCTGCGTGTAATCGGCGAAGATGTCCTCTCTCGTCGACAACAATCTCTGAACTTGCGAATCGCTCTTCGGCACGAACTCGATGATGAGCGAGTCGCACAGTCCACTGAAGAAACCGGAGAGTCTGCCCAGCGGTACGTTGTTTGAGATGGCCAGATGGTGGATCAGGGCCAGCGCGAGTACCACGTCTGCCGGGCCCCGGTCCAACAGAGACTTCCTCTCCGCGTTCTCCCAACCAATGCCAGGGCTCGGATTCGTCAGGTCCACGAGCAGGGGGAGGATGTGGGTCTCGTTCTCCTCGACGCACCGCAGGTAGTTCCTCTCCACGGCGGCGTGATCCACGTCAAAGGAGAGGGTTCGTATTCCCTTGTCGCTTGCCACGCGACTGAAGATTCCCGTATTCGCCCCTATATCCCAGACATCCTCAGGCTCAATCTCGTCTAGAAACTCAGCCACTATCTGCTTCTTGTGCTCCAGCGCGCTTGCGGAGTAGCTGCTCGTCTCGTAGTAGTCGGCCCACTCCGTGTCCTGGGGCTCCCATGCCAGCCTCTCGACGGCGGATTCGAGATTGTCGATCAGGCCGCGGAAGGACAGCCGGCCCATGTCGCGACCACCCGTGTCCACAGTCTTGTCTGCAAAGCGTTGTTGCGAGCTGGCGTGCAGGTGGATGTGAGAGAGCAGGGGGAAGACCAGACGGGTGCGAAGTGGGAGAAGCGAGCTCGCCAGGTCCAGAGGAATCCCATCGATGTGGACTCGCAACAACTGGCTGAGCCGCACGTCCTTGTAGCTCATCAACGCCAGCGGCGCCAGGAAGTGCTGGCAGAACTGTCGATACGCCACCCACGGCTCTCCCTCCCGATACCTCTCGAACGAGAGCGAGTCGATCAGGATCGGGCTCCCTTTCCGGAACTGGATGTTGTAGGCGCTGCTGTCCTTCAGGGACATCTCGAATTCCAGCGCCCTCTTCTGGATCGCCAGCGTCGTCAACGCCGCGTCCTTCAGTTCGCTGAAGCACCACTCGTACGGGTAGGAGATGAAGGGCAGACGCTCGGGCTTGATCACCTTGAACCCCTCATCGGGCTCCGGACACGGAACCTCGACCTCCTCGTGCGGGATGAGAAGATCAGCTTCCACGAGGGCCTCGTAGACACCGGAGCGCATCAGGCGGTCGTAGTCGTCGCTGTAGATGGCGTTCACCTGACGGTAGATCGCGCCGTCTTGATAGAACAGGAACCCACTCGGATCCCGAAACGAGCTCGGGACTCTCCCGTCATTCATCCGCTTCATCTGATTCCTCTTCGCTGGAGAACAAGTCTATGAAGAAAGCCTTGATGTTCTTCCAGAACAGCTTCACCGCAAACGCCGCCCCCACCAATCCGGCGATGAGCAACTGCAGAATGTAGCTCCCCGTACCCGGGTCGAGATAGGCATAGGCCGGGCGTGGAAACAGCAAGCAGACCAAGACCGCGACGATAACTAGAGTCATGAAAGATGGTACGAAGTTCATTCTATGTCCTTTCTCCAAAGCCTTGACTGCCACATTCTAGCACATGGGAATCGGGAGACAAGCAGGAAGGCGATTCTGCCTATCCTCCACGCAGCACAGCGCAGTCGCCGCATCCAGCATTCCTCTTCCGGAGCGTCCGTCCCATGGGTGAGCGCGGAACCTTTCTCCTCCGAAAATCGTCTTAGGGATGACGGACCACAACAGACCCGAGAATCGAGTTGATTGAGGAGGTATGAGATGAAACGTATTCTTGCAGGTGTGCTGGTAGCCACAATTCTGGTCGTCACAGGGTGCGGTGCCCTTCAAGACCTGGGCAGCGGCCGGGAACCCGGCGTGGCCCTTGCGTCTGAGGAAGAGCGCGTGAGCGACCCCGACGTCCCCGAGTCGGATCTGGACGACCTCGTCGAGGGAAACACCGCCTTCGCCTTCGACCTCTATCGACTCCTCGCGGAGGAGGAAGATGGCAACCTCTTCTACTCCCCCTACAGCATCTCCCTGGCGCTGGCCATGACCTACGCCGGAGCCCGCGGCGAGACCGAGGAGCAGATAGCTGAGGTGCTCCATTTCAGACTCCCGCAGGACGGTCTCCACCCGGCCTTCAACGCCTTGGACCAGGCCCTCGCCCAGCGCGGTCAGGGTGCCCAAGGGAAGGATAAGGAGGGCTTTCACCTCAACATCGCCAACGCCATCTGGGGGCAGGAGGACTACGAGTTCCTTAGCACCTTCCTCGACACGTTGGCCCGGAACTACGGCGCCGGCCTCCGTGTCCTCGACTTCCAGGGCGCTCCCGAGGAATCACGAAAGGCGATCAACGAGTGGGTCAGCGAGCAGACCGAGGGAAAGATCGAGGACCTGCTCC
>CAZQXX010000218.1:0-5004 GCA_964597105.1 uncultured Anaerolineales bacterium
GCAGGAACCTCCTAAGTTCAAGGTCGCGCGTTCGAATCGCGCCAGGGGCATGGAAGAAGCGGTCCACCGAGTGGTGACCGCTTTTTATACTGTTGCTCTTTCTGGGCGCTGCCCACACTGCAGTGGCGTTGGACGGAGGATGAAACCTGCTATGACCATATTCCTTGAGGCTTTGTTGATCTTTGGTCTTCGTGTGCTGGGCATTGCCATCAGTACACTCTCGACGCTCATGACCGTACAGGGGCGGAAGTTCTTCGCGGTGGTGGCGGGATTCTTCAGCTCCTTGGTCTACGTGATCGCCATCGGCAAAGTGGTGACGAATCTGAACAATGTGTGGAATGTTCTGGCTTACGCCGGGGGATTCGCAGGCGGCACGCTCATCGGGATGGTGCTTGACCAGCGGCTGGCGTTGGGTTTTTCCGAGGTCCGATTCATCTCCATGCAGGACGGCCATGGTCTGGCGGATGCGCTCCGCGAGGCTGGCTTCGGGGCCACTGAGCTAAAAGGCCATGGGCGCGAGAGAACAGTCGGGGTCGTTGCTGTGCTTTGCCCGCGCAAGGACGTCAGAGACGTGCTTGAGATCGGTCAGCAGGTTGACAGAAATGCCATTGTGACCGTGACGGAGCCGCGATCGGTCGAAAAAGGCTACTGGCACCCAGAAAGACATCGTAGGTGAGGCCGACACGAGAGAGCGGACTCTAGCCGCATCAGTCCCTATGAGGATGGAGGCGGCGCGAGTCGCTCTCCCGGTTGGCGGCCTTCGGTTGCTAGCCGGCTACGACATTGACCAGTCGACCCGGCACATAGATCAGCCGTTTCACATCTCTGTCGTCAAGGTGACGCTGGACGTTCTCATCCGCTAAGGCCGCTTCCTTCGCCTCGTCCTCACTGATATCAGCAGGCACGTCCATTCGCGCCCGTAGCTTCCCGTTGACCTGTACGACCAGGGTGATCATCTCCTCAGCTGCGAGATCTGGATCGAACTCGGGCCAGGATCGCTCGTGGATACTGTACGCTCCTCCTATTCGCCCCCATAGGTCCTCGGAGATGAATGGGCAGGCCGGGGCTAGCAGCAGCAGCAACGTCTCGATCGCTTCGTCCCAGGCGTCTGTGCCGTAGACCGCTGTCCTCTTCGCTTTCTGCAACGTGTTCGTAAATTCCATCAGGCGTGCGATAGCGGTGTTGAAGGAGAACGCCTCCATATCATCGGTGACGCTTCGAATTGTCTGGTGTGTGGCGCGCTGCAGATCGGCCAGTTGCTCGTCGGTTGGGTCATCATCCACCTCGCTCGGCTCCAGCACCAACGTCCAGATGCGGTGGAGCCAGCGGTAGACTCCCTGAATACCTTGGGGATCCCAGGGCCCGCCCTGGTCCCAGCGCCATCCGAACATCAGATAGCCGCGCACTGTATCAGCGCCGTACTCCTCGACCAATTCATCGGGAGAGACGACGTTGCCCCGGCTCTTCGACATCTTCTCGCCGTCCTCGCCGAGGATAATCCCTTGATTTCGGAGCACTTTCATCGGCTCGTCGAAGCCGACTAAGCCGATGTCTCGCATCACCTTGGTGAAGAATCGAGTGTAGATCAAGTGCATAGTCGCGTGCTCAATGCCGCCGGTATAGACGTCCACCGGCATCCAGTACTCAGCCTCCTCTGGATCGAAGGGCGTTGAGTCAGCGCGGAGTGGCTCACCCTTTTTGTAGTATGGGCTTAAGTAGGCGTACTGATACCATGAGGAGTCCACAAATGTGTCCATGGTGTCTGTCTCACGGGTCGCTGGGCCGCCGCACTCCGGGCAGGTGGTATGCAAGAATTCCTCATGATGCCTTAGTGGGCTCTCGCCGGTGGGCAGAAACTCGGCGTCCTTCGGCAGCTCGACCGGCAGATCCTCATAAGGAACGGGGACGGTGCCACACTCTTCGCAATAGACGATGGGGATAGGCGCACCCCAGTACCGCTGACGGCTGATCAGCCAATCGCGCAGACGATAGTTGACAGCGGACTCGCCGATACCCTCCTCCTCCAACCACCCCGTCACCGTCTCCACGGCAACATCACCAGGTGTGCCTGTGAAGGGCCCCGAGTTGATCATGGTGCCATGCTCGGCGTGGAACAGGAGGTCGCGGTAGAAGGGCACGTCCCATAGCATCTCCATCACCGTGCGTTTATCTGCCAGCCCGGGGTTCATCTCCTGACATCGTGTCAGGATCTTCTGTCCCGCCGCGATGCTGTCGAAAGAGACGACGTTGTTGCTGAAGATGAACAGCCAGCGGGCTCCGACGATCTCCGTGCAGAAGCCGGCTTGGATGTGCTCCTGGGCTAGCTCGACATAACGGTGGACCTCGCCCTTATTCTCATCCAGCGTGACGTGGATCGTACGGTCTTGTTCTTCGAAGGGGATCCCCGCGTCGGTCAAGGCTTCGACAAAGCCCGCCGCCATCGCGTCTCGTGCTACGGAGGACTTAGCCTTGCCATCGGGACGATCGATGACGGGGATGATCGGCAGACCATGCTTCAGAGCGAACTGGAAGTCTCGCTCGTCGTGTGCTGGCACGGCCATAATGGCGCCGGTGCCGTAGGTCATCATCACGTAATCAGCGATCCATATTGGGATGCGCTTCTTGTTGACTGGATTGATGGCATAAGCCCCGGTGAAGATGCCGGTCTTCTCTTTCTCCGTCGACAGTCGCTCGATCTCCGTCCGGCGAGAAGCCTCAGCCTTGTATACCTCGACTGCGTCGCGCCGTCCCTTGGTGGTCAACTTGTCAACCAGGGGGTGCTCTGGGGCCAGCACCATGAACGTGGCGCCCCAAAGCGTGTCCGGTCGCGTCGTGAAGACCTGTATGACGTCATCTTCTTCGGTCGGGAAGACGACGTCCGCACCCTCGCTTCGTCCGATCCAGTTCGTCTGCATCGTCACCACACGGTCGGGCCAGTCGACACCGGAGAAATCGAGCAACTCCTCCGCGTACTCGGTGATGCGCCAGAACCACTGCGCAAGCTCCTTCTTGACCACGGGCGTGCCACAGCGTTCGCAGTGACGATCCTCTCCCCAGACCTGTTCCCGGGCCAGCGTGGTATTGCAGTTGGGACAGAAATCGACAGCGGCCTCTTTCCGGTAGGCGAGGCCCAGGTCGTACAGTTTCAGGAAGAACCACTGGTCCCAGCGATAGTATCCGGGCAGGCAAGAGATAGCCTCTCGCTCCCAGTCGAACATGGCTCCCATCGAGCTCAATTGCTTTCGCATATGCTCGATATTGGACATGGTCCATGTATGCGGATGGATGCCACGCTCGATGGCAGCATTCTCCGCCGGCAAGCCGAATGCATCGAACCCCATCGGAAACATGACGTTGTGTCCCTTCAAGCGCATATACCGTGCGCGGGCGTCACTCGGGACCATCGCGTACCAGTGCCCGATGTGCAAATTGCCGCTCGGATAGGGCAGCATGGTCAATGCGTAGTGCTTTGGCGTCTGATGATCAATCTCGGCTTGATATAGACCATCATCGGCCCACTTCTTTCGCCATCTCGGTTCAATTTTGTGCGGTGCATACTGGTCAATCATCTCTCTTCTCCTCTGGCAGAGGCAAGACTCAGCTCGACTGCCATCGTAATCGGTTCTGGTCCGTGTAAACCGTCGCCTCCCCGGCCCGCTCCAGTGAGGAAAGGGCGGCAAGGACTGTGGTCCGGGTCAGGAAGTAGGAAGTCGGCGTTGTGATCTCCAACTGGAAGTACTCAGATACTTCCTGGACGAGCGCCGACGTCTCTTTGGGCTGCCGGAGCGCATTATAGACCCTCTCTCGCACCGTCTCCAGGCAATCGTGATTGGCGTTACAGATCTGTTCGATCGCTGGCCCGGTGGCGTAAGCTTGGCCATGGCCTGGAGCGAAGTACCGGTACGGCTGATTCGGTAGATCTCGAAGGGTCCGCAGGGTCTCGTCCAGATCCACACAGAACAGCACCTTGTGTTTCTCTATCGTTTCCTTTGGGAAGACTGCGTCGGCACAAAATATGGTCTCATCGATGACCACTCCAACTTGATTGAGAGCGTGGCCTGGCAGGGGAACCACGTCGACCTGGAAGCCACAGACTTCCATCGTCCCCGCTTCTACACGATGGGTCACCTCACATGGCTCGGCCAGGGTGAACTTCTGTCGGAGTTCGCTGATTGGAGCAGCTCCGCCGAACAGATACAGCGGCTCGATAATCGGGTTCTCCATCATAGCTGCCTCCAGCGCCGGCGCGTACAACGGCACGTCCAAGCGCTGCTGCAGGAAATGAGCTCCGCCGAAATGATCGGCGTGGGCATGGGTGACGAAGATCGCCTGCAGATTGGCCCCTTTCTCATCGATGATGCGCAGAGCCCTGCGTGCGGCGGTTTCGTCGAGACCGGTATCGATCAGGAGGGTCTGAGCATCTCGAATGACCAGACCCATATTCGAGCCACTCTGTAGGTGAAAGCTGCCAGGCTCCAACTCGATGCATTTCATGGGCTATTCCTCTGACTGATGGCTGTCCCCAGGAAATCTCTCCACCATCCGAGTCGGTGCTCGGCCCGTGCACGGGGTGTGGTGGTAATTGGGATCCCCGGTCAAGCAGACGCTTTAGCTTGAGGGAGGTGCCGGACGAGCATTCGGTTACCGTCTCCTAGAAACACAAAAAGCTCCCTCGCCTCAGGGGCGAAAGAGCTCCGCGGTACCACCCTGACTGAAGAGTCCTCCTCTCACCTTCTGAGGACTCTCCCACTCATCGGCTCGTTAACGAGAGCCACCCGTCGTCAGTTACTCGCTACTTGTCGCTGACGCAGCTCCCAGGCGAGTTCGGCTTTCTGGCGCTTCCCGTGGGCGCCGATTGCCGGGCTTCCACCTGGTTTCTCCCGGCTCGCTGCGGGAAACAGCCTACTACTCCTGTTCGCGGCCTTTCCTGACCCGAGTTGTGAGAAAGAAAAAGTGGACCCGGAGGGACTCGAACCCTCGACCCCCACAATGCCATTGTGGTGC
>CAZQXX010000219.1:0-2826 GCA_964597105.1 uncultured Anaerolineales bacterium
CCCCCGGTCGCGCTGTGGCGGGCAATCGAACTCCGAGCAATGGATGCGCTGGATTACGACCGTCCTCTGCTCGATCTGGGATGCGGCGACGGCCTGATTGGTGCGGTCCTGTTTGGTGAGCAGGAAGCAGCCGACGTAGGCGTCGATCCCTGGGCAGATCAGCTACACCGGGCGGCAGACCTGGGTGTGTATGGTCACCTCGATCAAGGTCTCGGTGACGCCCTCCCTTACGGGAGCGGGCATTTCTCCACGGTCCTCAGCAATTCAGTCCTGGAGCACATACGGGATGTGGAGCCCGTGCTACACGAGGTGGCCCGTGTCTTGAGGCCTGGCGGGCGCTTTATCTTCACCGTGCCCTCGGATGTCTTCCGACAGATGCTGGACGGATACGTTCGCCGCGTGAAAGCCGGCGATCTGCAAGCTGCTGAAGCGTACGCGAGGCGTATCGATCAGCGGCTGGAGCACCACCACTACTATACGCCGGCCGAATGGGAGCGCCTGCTGTCTGAAGCCGGGATGGCGTTGCTCAAGACGGAATACTACATGCCGGAACAAGTGGAGCGCTTCTGGGACCGGATGAACCATCGCTATGGAGTCAATCGACGGACGTCGGCGTGGAAAGTGCTTGTGTCGCCCCATCTGCAAGCCCTTGGGTACCAAGGGCTCGTGCGGCGACTGGTTGTGAGCTGTCTCAGTCGACGCTGGCGTTCCTACTACGAGATGGACGTACAGCCCGGGAAGAAGGGGGGCGGGCTGCTCGTCCTCGCTCAGCGGAAGGAGTAACTATCATTCGCAGCAATCAGCATCGCGACACTCGAACCTCACGGTACGCAACATCCGATCCTCAGCCGGATGCCTGGGACCGATTTGTGGCCAGTCGCCGCGATGGTCACGTCCTGCAGACGAGCCCGTGGGGTGCTCTAAAGGCACGTTTCGGATGGGCCGATACGAGAGTGGGAGTGGCACAGGACGGTGCTCTGACAGCTGGGGCCCAGATCCTGTTCCGCAACCTCCCATTCGGTCTGGGACGACTGGCATATGTCCCGAAGGGCCCGATGATGGACTGGACTGACGCCACGCAGGCGGAGCATCTGATCAACGCCCTGGACCAAGCAGCACGCTCAGAGGGAGCCATTGCGCTCACTATCGAGCCGACCATGCGTGACACACCCTCGCACCGGGAGCAACTCCGTTCGCTGGGCTTTCATCCCGCACCTTTCAGTGCCGTTCAGCCGCGAAGGACGCTGGTGGTCGACCTCTCCCAGGACGAAGACGATATCCTGATGGCGATGAAATCGAAGACACGGTACAACATCCGGCTCGCCGGGCGGAAGGGCGTCTCGATACGAGAAGGGAATAGAGAGGATGTCTCGGTTTTCACCGATCTTCTGGAAGCCACAGCCGATCGAGCCGACTTCGGGATCCATCCGCCGAGCTACTACGAAGATGCCTACAAGCTGTTCGTGCCGAAAGGTTGGGCACGGCTTCTATTGGCTGAGGTGGACGGTGAGGAAGTGGCAGGACTGATGGTGTTTGCGCTACCTCCACGCTCCTGGTACTTCTACGGTGCCTCAAGCACCGCTCATCGAGATAAGATGCCCACTTACTTGCTCCAATGGGACGCAATGCGCTGGGCCAAGTCGATCGGCTGCACGACCTACGATCTTTGGGGCGTCCCTGACGAGGATGAGGAGACGCTTGAGAACGAGTTTACGCAGCGCAGCGATGGTCTATGGGGCGTGTATCGCTTCAAGCGAGGCTTCGGAGGCGACCTGGTACGCACAGCCGGGGCCTGGGATCGGGTGCTCGCGCCGCTCCGCTACCGATTGTACAAGGGGGCACTCAGCCTTCGGGAGCGAGTTGGGGGCGCCGGGTAGTGGATCTCCGCGTGGTACAGCCGACAACGAGAGCGGAATGGAACAAGATACTGCTCAAGCTGCCGGCGCCGCACCTGCTCCAGACATGGGAATGGAGCGTCTTCAAGTCCCGGTACGGTTGGCAGCCGACACGGTACGTGTGGATCGACCAGGAGACAGACGAACCCAGAGCAGCGGCGTCCGTGTTAACCCGCAACCTTGGCCCTCTCCCCACGGGAGTGATGTACGTTCCCAAAGGACCCGTCCTAGACTATGGGAATCCCTCGCTCGTTGACGATGTACTGTACAAGCTTGAGACAGCCGCCGGACAGGCCCACGCCGTCTTCGTGAAGATCGACCCGGACGTAAGGCCGGATACTGGTATAGGGGAGGCAGTGATCGGGGCATTGCGACGGCGAGGATGGCAGCCGTCA
This sequence comes from uncultured Anaerolineales bacterium, assembly GCA_964597105.1. GTDB lineage: Bacteria > Chloroflexota > Anaerolineae > B4-G1 > B4-G1 > SKLM01. The sequence goes on from CAZQXX010000219.1 coordinate 2,291, forward strand.
GAAGAAGAGATCCAGTTCCGCAATACGGTTCTCCTCGACTTGACGCCCAGCCTCGACGATCTGCTGATGGACATGAAGTCGAAGTGGCGCTACAACATCCGACTCGCCGAGCGCAGTGGCGTGACCGTGCGCCGTGGTGGGACCGACGATCTGTCGCTGCTTTACGACATATACAGCAAGACAGCGGCAAGAGGCGACTTCGTGATCCGTGCCGAGCCCTACTATCACGACGCCTGGGGTTCTTTCATCGAGGCGGGCCTGGCGCAACCGTTCATTGCCGAGGTAGATGATGTCCCGGTGGCGATGGTGGTTATCTATCGTTTCGGCAGGCGCGCGTACTACATGTACGGCGGATCGCGAAGCCTCCACCGGGAGAAGATGCCAAACAACTTGCTGCAGTGGGAGGCCATCAAGTGGGCAAAGGAGCGAGGCTGCACTATCTATGATATGTGGGGAGCCCCAGACGAGCTCGACCGATCGGACCCGATGTGGGGGGTTTATCGCTTCAAGAAGGGCTTCGGCGGAGAGTTCGTGGA
>CAZQXX010000219.1:2926-4973 GCA_964597105.1 uncultured Anaerolineales bacterium
TCCTGCCCACGGTCACGCCGATCCACCCCTCGGTCACCTATCGCTACGACTCGATGGAGGCGCTGGATGAGGTATTCGCCGGTACCAGAGAGGGCTACGTCTATGCCCGCTACGGTAACCCGACGGTCACTGCTTTCGAAGAAGCGGTGGCTACGTTGGAGAGGGGAGAAGCAGGACTAGCCTTCGCCTCGGGTATGGCCGCCATCCAAGCCTCGCTCCTTGGGGCGGGCGTCCGCGCCGGTTCGTGTGTGGTCGCAGCCCAAGACATCTATGGCGCCACCTACGCCCTGTTGGATCAGCTAATGAGAGGACAGGGTGTCTCTGTTCGCTTCGTGGATGCGGGTGATCTGGATGCGGTGAAGGCAGTCTGTGACGACCTTCAACCGGCGGTCCTCCTGGTAGAGACCATATCCAATCCATTGTTAAAGGTGGCCGACATACCGGCCCTCACGGATATCGCTCACCAGCACGGCACGCGAGTTCTCGTGGACAGTACTTTTGCGACCCCCTACCTAATCCGCCCCCTGGACATGGGCGCGGACGTGGTGATCCACAGTGCGACGAAGTATCTGGCCGGTCACGGAGACGTGTTAGGCGGGGTGATAGTAACCTCCGAAGTCCTCCGCGCGGACATCCTGGAGGTGTTGAAGATGACCGGCGGTAATCTGGCCCCTCAAGAAGCCTGGCTTGCCCTGCGGGGGATGCGGACACTGACCCTGAGGATGGAAGCACACTGCAAGAATGCGCTACAGCTATCCCAATGGCTCGAGGATCACCCCGCGATCACGCGCGTGATCTATCCCGGCCTGGATTCACATCCAGACCATCATTTGTCGAGACGCCTATTTGGGGAGGCCGGTTATGGCGGGATGCTCTCCTTCGAGATCGCAGACGCCGGTCGACGAGAGGTATTTCGGTTCTTTGAGGCACTCAACCTGTGCCTGCCTATCACAACGCTCGGCGACGTTCACACGATGTTCCTTTATCCAGCCCATTCGTCCCATCGGGCCCTGACCAGCGAAGAAAGAGCTCGCATCGGAATAGACGACGGGTTGGTTCGCATGTCAGTCGGGATCGAGGCTCTCGAGGATCTGCTGCAAGATCTGGAACAGGCTCTGGGCACCCTGGGTCAAACGGGTAGAAGCTGAGCAACGGCCCAGCCGGTTTGAAGCGCAGCTCCTGAGAAGCCGAACTCTGGCACGAGTCAGACGAATTGTAGGTCGGCCACCAGCGCTCGTATCTGAAATGGTTACTCAGTTGACAAAGAGGGAACAATGACCATCACCGTGTTTCTTGCCGATGACCACACCGTCATTCGCGAGGGCTTACGAGCGTACCTCGACGCTCAGCCGGACATCAGGGTCATCGGTGACGCTGGAGATGGACGCGAGGCCATCGAAAAGATCGGGGACCTCGAACCGGACATCGCGGTGCTCGACATCGGCATGCCGAAGATTAACGGGGTGGACGCGACTGCAAAGATCAGTCAGCAATATCCGTCGGTGGGAATTGTCATCCTGTCGATGCATTCGACAAACGAGTATGTGTTTCGCGCACTCCAAGCGGGGGCGGGTGGATTCGTGGTAAAGGAGTCAGCAGGCAGAGAACTGATCAACGCCGTACGAGCGGTCCACTCAGGCCATCGCTATCTCAGCCAGAAGATCTCGGATCAGCTCATCGACGACTATGTGGAGAGGCGAGAGTCGGTCGAGGAAGAATCGCCCCTTGATGAGCTCAGCGAACGGGAACAGCAGATTCTAAGGCATCTGGTGGACGGGAAGACGACGGTGGAGATTGCCGACGCCCTTTCGCTGTCCACCACCACCATCAATACCTACCGAAGTCGTCTGATGAAGAAGCTCGAGATTGGCGACCTGCCAACGCTGGTCAAGTTCGCCATCCGCCACGGACTGACGGAGGTGGAGTAGCAAGACCGAGGAGGCTCTCCCAGAGAGAGGCCACGAGCCGAGCCCTCGGTCGCGCTGGTTTCCAGACTTTGAGCGGCGTTCCGCCTCTCATCAAGAAGAGAAGATGCGCCTTGTCGTAC
>CAZQXX010000220.1:0-4923 GCA_964597105.1 uncultured Anaerolineales bacterium
GGCTATACTTGTCTATAGAAGCTTCGCGCGCCGTCTGACCGACATCGAGGGAGAGTGACACCGCATGGATGGTAAACGGCTGGACACCATCGACCGAAAATCATACCTGCCCGCTTACGCCCAACTGGCGGCCATCCTGCGCCGCCGCGTTGCCAGCGGCGAGTTCCGCCCGGGCGACCAGCTCCCGTCCGAGTCGCAGCTCGTGGAGCGCTACGGCGTCAGCCCGATGACCGTGCGACGCTCCATCAACATGCTCGTCGATGAGGGCCTTGTGGACACGGTCCAGGGCCTAGGGACCTTCGCCAAGGCCATCGACCTGGGGGCTGCTGCCTTCGACCTTCAGGACCTCCAGACCGTCCTCTCGCGGGACGACGTGACCGTGCGCGTCCTTGAGGCCAGCATCCAGTCGGCCGGTCCGCGGGCCGCGGAGAGGCTTTGCCTCCAGGAAGGGCAGCGCATCGTCTACATCCGCCGCCAGATCCTGCAGCAGCACCAACCCTTCTTCTACCATCGTGAGTACCTCGTCTACGACCCCCGACGGCCCATCGTCGAGGGCGAGCTCGAGGTGACCTCGCTCAAGGGGCTGTTCAGCGGCAAAGGGAGCGCCAACTTCAAGTGGGGGAGGCTGGTCATCGAGCCCACCGTCGTCAACGAACGGGAGTCCGAGCACCTGGACCTCCCGGTGGGGACGGCTGCCTTTCGTCTGGAGCACCTCTTCTACGACTTCGAGGATCAGCCCATCAGCTGGGGCTGGTTCATCTGCCCCGGCGGTCAGCTCCACCTGGCGACGACCGTGGGGGCCCGTGAGCAGCTCTGAGTGTTCGACCCGATAGGGGGAAATTTGTGGAGAGGGATATAATGGACGAGTTGAGCCCCGAGACGCCTCTGGTCACCCACGTGGCCGACCTGGACGAGGACGCCGTCGTGTCCATCGTCCGCCGGCGCCTTCAGGATGGCGACGACCCGCTGGGCATCATCTACGAGTGCGACCAGGGGATGCGCATCATCGGGAAGCGTTACCAGGAGGGGGAATACTACATCGCCGCGCTGATCATGGCCGGCGAGATCTTCCGCCAGGTCGTCGAGCTGGTCAAGCCCCGGCTGACGGCGGAGCCCTCGGGTGAGGTCTCCGGAGAGGTGCTGCTCGGCACCGTGCAGGGTGACATCCACGACATCGGCAAGGACGTCCTCGGCATGCTTCTCGCCTGCCACGGCTTCAGGGTGCGGGACCTGGGGGTCGACGTGGAACCGGAGGTCTTCGTGGAGGCGGCTCGGGAGCAAAAGCCCGATGTCATCGCCCTCTCCGGCCTGCTGACCAGCGCTTACGAGAGCATGCGCACCACCGTCGCTATGCTGCGGGAAGCGATGGCCGACTGGCCATCCCAGCCCCCTATCATCATCGGCGGTGGCCGCATCGACGAGGAAATCTGCCGCTACGTCGGCGCCGACGACTGGACCGATGACGCCATGGAGGGCGTCAACCTGGTCCAGCGCCTGCTGGACGAGCACCAGTCATCCGCCACGTAAGGAAGACCACGTAGGTCGGGTTTCCATACCCGACGACCCGCGCAGCGGGCCTGCCTAACCGCCTACCGTCCCGCAAGCCACCCGTTCGCAGTTGGCCACGAAGCCCAGCGGACGCATGTCCGCCGCGGAGTGGCGCCCGTCTGGACGACATGCCGCGCTGGCTTTCGGGAAGGCCCCCATATAGTACTTTTCTCCCATACACCCCCGACCAGTACCTTAGGGCTATTGCCTTCGCCCCATGCTATCTGTTACAATCGTCTCACAGCAGCAAGGAGAGGGACCTGCCGACAGCCGCGAATTCCCGCCGTCCGCGGCGCCCGATGGCATCATCTGTTATATCGAGATGGTCGTTGATTAAGAGTCGGGGCGCGATCGCGGGGAGACACCCAATTGCAGGGAGGTCATAGAACAAATGAAACGCCTAAAAATCGTCGTCTTCCTATTCCTTGCCGCCACAGTCGTCTGCACCCTCTTCGGGTACGCCGTCCTCGCCCAGCCGGTGCGGGCCGGCGGTGACAACGAACCGACCGTGAAGAGCTCCGTCGAACTGCGGGTCGAGTTCCCCAATGCGGGGCCTTTCGCCCGCGACGACGGGCCGCTTACCTGGGTCGTCTCCCTGTGGAAGGATCCGGGCAGCTGAGGCACAACCGCTAGACATCATAGGCCAGACATCATCCGCGCGCGGCGGCCCTCCTCCCCGCCGCGACGTGTTCGCACCATAGGCGCCGCCGAGTAGACCCCGGCGGCGCCTCCGTCTGAATATCGCTGCATTGCACCTCGACGGTGCATTGCAGCTGTCTCCAAGATCCTACTTCCGTCTTGCCACAACTGCTGCAGACGCGCCTGTAGGCCAACCTCGCTACCCTGCCGTCCTTGCTCACAGGGGATCGCCAGGTCTCCTGTCTGGCCGCAGGCCAGCAGTCCCCAAGGGGCCTGGCACTTGTCGGCTGTTCCAGTGTGCGAACCTAGGCCACGGTCCGGCCAGCTTACGCAGGCAAGCCCTGAGCCAGCGTGCGCACAATTCGCCTCGCGACACCACGTAGGTCGGGTTTCCATACCCGACGGCTCGCTCCGCGAGCCAACCTCGCTGCATGCCTTTCATGCTCACAGGGGATCGCCAGATCTCCTGTCTGGCCGTCGGCCAGCCACGCTGGCCCGCCCCCGCCGCCCCGCGAACGCCCCATCGTCGAATCCCGGCCGTTCAGCATCCATCAGAGCCAGGCCGGCGTGAACTCTCATATCCTGCGCTCGCGCTTTCGTCTTCGCTGTGGCGTCCTGGTCCACGCTCAGTCTAGCGTCTTCAAGAACTCCACCAGGTCATCGAGATCCTCGTCGCCCATCGACCAGCGCGGCATTGGCCAGTCCAGTGGCTCACCGTCCGGTTCCACGCCATCGGTGATCGCTCGCTTGATCGTGTCCTCCGTAAACGACTCGTGCCCTTCCTCATCCCCATGGTCGTCGCCGATCAAGGCCTCGTAGCGGATGTCGGGAACCTCGATGACGCGCATCATGATCTGGGTTTGGCCTCCCCGCCCGTCCGACCCGTGGCAGGAGGCGCACGTTAGCTGCGACTCGCGCATCCCTCGCATCTCCGCCCCCGTCTCGGCCCTGATGGAGGTGCCGCGCCGACTGGTGCTCGTGAAGTAGATCTGAGCCCCATTCGACTCGAATCTCAGCCTGCCAATGAACCCGCGCACTGGCCCTGTCGGCCACAGGAACAACCCCACGCAGGCCAGGAGGAGCACCCCGACAACCACGCCGCCCCCAATCACCATCCCCCACGGAGTTCTTCTCTCACTCACGTTGAAGCTCCTCCCCGCAGTAAGCGCAGACCTGCCATTCGGGCTCAACCGATCGCCCGCAACTTGGGCATTCCACGGCCGATTGTTGTGGCACCCGAGTGCCACTCACGTTCCGCGCCACCCACAAACCGCCCACGATAAACAGTGTCAGCAGGATCGCAGGAAGCAGACACGCGAGCGTAAGCCACAGAATGCCGCCCAACAGGCCACCGCCCGTGCGTCCCGGTCCCATCATCCCGGATCCCATCGTGCCCCAACCACCGCTCAGAAGGGCCCACAGAACTCCGATGCCGAGAGCGAACACCACCAGCGCCACCAGTCCGCCGACCAGTACGTACACCCAGTTGACTTTATTCATATCGCCTCCTCTTCTTTCTCTGCAGAGCATCCACCACAGACATATGAGACAACCTGTTGCTCATTCAGTGTCTCCCGTGGGATGGCGGGGTTCTCCACGGCTGGATGGGCACCAGCAAGACGCGCACGCCAGTCCACCCGATTGATGCGCCCATATCGCACGAAATCCGTTGGGTCTTTGAGCCCTATCCTAGTCCCCGCTCAGCTCCACCCTGCGCAGCAGCTGGGCATTGACCGCCACGATGACGGTGCTCAGCGACATCAACAAGGCACCTACCGCCGGCGAGAGCAGAATGCCCACGGGTGCAAGCACACCCGCGGCTAACGGTAGCGCAATGATGTTGTAGCCGGCGGCCCACCACAGATTCTGCACCATTTTCCGGTAGCTCGCCTGGCTCAACTCGACGACGTTGACGACATCCATGGGGTTGCTCTTCACGAGAATGATGCCCGCTGACTCGACAGCCACGTCCGTGCCGCTGCCGATGGCGATGCCCACGTCGGCCCGAGTCAGTGCTGGGGCGTCGTTCACACCGTCGCCGACCATGGCGACCCGTTTGCCTTCATCCTGCAACTGCTGGATCTTCTGGTCCTTGTGCTCCGGCAACACCTCGGCGAAGTAGTGATCGATGCCAAGTTCGTCAGCGACGGCCTTGGCCACTGCTTCGCTGTCGCCGGTCAGCATAGCGACCTCAATACCCATCTCATGCAGCCGCTCGACGACCTCGCTGCTCTCCGGCCGGATGACGTCGGCCAGGGCGAAAGCGGCCGCGACCTGTTTCTCCTGAACGAGATAGATGACGCTTTGTCCCTTCGCGTACGCTTCCTCGCGGAGGCCAGTCAGTGATTCTGGAACGTCGAGCTCCAACATGTCCAGCAGCCGCGGGCCACCCACGTACACGGCCCGCCCGTCCCGGCTGGCTCGCACGCCACGCCCTTTGATCGCCTCGAAGGCAGAGACCGCGGGCAGCGACAGCTCGCGCTCCGCCGCCGCACGGCGAATACCACGAGCGATCGTGTGCTCGGAGTCGCCTTCCACGGCAGCGGTCAATGCCAGTGCTTCCTCTTCATTCAGCCCGTCAGCTGTCGCGATGTCCACCACGCCGAACTGTCCCTCGGTCAGCGTGCCGGTCTTGTCGAAGACGACCACGTCGATCTCACGCGCTTCCTCCAGCGCCAGTCGATCACGGACCAGCACGCCATTGCTAGCCGCCATCGAGGTCGTGATAGCTACCAC
>CAZQXX010000221.1:0-4919 GCA_964597105.1 uncultured Anaerolineales bacterium
CGGCCCGAAAGCCGTGCTCCGCGCCGCCCTGAGCGCCGCGCGCGACGAGCTGCTCACGGCCGCTGCCCTGATCGCTCCCGCTCAACGAACGTCCAGACCCGTCTGCGGGCACTGGACCCTGAAGGACCTGATCGGTCACGTGGCAGACTGGGAACAGGTGGGAGTTGAGGGCCTGCGGGACATGGCCGCCGGGCACCCACCCGAGGTCGCCTACATCCCCGACATCGACGCATGGAACGCGAGACACGCCGCGGCGCGCCAGGATCAAACCTGGGAGACCTGCTGGACAGACCTGCACGAGACACGAGAGCGGCTGCTGGCGGCTCTGGGGGAGCTGGGTCAGAAAAAGATCGACCGGGCATACGCCTTTCCCTGGGGTCCGGAAGGGACGGCGTACGAGTGGGTCCGGGTCTTCGGCCTCCACGACCGGGAGCACGCTCGGGATCTACGCGACGTCGTGGACGCACAGAGCACGCCGCGCGAGCAGGGCTGACCGTCGGATCGTCGTCTGCACCGGCAACAACCACACTGGTCCCGCGTCCACCGGGCGCCGATGGCAGCCGGTCGGGCCGGGCCACACAGGTGGCGCTACGCCGACAGCCTCCGGAGGATCGCCTCCGCGGCCATTAGCCCGGAGGCCGAGGCCTGCACCAGCCCGCGCGTCACGCCGGCGCCGTCGCCGCAGGCGAAGAGGTTCTCCACCTCGGTCTCCATCTCGGGCGTCAGCTTCAGGCGGCAGGAGTAGAACTTCACCTCCACGCCATAGAGCAACGTATGGCGAGAGGCCACGCCGGGCGCCAGCTCATCCAAGGCGTGGAGCATCTCCAGGATCGTCACTACGTACCGGTAGGGGAGGACGAGGTTGAGGTCACCGGGCGTGGCGCTGGGCAGCGTCGGCGTGACCATGGAGCGCCCCAGCCGCTTGGGCGTCGAGCGGCGCCCGCCCTCCAGATCCCCCAGCCGCTGCACGATGACGCCGTCGCCCAGCAGATTCGCGAGGCGGGCGACGCTCTTGCCGTAGGCGATCGGATCGTCGAACGGCTCGGTGAAGGTCTTGCTCACCAGGATGGCGAAGTTCGTGTTAGCCGTACGAGATTCGGCGAAGGAGTGGCCATTGACCGTCATCACGTCTCCGGCGAACTCGGTGCTCACCTCACCGTAGGGACACATGCAGAAGGTCCTTGCCCGGTCATCGAACGCCTTCGAGTAGTAGATGAACTTCGACTCGTAGACCAAGTCGGTGATGGGCTCCAGCACGACGGCTGGGAGCTCCACTCGCACACCGAGGTCGACGGGATTCCGGTCCAGCGTCAGGCCCAGATCGCCCGCCATAGCCTTGAGCCACGCCGCCCCCTCCCGTCCGGGGGCCACGACCACGGCCTCGGCCATGATCCGCTCGCCGTCCTCGGTCTCCACACCAACGACGCGCCCATCGTCCGTCAGGATCCGGGCCACCGCCGTCCGGGTATAGACATCGACGCCCCGGCCGACCAGCTCATCGTACATGCCCCGCATGATCTCGACGCACCGTTCAGTGCCCATGTGGCGGATGGGCACTGAGACGAAACGGAGCCCCGCGAGTGCCGCGCGCTTCTCCAGGGCATCGATGGCGTCGTTCCGAATGCCGTGGACCGGCCCCTGTGCCCCGAAGCTGACGTAGGTCTCGTCGACTCGCGTGATCAGCTCTCGGCTCCGCTCCGCCCCCAGGATCTCGGTCAGGCGTCCACCGACGGAAGGAGAGAGGGTCAGCTTCCCATCCGAGAACGCCCCGGCGCCGCCCCAGCCTGTCAGAATGGCGCAGGGATCGCAGTGCTGGCACCGGCCACCGGGCTCTCGCGCCGGGCAGTGACGGCGCTCGATGTTCGGCCCCTTGTCCAGGATCGCGACGTCGAGATCGCCCTGCTCGCTCAGCTCCAGCGCGGCGAACACGCCGGCCGGCCCGGCCCCGACGACAACTACGTCACGCGTCGTCTCCATTTCACGTCCCTCGTTTCTCGTCGTCTCACACCGTCTCGGATTACGGGAATCCGGTCGGCGCAGGCGTCGGCGTCGGGCAGCGCTGCGCCTCCTGCAGCGTCGGCATATAGGTCGCCGCCGGAGCGCCGATGGAGCCGGCGTAGGCAAGCATCGACCGGGCATCGACGCAGCGACCAGCGCCCAAATAGGCCTCTCCGAGGGCGATGAACAGCTCCGCGACCGGCCGCTCGGCGTGAAAGCCCATCGTCTCGTCACCCGCCTCGAGCAGTCGACGCGCGGTCTCGAGCGCGGTCACCGCCTGCTTCCACGCCCCCTCCTCGACGTAGGCCTGGCTCAGCGCGTACCAGAGGACCGCGGGCGGATCGGCGGCGCCCCTGATGCTCCGGACGAGAAGCCTGAGAGCGTCCATCGAGGCGCCGGACGCCAGCGTGGCCCAGCCCTGGTAGTAAGCGATAAGGGGATCGTCGGGGTGAGCGCGCGCGTACTCGGCCGCCAGCGCCCCCAGGCGGTCCGCGTCGCCGCCGGCCCGGGCGGCCCACCATCGTGACGTGAAGGTCTCGTCGCGCTGTTCCGGGTCCATCTCCAGCACCTGGTCGAAGGCCTCGAGCGCCTCCTGGTGGCGGCCGAGGATTCGGAATGCCTCCGCCCGCAACAGGAGAGCGTCTGCCGACGGCTCGATCCCGAGGGCGGCATCGGCGTCCTGGAGCGCCAGCTCAGCCTCCCTATGGCCCAGGTAGATCGCGCCCCGGGCGACGTAGACCTGCGGGGCGTCCGGCTCTCGCTGAAGGGCCCAGGTGAGATGCTGGAGGGCGCCGTCCACGTCACCCGCTCGCCGCAGGACGAGCCCCCGATCGTAATACTGCTCCGCAGAGACCGGGAACGGAGTGGCTTCCTCGGACATCTCCGCGAACGAGATCGCCTCAGCCGTCGAGGCCCGAGTCGGCAGCCTCTGGGGCCCGGGGCCCGCCGACCCACAGCCTGTCAGCACCAGGCCAACTAGAAAAAGGATGCGTGCCACCCTCACGACACACCGTCCCGCACGTCACTGTAGGCGGGCAGGCCGCCCGCGCCCGTGGCGCACTTGACGGCGCGGATCACGGCCTGCGCGACTACCTCGGCCCCGTAGGCCCCCACCACGTTCACGTCCGCCGCTTGCTCTCCCGTCGACAGGGCGAAGAGGGTGTCTCCATCCACCATCGTGTGGGCCGGACGGACCGTTCGCGCGACGCCGTCCTGCGCCATCTGAGCGACCTTGTTCGCCTCCTCCTTCGTGAGCGCCCCGTTCGTCGCCACCACGCCGATCACCGTATGCGAGCCGGTCCCAAAGACGGCTCCTTCCGCGCCGCCTCTCATCATGGCCAGGGTATCGGCGGGGACGTCCTTGTCCGGCAACCGCGCTCCGGCCAGGATCTCGCCCGTCGTGGGATCGACGACGTCGCCAAAGGCATTGACCGCCATCACGGCGCCAACCACCAGCCCCCCGGCCAGGGCGACCGCTGCGCTTCCCAGTCCCGACTTCGTCGCCCGGCTCGGCTCGAGGATCGCTCCGACGGCCGCCCCGGTGCCCGCGCCGACGGTCCCCTCGGGCACGGGACCCCGGCTGGCATTCAGACATGCCGCGTGGCCCATGGCGCCATCAGGCCGGGCGGCAGGGTTGCCCAGGGCCAGGTCGAAGAGGATAGCAGCGGGGACGATCGGCACCCGGGCCACGCCCGTCTCGACTCCCACGCAGTTTTCCTCCAGGTAGCGCATGACCCCGTCGGCGGCCGCCAGCCCGAAGGCAGATCCTCCGGCCAGCAGGACGGCGTGCACCTTCTCCACCATATGGAGCGGCCGCAGCAGGTCCGTCTCCCGCGTCCCCGGCGCGCCACCCCGCTGATCGACACCTCCCACAGCTCCATCCCGGCACAGCACGACGGTGCAGCCGGTGAGGCCCTCCGCATCGGTTGCGTGGCCTACTTCAATCCCCGGAACCGCCGTGATCGTCCCGTTCCCTTCGTCCATCGTGACTCCTGTCCGCCCACTGATCCACACGTAGGATTTAAAGCCGGCACTAGTATAGCGCAGCTGTCCCAGGGGGCAAGATGGATGGGTAGGGAGGGGGCTTTCGCAGCGGGTCGGGTGATTCCTGTCGTTGAGGTGACCGGCACCTGGCAAGACGATGCCACCGTCGGGGAGAAGCCGCTGACAACCGGGGCTTTCTCTTGCTGGTGCCTCGACCGAGGTGCCGGTCACCTTGCACGTAAACGTGACAACGCCGTCGACGGGGGCGCAGCGCGGATGACAAAGCTCCCCGGCCGTGGTACAATCCCTCGTCGCGTACTCGAGACGAGAGAAGGGAGAATCGTCCTGTTGCAGGTCTTCGTCTGGTGGATACTGATCCAGGTTCTCGGGCTGGCCGCGCTGCCCCTGGCCTACCGGCTGTTCAAGTGGCTGCCCGGCCGCGGCTACGCCTTCGCCAAGCCCCTCGGGCTGCTCCTGACGAGCACCATCCTGTGGATCGGGGCATCCCTCGGCGCGCTCAAGAACACCACCGGCGGAATCCTGGTCGCGCTGGCAGCGAGCGCGGCTATCTCCTTGTGGTTCTATCTCCGGCACTCGACAGAGGACGCCAGGGCCCTCTTGGACTTCGTGAGAGAACGCTGGCGGCTGATCCTGACGGTGGAGGCCCTCTTCGCCATCACCTTCTGCGCCTGGGCCGTGCTGCGCGCTTACGCGCCGGACAAGATCATGACCAGCGGCGGCGAGAAGTTCATGGAGATCGCCTTCCTTAACGCCACCCTGGAGAGCGCCCAGTTCCCGCCGCACGATCCCTGGCTATATGGCTTTGCCATCAGCTACTACTACTTCGGCTACGTGATGATGGCCATCATGACCCGGCTGTCCGGCGTCGTCTCAGGGATCGGGTTCGAGCTCTACTCCGCGCTGACCGTCGCCCTCAC
>CAZQXX010000222.1:0-4825 GCA_964597105.1 uncultured Anaerolineales bacterium
GTCATCGGCTTCATGGAGCCACGCGTCACACGACCGGTAACGACCGTGCCGCGTCCCTTGATGGAGAAGATGTCCTCGATGGGCATCAGGAACGGCTTGTCCTCGTCTCGCTCTGGCGTGGGAATGTACTCATCGATGGCGTGCATCAGCTCCCAAATCGGCTGATACTCAGGCGCATCGGGGTCATCGACCTCGCTCTGCAGCGCGTCGAGGGCGCTGCCGCGCACGATGGGAACCTCGTCCCCAGGGAATCCGTAGCCATCGAGCAGCTCTCGCGTCTCGAGCTCGACCAGCTCCAGCAGCTCCGGATCTTCCATCAGGTCGGCCTTGTTCAGGAAGACGACGATCGCCGGCACGTCTACCTGGCGAGCGAGAAGCACGTGCTCGCGAGTCTGGGGCATCGGCCCATCCGCTGCCGAGATAACGAGAATGGCACCATCCATCTGCGCCGCACCGGTGATCATGTTCTTGATGTAGTCGCGGTGACCCGGGCAGTCGATGTGAGCGTAGTGCCGATTCTCCGTCTCGTACTCCACGTGGGCAATAGCCACCGTCAAGATCTTCGTCGCGTCACGACGGAACATCTTCGCGTCGGCCTTCGCCACCTCGTCGTACTGCTTGAAATCAGCCAGGCCCTTGAGGGCAAGAACCTTGGTGATAGCCGCCGTGAGCGTCGTCTTGCCGTGGTCAATGTGACCAATGGTCCCTACGTTCACATGCGGCTTTTCTCGTTCAAATACTTCCTTTGCCATTTCTCACTCCTTTTCGGATGTTCCTTGCCGATGATGCTTACCAGCCTCCGCCGTCAATAATAGCGTCCATACGTCGCTGGTCAACTTCTGCATAACGTTCGAATTCCATTGTAAACATTCCTCGTCCCTGCGTCAGGCTACGCACGCTCGTCGCGTACCCGAACATCTTCGCCAACGAGACCGAGGCACGTATCGCACGAATATCGCCTGCTCGAGAGGACATCTTCCTTATCTCCGCCCCTCGGGCGTTCAGGTCTGACATCACGTCGCCGGTATATTCCTCCGGTGTCACCACCTCCAGATCCATCAGCGGCTCGAGGAGTACCGGCTCCGCTCTCCCCACCGCCTCACTGAAGGCCTTTGTGCCAGCCACCTTAAAGGCCAGCTCTGACGCCGACTCCTCCAGGTACCTGGCGTCGAGCAGGCGAACTTTCACGTCCACCATCTGATATCCAACCAGGACGCCACTCTCCATCGCCTCGCGACAACCCTGACGAACGGCGTCGACAAACTCATCGGGCAGCGCCTCATCGGGCAGTGTATTCTCGAAGACGAATCCATCCTCGGACTGGACAGGCGCCACCTCAAGCCTCACGTGGGCGAAATGAGAGCGCCCCCCGGTCTCCCGATCGAACAGCCCCTCAGCCTCTGCGCGCTTCGAGATCGTCTCCCGATAGCTCACGCGAGGGCGACTGATACGCCCTTCGACCCCGAACTCCCTCTTAAGCCGATCCGTCAGAATCTCCAGGTGCAACTCTCCCATTCCGGAGATCAGCGTCTGACCGGTGTCTTTGTCGGTCTCGACGACGAACGTGGGATCTTCCTCCTCGAGCCGTCGGAGCCCCTCGTTGAGCCGCTCCTCGTCGGCCGCCGATCTCGGCTCGACAGCTACGGAGATCACCGGCGCCGGGAACGTGATCGACTCCAGGACAATCGGATCGCTCGTATCGCAGAGCGTCTCGCCAGTGAAGGTGTGTTTCAGCCCCACCGTCGCCCCGATGTCCCCCGCCTGGAGGGTGTCAATCTCCTCCCGCCTGTCGGCGAACATCCGCACCAGCTTGCTGATGCGCTCCTTCCGCTCCTTGACGGAATTCGTCACCCGCGTTCCGACTCTTAACTCGCCAGAATAGACCCGGAAATAGGCCAGCCGGCCGACGTAAGGGTCGGTGGCGATCTTAAAGACCAGAGCCGCCATAGGAGCGTCCGCATCCGCCGGGCGGGTCTCCACCTTGTCCGTGTAAGGGTTTACTCCCTCCACCGGTGGAACGTCGAGCGGAGACGGCAGGTAGTCCACCACGGCGTCCAGCAACGGCTGAATGCCCTTGTTGCGCAGCGCTGAGCCGCACAACACGGGCTGGAGCTTCCCGGAGAGGGTCGCCTGCCGCAAGGCCTTCTTCAGCTGGGCAGGTGATAGCTCCTCTCCCTCCAAATAGAGCATCATCAGCTCATCGTCGGTCTCAACGATCTGCTCTACGGCTTGCTCCCGGGCATCAAGGACCACGTCCTCCAGCTCCGGTGGAATCTCCACCGTCTCCGGACGGGCACTCAGTTCATCCGACCAGACGATGCCCTGCATCTCGAGGAGATCCACGACGCCGCGGAAATCCTCCTCGCGGCCGATGGGCCACTGAATGGCGACGGGATTGGAGACGAGGCGCTCCCGGATCGTGTCCAGCGCGCGAGAGAAGTCGGCGCCCATGCGATCCATCTTATTGATGAACGCGACCAACGGGACTCCGAACTTCTGCGCCTGGCGCCAGACCGTCTCCGACTGGGGCTCCACGCCCGCCATCCCATCGAAAACGACGACGCCGCCATCCAACACTCTCAAGCTGCGCTGAACCTCGGCCGTGAAGTCGATGTGGCCGGGCGTGTCGACGATGTTGATCTGATGGTCTTTCCAGAAACAGGTCACAGCAGCCGCTGTGATGGTGATGCCTCTCTCCCGCTCCTGGGCCATCCAGTCGGTGACCGTCGTCCCCTCATCCACGCTGCCCATACGATGAGTACGGCCCGTGTAGAAGAGGATCCGCTCGGTCGTGGTCGTCTTGCCCGCGTCAATGTGGGCGATAATACCGATATTTCGAAGGCGGTTCAGTGAATGTCGTTTTGCCATCGCTTGCTTCCCAGAATAGAGACTTCATTCATTCACTGACCGCGCGATCTTGTAAATGTACTAAGTTCTGCCAGATGCACGCGCTACCAGCGGTAGTGGGCAAAGGCCCTGTTGGCCTGAGCCATCCTGTGCATCTCTTCCTTCTTACGGTATGCTGAGCCCGTCTCGTTCGCCGCGTCCATCAGCTCGGCAGCAAGCTTCTCTGCCATCGAACGACCGGGACGATTCCGCGCCGCCTCCAGCAACCATCGCATGGCCAGGCTGGCCTGCCGGTTCCTGGGCACCTCCACCGGAATCTGATAGGTGGATCCACCCACGCGCCGGGCCTTGACCTCCAGCGCAGGCCTGACGTTGCCCACAGCCTTCTCCAGAACCTCCAATGGAGGTTTGCCCATTCGCTCACCCATGCGGTCGAGCGTCTCGTACATAATCTGCTGCGCGACGCTCTTCTTCCCCCCCATCATGAGTCTGTTGATGAAATGGGAGACCAGCATGCTGTTGTAGCGAATGTCTGGCTGCGTTTCTTGCTTGGGCGGTGTGTATTTCCGAGGCATTATCTACCCTCCACCTACTCAGTCTTCTTGGCGCCGTACTTGGAGCGCTGCTGCTCGCGCCCTTCCACACCCTGCGAGTCCAAAACGCCGCGGACGATGTGGTAGCGAACGCCAGGTAGGTCCTTGACGCGACCGCCACGAACCAGGACGACCGAATGCTCCTGCAGCGAGTGGCCCTCCCCCGGAATGTAAGCCGTCACCTCGATGCCGTTGGTCAGTCGCACGCGGGCGATCTTTCGCAACGCCGAGTTCGGCTTCTTGGGCGTCATTGTGCGCACCTGAGTGCACACACCACGCTTCTGAGGCGCGCCGCCGGGCTGCTTCGTCCGCTGCTGCTTCAGAGAATTGAAGCGGTAGTGAAGCGCCGGCGCTTTCGGCTTCTCTTGCTTGGGCTCGCGTCCGTTGCGAACCAACTGATTAATCGTAGGCACCACTATCCTCCGTCAACTTATACACTAATCAAACCATTCACAGACTCAGAGAAAAAGGCCATCCACCCGTATCGATGGCCCTCCCTTGGTCAACCAGCTTCCAATCTACGGACAACAGGCAATTAGGCTGCTGTCCGTTCCGCGAGCACATATTCTACCATAAAGCCATAAGAAGTCAAACAAGCTTGACGCCGGGTGAACGAAGCAGATCTAATGGACCTTGGACGTTCTAGATTGCGCCGTGTCGCAATGACCGGAGGCATCAACCCCCGCTTCGTTCACCTGGATCGCGGCGATGGATCGCTGAAATAGAGGGCGCTTCAGCTCCAGGACCTGTCTCGAAATCCCACGCCGCCCATCACCACCTAACCGACGCCAGCCCGCGACCTCGTCCGGCCCAGCGGACTATCGGCGCAGGTCGAGAAGCCCCATCCCAATCCGCGGGGGCCTCGTCTCCTCCTCATCCTTCCCGAAGTGGAGCACCTCGCCGTCCTGCGTCACGGCCTCAAGGGCGAGCCCAAGGCTCTGCATCTCCTTGACCAACACCTTGAACGACGCGGGGACGCCGACCTCCTTGACAGGCTCGCCTTTGACGATCGACTCATAGACCTCCACGCGGCCCTGGACATCGTCCGATTTCACGGTGAGCATCTCCTGCAGCGAGTGGGCAGCGCCGTAGGCCTCAAGGGCCCAGACCTCCATCTCACCGAAACGCTGACCGCCGAAGCGCGCCTTCCCTCCCAGCGGCTGCTGGGTCACGAGGCTGTAGGGGCCGGTGGATCGGGCGTGCGCCTTGTCCTCGACCAGGTGGTGCAGCTTCATGATCGGCCTGAACCCAACCGTGACCGGCTCATCAAACGGCTCGCCCGTCTTGCCGTCATACAGCTTCATCTTCCCGAGGATGGGCAGCGGATGCCCGGTCTCGAAGCTGACTCGATGCGCCAGCTCCTCCACCTCGTCGCCATCCATGTC
>CAZQXX010000223.1:0-4821 GCA_964597105.1 uncultured Anaerolineales bacterium
GGTTGGTGTAGGTATCACGCTCGTCCGGCTCATCGATCACGAGGCCTTCGAGCGTCACCCATCCGACACCGTTGTACGCGTCCAACGCCCTCTCATGGTCGCGCGGCACAGCCAGGAGGAATCGGCCCGCACCGAGGGCGAAGGCTAACACGCACACCGCCCCAAGCTGAACAGGTCGTTCATCACCCCAGAGGACCAGGCCCAGCAATGAGGAGAGACCAAGCAGAGGTAGCACCTGCCAAGGGATCGCGACCGCATTGGCAAGCAGAATGCCGGCAGTCCAGGCAACAGCGAAGTAGACGAGAGTCATCGAGGCGACCCGCGAACAAACTCGACCCGGCAGGCTTGGCGACTGGCGCAGTCCCAGTATGGTCCCACCTAGCCCGGAGGTCAATCCGGGTCTGGTCAGCCGCGGAAGATGTGCTAGAATTCCAGGAGCTCCCCGATTCTGTCTCGGCGCGGTGATGGTCGGGTGCGAACATCGATGAGACCCTGTTCGTGTCTCCCGTCGCCTTATGCCAAAGGAGAAGGCGAGTGAAGGAAGAGAAACAGAGCCTGGAAGAATGGTTGGCCCACGAACGCAAGCGGCTGGACGAAGGGTTCTCATACGAACCCGCGCCCGTCTCGAAGTCCGAGTCATCCTCAGCCGACGACATCCTGACTGAGCTTGGCTTTGGCGCTGGCGTCCTGGGCACCTTTGTCTCCGGCCACGCCAATCCGGTGACCTTTGAGGGCTGTAGGGCGTCAACCATCGTCAGCGCATTGGAGTCAGAGCTCGAGAGTGGCGACACCCAGGTCGCAGTCAGCAGGGCAGAGGATACGATGACGGTCAACATCCTGCAGAGGCAAGAACCGCATCACCGGTTCTTCCCAGCCCTTGCCGTAACGCTGGTGGAGAGCGAAGAAACGCTGGGAGTAGCAGTGAGCGATCTCAGTCAGGATGCAAAGCGGGGAGCGGTCAGCTCCCTCGGCAAGACCGCTCTGCGAACCAGTAGCGGCCTACTTCTCCGAGAGCGCGGGCTGGGCAGTGTGCTACACACCGCTCACGACCTCTTGGAAGATATTGAGGATGTCGTTGAGGACATTCAAGACCTGAGCCTCCCAAAGCGCGTCTGGGCCGTGATCGATCGGGTGGGGACGGCTGCCGAGGAGGCCTACCTGAAGGAACGTCGCAAGAGACAGACCGCTGAACGGAAGCGCGAGGCCGCCGAGCAAGCCTGGACGCACTGCGAGTGGTGTGGTCGCGCGTATAGCCAGGCTGAGGAAGGTATCGTTCAGTGCCCGTCTTGCGGAGCGCCACGCGGCACCAAGCCAGACTGGCTGCCGTGACCCGTAGCCGACGCTACGCGATCAAGGCAAGGATCTGAACAAGACGAACGATGTTGAGGGGCAACCAGACATCTGCAGGGCTGTCAGAGATGTGCGGCTATGACGCTAGACCCTTACCAGCGAACGAACTGAGGAGACACCTAGACTTGCTCTCGGCGCTGCAACGCGCGAGTGAGAGTCACCGCGTCCGCGTACTCGAGATCGCCGCCCATTGGGAGCCCACGCCCCAGGCGTGTCACGCGGACATCAAACGACTGGAGCCGACTCAGTAGGTATGAGGCCGTCCAGTCACCTTCGCTGGTAGGATTGGTGGCGAGGATGAGCTCTTCTACCTCCCCATCTTGAACACGCGCGATCAGCTCGCCAATACGCAGATCCTCAGCAAACATCCCCTGTGAGGGGGCGAGCACGCCGTGCAGCACATGATAGACGCCTTCATACACCCCGGCCTCCTCGATAGCCAACACATCGAGAGGCTCCTCAACCACGCATATGGTCGCGCGGTCCCGTGTGTCATCTGCGCAGACGGGACACGGATCGTCCTCCGTGATATTGTAGCAGACGGAACAAAAACGCGTACGCTCGCTGAGATCCCTGAGCGCTTCAGACAGACGCACAGCCAGGTCAGATCTACCACGCAGCAAGAAATACGTCAGCCGCGCGGCGGTCTTCCGGCCGACCCCCGGCAATTCGGAGAGCTCCTCAATGAGCCTCGTCACCGAAGGGGGAACTGATGAGGACGCTGTCTGTACCACAATTCACCTAAAGCAGGTCTTGGATGCCGCCAAGGCCAGCAGTGAAGTCAGCCATTCGCTCGCTGGTCGCCTCGTCGATCTTCTCCATGGCTTTGTTGACAGCGACGACAACCAAGTCCTGTAGCATCTCGACGTCATCCGGATCCACCACCTCCGGCTCGATCGCTATCTCCTTCAGCCGGCGGTCGCCAGTAACCACCGCAGTGATGATCCCGCCGCCGGCCGTGGCGGTAAATGTCTCTTCAGCGATCTCCTCCTGGGCCTCAAGCATCTCCTGCTGAAGCCCTTGAAGCTGCTGGAGCATCTTGCTGGAGCCCCCTCCCGATCGCGATCCACCTCTCGACTTGCTCTTCTGCGAGTCAAAGGGATTCACACTCCTACCTCGTCTCTTGCCCACCACAACCTC
Source organism: uncultured Anaerolineales bacterium (assembly GCA_964597105.1). Lineage (GTDB taxonomy): Bacteria > Chloroflexota > Anaerolineae > B4-G1 > B4-G1 > SKLM01. The sequence continues at coordinate 2,491 of CAZQXX010000223.1, forward strand.
CTCAACGTCTCTCATCTCTATCAATACTATCGCAGCCACCAGATCATACAACTCTCAGATGACTGGACTTCTGTACTTGCCGGCCTCCTCGTTCAGTCCGCCTTGGTCATATGAACGTGCTCACGTGAATCGTCCAAGAGCGCAGACAAACGTAGGGCGAGACCCATCAACCGACGACCTCTGCCCCCAGTTCATCCACAGCCATCTGCACTACCGGATCCTCGGAAACGTCTTGAGCTCTGGATCCACTCTCACCATCGGATCGCTGAATATCCTCTTCTTCCGCGCCAGGGTCACGATCCATGTTCATCACGCAACGCACGTGCAGTTCACGACCGAAGAGATCACTGAGCACGTCTTCCACAATATGCCGCTTCTTATCCTCTTCAACTTTGCTCCGATGAAACTTGTGCGAGAAGCTCAAGACCACGACATCATCCTCGACAGCGACTGGCTCGCAAGAGCGCATCAGCGCCTCAAGCGATAAGTCACGAGGACGAAGCCCGTCGAGAAAGCGGGGCCACTGGTCACTCACCTGTTGGGGGGTCAAGGGACCATCTCCGGCCCCATCCACGCTGTGGGGTGGAACTGCCTCTCGAACACCATCAGAGCCAGATGTCTTCTCAGACTCATCGGGATCGTCGTCCTTCTCTGGTTGGGAGCGCGACCGCTTCGGTCTCGGGGTAGGATTAGAGGATCTCTTCCTGGATGCAGCTGGTCGTTGTCGGGGCTGCGACGACCTCGAAGCCTCAGCTGGGGCATCCTCCCCGCCTCCCTCCGCCCGCGAATCCAGCGGCAGTATCGCCTCTATGAAAGCCATCTCCAACGGCAGCTGAGGCTGCCAGCCACCCTTCGCCTCCCGAGCTGCTCGACTGAAGAGGTGCACTGCCCTGACCAGCTGTCGGCGCGAGAAAGCCGCCGCTTGATCCTGCAACAGGGGAAACATCTCCTCAGAGACGTGGCCCCGCACGACCCCGGACTCCAGCTTCAGGAGCAACAAGGACCGTAAGTGTTCCACCATCTGGCGGGCGAATTGACGCGGATCCGTGCCTTCTTCCACAGCCCCGTTGATCGCACTGAGGCCCTCCGCCATGCCTCCTCCAGCTAGCGCCTCCGTGATCTGCATCACGGTCTCATTGGCACCGATCCCCAGAGCGGCACGCATCTGCTCGACGGTTATCTCCCCATCATCATACGAAGCAAGCTGGTCGAGCAGACTCTCAGCATCTCGCATGCTGCCAGTCGCCTGATGGGCGATGAGCTCCAGGGCCTGTGGCTCAAATCGGAGATTCTCTCGCTCGGCGAGCTTCTCCAGCCGATCGACGATGTCACCAACAGAGATGCGGTGGAAGTCGAATCGTTGACACCGGGATAACACGGTGGGCAGGATCTTCTGCGCCTCGGTCGTAGCCAGAACGAAAATCGCGTGCTGGGGCGGCTCTTCCAACGTCTTGAGCAACGCGTTGAACGCAGCGTTAGAGAGCATATGGACCTCGTCGATCACGTAGACCTTGAAACGTGCCTCATTAGGCCGAAAGCCAACCCGCTCTCTCAGCTCGCGCACGTCGTCGACGCCGGTGTTTGAAGCCGCATCAATCTCGATGAGATCGAGCAATCGTCCCTCATTCACCGCAACGCAGATCTCGCATTCGTTGCAGGGGCGCTCCTCTTTGGGAGCCAGGCAATTCACGGCTTTGGCCAGTAAACGCGCCGTGGTCGTCTTACCCGTACCCCGAGGCCCAGCGAAGAGGTATGCATGATGAATGCGTCCAGAGAGGAGCGCGTTCCGCAAGGTTCGGACGACATGCTCCTGCCCCACGATTTCTTCGAAGGTCCGCGGTCGCCATTTCCGATATAGTGCTTGCGCTGTCATCAATCCCTCCTTGAAGCTTTTGGTAGTCTAGCATCTTCGATGGATTAGGGCAAGTGCAATACGGACGCGTGACCTCGACCAAGCAAGAAGAATGACCCGATGGTACCACCCTGGGCCGGAGATTCCGGGGGGCATGCAACATCCTGTTCAGCTTGACGAATCAGACATCGGGCGGGTTGTAGTCATGTGAGAGGCGTGCTATAATCCGTTCTGGGTTGGATCAATAAGGAGGAATGACATGTTTGGACAGCTTGGCACCGGGGAACTCATCCTTGTCCTCGTGATTGTGTTGCTTGTCTTCGGCGTGGGGCGGGTATCCAAGATTGGCCGCGAACTGGGCCAAGGCATCCGCGAGTTCCGCGAGGGGCTTTCGGGCAAGGAAAACGAAATCGAAGAGCAAGACACAGACGTCGACGCAGCCTAGCCTCACCATCCCCAACAGAGATCACCCCGAAGAC
>CAZQXX010000224.1:0-4814 GCA_964597105.1 uncultured Anaerolineales bacterium
CCAGACGGTGGAACAGCTGCTGTCCGAGCGATAGGCGCGAAGCCTCCATTACTTGTGAATGTGGGCGCGTCCTCGGATCGAGGATGTTCGCCGGAGTTACACATCACCTGTGAAGGACTCCCATTGCTGCCACGCAGAGGTCATCTCGGTCTGCGATTGATGATAGGCCTGAGGACGTGATCTCTCGGTGACGGCTTGTCCGGAGCAGACTCCCACCACCATCCTGCGTCATTTGATGTAGCGCGGTGTGCTCCAAAGACGACTTTTGTCCTGGGAGACGTCCATCTTGTGACCGATGCATAGGGGTTGCGAAGGTGGTAGCATGGATAGCAGGCCCGTGGATGTGCGTCCACAAAGAGTGGCCCGGGTCTGCCGGAGGTGACGGTAACGGGGGGTAGCCGAACGGCGAGCGATTGATCGCGTACGACGCTCCTGGGTCGAAGGCGACTGACCTCGACGTCTCCGTTCGTATGGAGGACGAAGGGCGTCGAGGTGACAGGTGGGGGGACCGATCCGGCGCAGAGCCGGAGGTCCCCTTATTCGTTCAGTTATGGAGGAACGACAACTCATGAAGGAGAATGACGATTCAACGTCGGGATCTCAGGGGGCTCGTGGCGATGGGAAGCCCCCTCACCCGTGGGAGGACGTGCCGTTCGAGCGGTGGAACGACTGGCACTGGCAGTTGTCCCACCGCTTCACCACCGCTAGTGATCTCGCCTCCGTGATCGACCTCACGCCCGAGGAGGAAGCTGGCCTTTTGGAGGCTGGCCTTTCCGGTCCCGGGCACCTCCGCGTCGCCGTCACCCTCTATTTCGCCAGCCTGATGGACCCCCGGGATCCGGCATGCCCGATTCGTCGCCAGATCATTCCCACGGCTCAGGAGATGGTGGTGACCGAGGCGGACCGGGTCGACTCTCTGGCCGAGGACGTCCACTCTCCTGTACCCGGACTGGTGCATCGGTACCCCGATCGGGTGCTCATGCTCGTCACCACCCAGTGCGCCGGCTATTGCCGTTTCTGTACCCGCAGCCGCATCGTGGGCGACACCCACGCCCAGTTCAGTGCCGATGCCTACGACCGCCAGCTGGCCTACGTCGCGTCCACGCCCCAGGTTCGGGACGTGCTCCTATCCGGCGGCGATCCCCTGATGATGGCGCCGCGCGTCCTGGAGGATCTGCTCAGACGCCTTCGGGCGATCCCTCACGTGGAGGTCATCCGCATTGGCTCCCGGGTACCCATCTTCCTGCCGCAGCGGGTCACCGGGGATCTGGTCGCCATGCTGCGGCGGTACCATCCGCTGTGGATGAACGTCAACGTCAGCCATCCACGGGAGATCACCCCGGAGGTAGAGGGGGCCCTCGCCCGCCTGGCCGACGCGGGGATCCCGCTGGGCAGCCAGACGGTGCTCCTGGCGGGTATCAACGACTGCCCAAACGTGATGCTGGCGCTGGTGCACGCGCTGGTGAGGAATCGCGTGCGACCGTACTATGTGTACCAGTGCGACCTGGTGGAGGGCGCCGGTCACTTCCGCACGCCGGTGGCGAAGGGCATTGAGGTGATGGAGGCGCTGCGGGGTCACACCTCCGGGTTCGCCGTCCCGACCTTCGTCATCGACGCCCCCGAGGGGGGAGGGAAGGTGCCCGTGCTGCCCACCTATCTGCTCAGCATGTCGGACAGCCAGGTGGTGGTGCGCAACTACGAGGGCCTGATGAGCACCTACGCCCAGCCCGCGGACTACCGGCCCCACGACTCCGCCGCGTGCGCCTACTGCCGGTCTCAGAGGGGCGAGGGGGCCCAGGAAGGGGTAGCTGGCTTGCTGGCCGGACAGGCACACACGATCGCGCCGGAGGGGTGGCGTGCCGTGCATAGGCGCGAGCCGGGCGCCGTTGACGTCGGCTGTGTCGAGGAAAGTGGGCCGGCGGAGCGTCAGAACGATGTGCCTCGCCAGGCGCCTGTGGTTGCGACGCCAGCGGGCGGCCTCCGTGAACGCGCTGATGGCCTCGGTTATCGGAGGGGTTAGAGATGGCAGCGAGACTTCGTGTAGCACTGGTATGCAACCTGAAGCGAAACGTCTCCGTCGCACCGGATGCGCCGGCCGACGCGCTGGCCGAGTACGACTCCATAGAGACGACAGAGGCGCTCGAAGGGGCCCTGCTCGCCGGCGGGCACGAGGTGGTGCGCCTGGAGGCGGACGAGATGCTCCTCGATACGATGCGCCAGGTCGCGCCCGACATCTGCTTCAACACCGCTGAGGGGCTTCGCGGCGACGCCCGGGAGTCGCACGTGCCAGCCCTTCTGGAGATGCTGGGCATCCCCTACACCGGCTCGAAGGTGCTCGCCCACGCCATCTCCCTCGATAAGGCGATGACGAAGCGCGTCTGGCGCGACGCAGGGCTGCCGACGCCGCCCTTCCAGGTCTTCCGTCGGGGCGACGAAGCGGTCGCGCCCCCGCTGGCTTTCCCTCTCTTCGTCAAGCCGCTCCACGAGGGGACCGGGATGGGCATCAGCGACGATTCGGTGGTTCGTGATGAGGCCGCGCTGCACCAGCAGGTCCGCTGGGTGATCCGCACGTACCGCCAGCCGGCCCTCGTCGAGCGCTACCTCCCCGGGAGGGAGTTCACCGTCGGTCTCATCGGGAACGCTCGACTGTCGGACCGCGACCGGGGGATGGCGGGCCATAACGGGCGGGGCGGTCTCTACGATTACCGCGGTTTCCACCTCTTCCCCGTGCTGGAGATCGATGCCGCCGTTAGTGCGGGGCAGGGCGTCTATAACGCCGCTGCCAAGTCGTACGACCCCGGCGAGGAGGGGGCGCCCCTCTATCTCTGCCCGGCCGACGTGCCGGCCGAGTTGGAGAGGGAGCTCAAGCGCCTGGCCGTCGAGGCGTTCGAGGCCGTCGGAGCCCTCGACGTGGGACGCGTCGACTTCCGCCTGGACGAGATCGGCCGGCCCCAGCTCCTGGAGATCAACACCCTGCCGGGGCTGAACCCGCGGGTGAGCGATCTGTGCATCATGGCGCGGGCGGAGGGCATGGCCTACGCCGATCTGATCAATGAGGTACTCAACCTGGCCCTGGACCGCTATGCCCGGGAGAGGGCGGATAAATCGCCCGTTGAGCTCTTTCAGCCGTCGGCCCTCGGTACGATCGCGCCGGCGTGGCAGGGGCTTTAGTGGCTCCTCGGGGCGGCTCCCGCGCGGAGATGCCGGGGACGTCGGCACGGTTTGACGCGGGGTGGGCGACACCATTCGTCCGCCTGACGGTCGCGATAGCGACGGCCACACGCCCTGTTGGCGGCGCATAGGGTGGGTGTTCCGATGGGCATCACTGGAACAAGACGGCCGTTCGCATCGTCTAGTAGGTGACACGGGGGACGATTCCCCGGAATTAGCGATATACCATAGAGGGGATACGGAGGTAGATGGCATGAGAGAGAGATGGACAGTCAGTCTGGTCTTGTTCGCGGCCCTGTTGGTCGCATTCACGGCGTGCGGTGGCCCGGGCAACGGCGCGGGGGGCGATGAGTTGAGCTTCGAGTACGACTTCTCAGAGAGCGCCTATGGGTGGACCGGGGACTTCACGGATCTGCCGGTCGACTACGATGAGGAACTCTATGACCTGCGATTCGAGCACATCGAGCGGCCCGAGGAGGTGGGCGAGGGCCCGGCGCTTATGATCGGCGGCCAGAACGCCAGTGACGATCTCTTCATGTTCGTCAAGAAAGGGCTCACCGCCGACGACGGCATCGCGCCGGATACCACGTATCGCGTCAGGTTCGAGGTTACGTTCGCCACCGACGCTCCCGCCGGAGCCGTCGGCATCGGCGGCCCCCCGGGTGAGGCTGTGTGGGTGAAGGTGGGAGCCGCTCCTGTGGAGCCTAAGCCGGTGGAAGAGGATGAGGCGGGCACCCCCTACTTGGTCATGAACGTCGACAAAGGGCGTCAGAATGACGATGGAGAGCACGCCATCCGCATCGGTGACGTGGCCAAAGAGGAGTCTGAGGAGTTCGACGTCTACGAGCTGAAGACCCTCGACAACGCGGACGACCCCCTGGAGATGACCAGCGACGACGAGGGTAACCTGTGGATCTTCGTCGGCACCGACTCCGGCTTCGAGGGGAGGACGACGCTCTACTACACCGACATCAGCGTCGACCTGGTGCCTGTCGAGTAGCGCGTCTGCTTTTCAGCTCCGACCCCCCGCCACACAGAGTGAGCTCTTGTGGGCGGGGGGTGTTGTTCTCCGCGGGCCTCCGCCTCAATTCACGAGCACAGCCTCGACGTACGTGTGCCGACGGAGGATCCGAGCTTACCTCGACTCCTCCTCCAGCCTCTCGCGCAGACGGGGACCGACGAAGGGGAGGCCGAAGAGGGGCGCGAAGATGCAGAAGTCGAAGACACCCGCCAGCAGGGGGGCGAGCCCGACGATGGCCAGGATCCAACCACCTGCTCCCCCAACGAGCCACAGGCCGATGATGATGAGGGCCAGGCCGGCGACGATGCGGATGAGGCGTCCCGCAGGTCCGGCGACGAAATCGAAGAACCCTTTCATGATACCCTCCTTGTTGTCTCTCCCTTGCCTTGGTGGTCCCATTATATGATCGCTCAGATGGCGTGTCAAACTTGTTTGCCCGGGTACACCATTTGTCGCATGGATGCTTACGCGCGGACCATCCTTTTGTCGTGGGTAGAATCGATCGTATGACCGATGCGCCCCGGGCGATGGGGTGATATCATCGACACTACCGAAGCGTGGTGGGGGGCCGACCTGAGACAGCCGCACGCAGCGCTGTCGCTCTCCCGCCGGCAGCGGAGAG
>CAZQXX010000225.1:0-4768 GCA_964597105.1 uncultured Anaerolineales bacterium
CCCCGGCTGAACGGCTGGGCATCATCGGCGGCACCTTCGACCCGCCCCATTACGGGCACCTGGTCCTTGCCGAGAACGCGCGGGTCCAGCTCGATCTCGGCACGGTCCTCTTCGCACCGGCCGCGCAGCCGCCTCACAAGCCGGAGGAGCCGATCACGCCCGCGCGCCACCGGGTGGCCATGGTGGAGGCGATCGTGGCGGATAACGGCGCGTTCGCGCTCTCGCAGGTCGATCTCGAGCGCCCCGGGCCCCACTTCACCGTCGACATGCTCGCCATTCTGGGGGAGGCCTATCCGGAGGCAGCTTTCTATTTCGTGATGGGTGGGGACAGCCTGACTCAGTTTCTCAGCTGGTGGGATCCGGCCGGCATCGTGGAACAGGCGCATCTGGCCGTCATGCGGCGACCGGGGTGGGAGGCGGACCTGGCTGAGCTCGAGGAGCATCTGCCGGGCGTCCGGGAGCGATTGACCTGGCTCGACGCCCCCTATCTGGAGATCTCGGGCACGGACCTGCGGCGTCGGGTGCGGGAGGGCCTCCCGATCCGGTATCTGGTCCCCGGGTCGGTCAGAGAGTACGTACTGGAGCACGGCCTGTACCGGCGCTAGCTCCCGCCCCGCATGGTCTGCATGCTTCTCTCCTGCCGCCTGGACAGCCGTTCTCGTCCAATCACCGAACCTATGCGTCCGGATCGTTGACATAGCTCTTTGCGACCAAAGGAGATCTTCTATGACAGCTGACACAGCACCTGGTGTTCGTAACCCTGGATCCCCCATCCGCATCGGCATCATCGGAGGGAGCGGCCTGTACCGTATGGAGGGGCTGGCCAACGTCGAGGAGCGGGCGGTGAGCACCCCCTTCGGCGAGCCGTCCGACGCCGTGATCACCGGCACCCTCGACGGCGTGCCGGTTGCGTTCCTGGCCCGCCACGGGCGGGGGCACCGGCTGATGCCGACGGAGGTCAACTACCGGGCCAACATCTTCGCCCTCAAGCGCCTTGGCGTTGAGCAGATTATCGCCGTGAGCGCCTGCGGGTCGCTGCGGGAGCAGATACACCCGGGCGAGATCGTGATTCCGGAGCAGCTCTTCGACTTCACGAAGAAGCGGGAGCTCACCTTCTTCGGCGACGGCCTCGTCGCTCACATCGGCACGGCCCGGCCCTTCTGCCCGCGCCTGTCGACCCTCGTGGGGGAGGCGGTGGAGGCAGCCGGGGGGACGGTTCACCCACACGGTCGCTTCATCACCATCGAGGGCCCGCGGTTCAGCACCAAGGGGGAGAGCCTCACCTACCGGACCTGGGGGATGGACATCATCGGCATGACCACGAGCCCCGAGGCGTTCCTGGCCCGGGAGGCGGAGATCTGCTATGCGGTCATGGCCCACGTCACCGACTACGACGTCTGGCACGAGACGGAGGAGGAGGTGACCGTCGAGGCCGTGATCCGGGTCCTCCAGCAGAACACGGCCCTCGCCGAGGCGGCGATTCGGGCCCTGGTTCCGCAGCTGGCCGACCTCGAGCGAGGGTGTGAGTGCGGTGAGGCGCTGTCGACGGCCATCATCACCGACCGGGACGCGATCCCGGAGGAGACGAAAGAGAACCTGGCCCCGATCGTCGGTAAGTACCTCGACTAAGGCGGCTGAGATGCGGGAGCGGATGGAAGACCGGATGGGCATAGAGCTGAGGCAGTGGGTCTGGGTGCCGCGCGGAGAGGCGCTGGCGTGACGTCACGAGCCACCGAGGGGACGCGGTCGATCGCAGTGGGGATGGGGGCCGAGCGTCGCGAGCGGGCGCTTCTTCTCGTCGCCGCCGCCTTCGTCGTCGTCGGGACAGTCGCGCTCCATCTCGCCTATGCACCCTTTACCCTGGCTCATATGGCAGCTGTCCTGGGCTCCTTCGTCCTCTCCTTCGTGACAGCCCACGTGGCACTGCGGCGGCTGCCGGGACGGGATCCGTTCCTCCTGCCGGCGGCGGCCCTGTTGAGCGGCTGGGGCCTGCTGATCGTGGGGCGGGTGGCGCCCGGCTTCCTGCCGCGGCAGGCGACCTGGCTGATGATCGCCACGTTCGCCATGCTGGTGGTCACGCGGCTGGGGGCCGACCTGCGCTGGCTTTGGCGCTACAAGTACACGTGGCTCGCCGTGGGGCTCGGGCTCCTGGCTACCACGCTGATCCTCGGTGTCAACCCGTCGGGCGCCGGGCCGCGCCTGTGGCTGGGCGTCGGCGGCGCCTACTTCCAGCCGTCGGAGCCACTCAAGATGCTGATGGTCGTCTACCTGGCCTCCTATTTGGCCGGACGGCGGCGGCTGCTCGTGTCGGAGACGTGGGACGTTGGCCCGTTCCGCCTGCCGCCTCTCGCCTACGTGGGCCCGCTGCTGACCATGTTCGGGCTGACGGTGCTCCTCCTGGCGGCGCAGCAGGACCTGGGTGCGGCCATGCTCTTCTTCTTCACATTCCTCGCGATGCTCTACCTGGCGACGGGCAAGTGGGGCTACGTGGCGGCGGGCCTGATCCTGTTCGGAGCGGCGGGCGTGGCGGCCTACGTCGGCTCGACCCGGCTGGCGCTGCGGGTCGATGCCTGGCTAAGCCCGTGGGAGGGGGCCGCCGACTGGGCGTTCCAGATCGTCCAGTCGCTCCTCGCCTTTGGGGCGGGAGGGATCCTCGGGGAGGGGCTGGGCCTGGGCCGGCCCACGTTCATCCCTGCCGTCCACACCGATTTCACCTTCGCCGCCATCGGAGAGTCGTTCGGCCTGGTGGGCCTCCTGGCCGTGATCGCGCTCTATGGCCTGTTTCTGCTGCGGGGGTTCCGCGCCGCCGTGCGGGCCCGCCGCCCCTTCGAGCGGTTCCTGGCGGCCGGGCTGACCGCCGGGCTCGTCATCCAGGCCTGGGTGATCATGGCCGCGAACGTCAAGCTGGCGCCCATCGCTGGTGTGACGCTCCCCTTCCTCTCCTACGGCGGCTCGTCGCTTCTCTGCACGTTCATCACGCTCGGTCTCCTGCTCCGGGTGACCGATAACGCGGAGTCCGCCGGAAGCGCCGCCCGGGCGGTCTCGGCGGATCGGGCGCCGATCGTTCGTCTGGCCGGGGTCCTTGCCGTCGGGTTGATGGTCCTCGCCCTGGCGTGCGGTTACTGGACCGTCATCCGGGCGGACTGGCTGGCGGCCCGCGGGGACGACCTACGTGACGTGGTCTACGAACAGCGCATCGTGCGGGGGCGCGTGCTCGACCGGGAGGGGAGGACGCTGGCCGGAACCAGCATCGACGACGCCCGGCGCGTCACGCGTACCTATCCCGTGCCGGAGGCGGCGCCCGTGGTGGGGTACGCCAGTTTGCGGTACGGGACCGGCGGCGTGGAGGCGGCCTTCGACGACGTGCTGCGTGGCGAGGAGGGGCGCTCGGCGTGGGAGGAGGCCTGGGCCGATCTGCTCCATCGGCCGCCGCGCGGCGGGACCGTCCAGCTGACCCTCGATGCCGAGTTGCAGGAGCAGGCCCAGGATGCCTTCGGCGAGGAGATGGGCGCGGCGGTGCTTCTAGACGTGGAGACGGGGGACGTGCTCGCCATGGCCTCGGCGCCCACGTTCGACCCCGCGAGACTCGGGGACCGGTGGGAGGAGCTGCGCGAGGACCCGGCGGCGCCGCTGGTGAACCGGGCCACGCAGGGGCTGTACCAGCCGGGGAGCGCCCTCCAGACAGTCGTGGTGGCGGAGGCCCTCCATACTGGGCTCGTGGGGGATCTGACGGAGGAGGTTGTCGGAGACATCGCGCGGGAGGTTCAGATCGACGGCACTCGGGTCGGGTGCGCCGTTGCGCCCTTTGGGCCCGACATCCTCGCCAACGCCTACGCGGCGGCATGTCCGGCCCCGATCGGGCTCCTCGGACAGAGTCTGGGGAAGGATGGGCTGGCGGATGCGGTCGAGCGCTGGCAGCTGACCACCCCGCCGACCCTGACGATCACCACCGAGGCGGCCGACTGGACCGCCGATGCGATCATCTCCAGCCGGGACGAGGCTAGGGGGCAGGGGGCCCTGCTCGTCTCGCCGCTCCATATGGCGCTCACGGCGGCCACGCTGGCGAACGACGGGACCATGCCGGCGCCCCGGCTCACCCTGCGGGTCCAGGCTCCGGGCGGCGAGTGGCAGGAGACCGTGCTGGCCGGGGAGGCTCAGCGGGTCATCGCTCCGGCCGAGGCCCGGGAGTTGCTGGCGGCCTGGCGGCGCTGGGAGGGCGTGTCTGGGCAAGGCTTGCCCGGCCATTGGGGCGTGGCGGTCGCGGGTGAAGCCCCTCCCCACGCCTGGTTCCTGGGGGTGACGCCGCGGCGCAGCGAGGGGCACTACGCGGTCGCCGTCCTCCTGGAGCACGCCACGGACCCCGAACGGGCGGTGCGAATCGGCCGCTCGCTGCTGGAAGCCGCCCAAGCCCGTCCACCCCAAGAACCATAGCTACACCGATTACCCTGGCTCCACCCGGATCCTCAGCTCCGGCGACATCAATCCTGTAGCTCGAGCCGGATCGTCAGGCCCGCCGACCCCGACCACCATAGCTCCAGCCGGATCGTGATTTAGGTCATATGACCCCAAAGGGGTGCAGGCGGGAGGATCATACAGCTGCTCCCGGCAAGTGGGGATTGTCAGCGATGATCCCCGGATGGTGTTCATGAACAATTGCAATGTAGCGCTCGACAAGGCGCTGGCTGATGGCGAGTATACCCGAGATCTCCCCTGGGGCGAAGTGGTGCAGATAGCGAGCCATGCTGTCGATGCCGTGATTGCCCAGCTC
>CAZQXX010000226.1:0-4756 GCA_964597105.1 uncultured Anaerolineales bacterium
ACGAAGCCGGCGAATCTCGGCTCGAGCGTCGGCATCAGGAAGTGCTGTGATCGGCGTGAACTGGTGGCGGGCCTGAAGGAGGCGGCGCGATACGACCGGAAGACGTTGGTGGAGCCGGCGGTGCCTGACGCGCGGGAGATCGAGGTGAGTGTGATGGGCAACGATGCTCCGATCGCCTCGCTCCCCGGCGAGATCGTGCCAAGCCGGGAGTTCTACAGCTACGAGGCGAAGTACCTGGACACAGGAGAGGACGCCTCTGCCCTCCAGATCCCGGCTCCGCTTTCGACAGAGCTGACGGAGACGATCCAGGATCTGGCCGTGCGCACGTACAAGGCGATCGATTGCGCGGGGTTGGCCCGGGTGGACTTCCTGCTTTCCGGGGAGACGGGAGAGCTATACGTCAACGAGGTGAATACCATCCCCGGTTTCACCGAGATCAGTATGTACCCCAAGCTCTGGGAGGCGAGTGGGATTCCCTATCCGGAGTTGATTGATCGGCTGATCGAGCTGGCGCTGGAGCGGCATCGGGACAAGGCGCGTACGGAGACGTCGTACCAGCCTGAGGAGTGAGCCTATGACGAAGACCTGGAAGCGCTCGAAGAAGAGACACTACGAGCAAGGAGGCTCAGTCGTCCTGAGTCAGATACGACTTGGGCAGGCGCCCATCTCCCTGCGGAAGTCGCGCTGGCTGCACATTGGGCTGTGGGTCGCCGTGGCGCTGGCGATCGTGGCGGGAGCGCTGGCGCTGTGGCTCTCGTGGGATACCAGATTCTATATCTACGACGCGGACATCGTGGGAACGCGGCAACTTGCGCCGGAGGAGCTCTTCGAGGCGAGCGGGCTGAACGGGCTGCACATCCTGTGGGCCAGGTCAGGTGCCATCGAATCGCAGCTTCTGGAGGCGTTCCCCTCGCTGGAGAGCGTGACGGTGAGCTGCGACCTGCCGTCGGACTGTCAGATAGCGGTGGTGGAGCGTCAGCCGCGGGTGCTGTGGAGCAATCAGGACGAGCAGTGGTGGATCGACGAGGAAGGGGCGATCTTCGACGTACAGGATGAAGGCGGAGCGGCCCACGAGGGAGCCGGACGGTGGTTGGTGAGAGGGCCGCTGCCGAGGGCGAACGATGGAAGTCTTGACGAGCGGGTGCGGGTGGCGCTGGCCGAGCTCTGGGCGAGTGGGGCGGACATACCGACGGAGTTTGATTACGAGCCAGGCCGCGGGTTGAGCTTCGTGGATCGGCGCGGATGGCAGATCATCGTGGGACAGGGATCCGGGATGGAGGAACGTCTGGCGGCGCTGGAGCAGCTGACGGCCCATCTCGAATCGAGCGGGATCACACCGGCGATTGTGGACGTGCGATTCCCGCAGGCGCCTTACTACTCGAGGACTCTGGATTAGGCGCACCGGCTGTCGAAGTAGGGAGTGATAAGGCCGTGGAACGAACCGTCGTCGGCATCGATGTGGGATCCAGCAAGATCTGTACGCTGGTGGGGGAGGTCCGTGATAACGGTGACCTGCGGGTCGTCGGCGTGGGGTTGGTTCCTGCGCAGGGCATTCGCAAGGGAGTGGTGGTCAACGTCGAGGACACCACGGCGGCACTGGCGGCCTCGATCGAGGAGGCGGAGCGTTCCTCGGGCTACAAACTTGAGCGGACCTACGTCGCGATCAGCGGCGAGCACATCTCGTCGCTCAACTGTCAGGGGGTGGTGGGCGTCTCGCACCGACGCGACGGGATCACGGTCGACGACGTGGAACGGGCGCTGGACGCGGCCTGCGCCATCACGATACCCCACAATCACGAGATCGTCCACGTGATCCCGCGGGGATACGTGGTGGACGGGCAGAACGGGGTGCGAGATCCGATCGGTATGCACGGTTTCCGCCTGGAGGCAGAGGCCCACGTGGTCACCGCGTCGACCACGGCGATCCAGAACCTGCTGAAGTGCGTGGGACGGGCAGGGATGGAGGTCGATGAGGTGGTGTCGGCGGCCATCGCGGCCGGGGACGCGGTGTTGAGCGACACGGAGCGGGAGATGGGCGTGGTGCTGGCCGACATCGGCGGGGGCACGACGGACGTCTCCATCTTTATCAACGGGACGGTGTGGCACACGGTCACGTTGGGCGTCGGCGGATCGTACATCACCCAGGACGTGGCGATCGGGCTCCGCCTGTCGCCGGCGGTCGCCGAGGAGATCAAGAAGCAGCACGGACACGCCATCGCGAGCGAGGTTGACCCGGAGGAGGAGTTTGTGGTGGCCTCCTTCGGGGATGAGGGACGTCAGGCGGTACCGCGCTGGCAGCTGGCGAGCATCATTGAGGCGCGGACGGAGGAGATCCTGTCGATGATCGGCAAGGAGATCAAGCGCTCGGGGTACGATGGCCTTCTGCCGGCAGGCATCGTATTGACCGGGGGGACGGCCCAGCTATCCGGGATCCTCGGCCTGGGGCGGGAGGTGCTCGATCTGCCGGTCCGGGTGGGGAAGCCTCAGGATCTTCACGGGCTCGTCGATACGGTGGAGAGCCCGGCTCACGCAGTGGGGGCAGGGCTGTTGATGTGGGGGAGCACGGAGGAAGCGCGACCGCAACTCCGTAGCAGGCCGGGTCCCGCCAGCGGGGGACGCTTCCTCGACTGGCTGCGGGCGTTCCTGCCGGGCTAGTGGAGGCGTGGTTTGCCCGTAAATTATGGGGGACGTCCGGGACAGACGGCAGACGGTGTTGTTGAGGAAGTCAGATGCCGGCGTCATCATCTTAATGGAAAGCAGAGGTGGAGAGAATGGATGGATATCGTCCGAAGAAAGACAGAACGATGAAATCGGATCACTACACTGAAGGGGGATCTATGAATAGGGGAACACAGCCAGAGAGCTTCGCCAAGATTCGCGTCGTCGGCGTGGGAGGCGGAGGCAGCAACGCGGTCAATCGGATGATCGCGGAGGGGATGGGCGGCGTCGACTTCATTGCGGTCAACACCGATGCCCAGGCCCTGATGCTGTCCGATGCTCCTGCGCGGGTGCGCATTGGCGACAAGCTGACGCGGGGCCTGGGCGTCGGGGGGAACCCGGAGATGGGCCACGAGGCGGCAGAGGAATCGGTGGATGAGCTGTACGACATCCTCGAGGGCTCCGACATGGTGTTCATCACCGCCGGGATGGGCGGTGGCACGGGCACCGGCGCCTCGTCCGTGATCGCGCGCGTGGCGAAGGAAGTCGGTGCACTGAGCATCGGCGTGGTCACGCGTCCCTTCAGCTGGGAGGGCTCGGTGCGCGCGCAGGCGGCTCAAGAGGGGATCAAGAAGCTCAAGGAAGAGGTCGACACGCTGATCGTCATCCCCAACGACCGTCTGCTGGAGATCACCGACAAGCGCGTGACGCTGCAGAACGCGTTCTCACTGGCCGACGATGTGCTGCGCCAGGGCATCCAGGGAATCTCCGAGCTGATCACGGTGCCGGGGCTGATCAACCTCGACTTCGCCGACGTACGGACGATCATGGCGGAGGGTGGCGCGGCGCTGATGGCCGTGGGGCGCGCGAGCGGCGAGGATCGGGCCACAGAGGCCGCCGAGCAAGCGATCTCGAGCGAGCTTCTGGACATCACCATCGACGGGGCCCGTGGTATCCTGTTCAACGTGACCGGCGGACCGGACCTGAGCTTGTATGAGGTGAACGAGGCCGCCTCCATCATCAAGCGGACGGCACACCCCGACGTCAACCTGATCTTCGGGGCCGTGGTCGACCAGGAGATGGAGGATGAGATCCGCATCACGGTGATCGCGACGGGCTTCGATCAGAAGAACTCGAGACCCCGGACGAGTGAGCGGTCGGATGGGAGGGAGAAGCCTGAGGCAGTCGAGTTCGACGCTCCCTCGTTCGATACAGATGACATCGAGATTCCCGCGTTTCTGCGGCGCCGCAACTGACGGCGACATCCTCAATGGGTGTGCGGATCCCGTTTGGTGGATCCCAGCTCTCTTGGTCTGGATCGCGCGCCGGACGAGGTGTGCGGAGTCTGTGGTCGCCCGCGAGTGGTAGGCCGCAGGCTGACGAGGGATCAGCGCGGTCCGGCTGATCGCGCCGCAGGGCTGTCCGCGGGGTCCAGAGCTGGGGGTAATCCCCTAGATCGTGCTGCTTCTGGCTGTCGCCAGGGGCGGCGGGACGCCATCAAGCGGCCGGCGCGCAGCAGGGGAAGGGCGCGGGCGGCTGTGGGTGGTCAGGCTCAGATGGGCAGGCCGCCCTGCAGAGCGGCAAAGAGGATGGTCAGGCCAACGACGAGGGCCAGGGTCGCAACGAACAGTCGTCGGGCATAGATCTTGTCCATAGGTCTCTCCTTACGTGCTTCCTTTCACGTCGGGACGCCGGCGTGGGACGATGGCTGGCAAGCGTTCCATACTCCAGTCCCCCAGGTGTGGGCGCTTGCCGCCGCCGTCCGTCTCATCTACGCCATCTCGAAGCGCTCGCTGTGGGTACGTGCGCGGACCTCAGTGCGCGTCCGGCCGCGGGCGACGGCCAGCTGGCTCAGGGACTGCGTCACCGCGTCAATCATCGGTAGTGGACCACAGATAAAGAACATACACTCCCTGAAGTCTTCGCAGAGGAGGCGCTTGAGCACATCCTTGTTGATGAAGCCGCTCGGGCCTTCCCAATCCTCGGGCGGTTCCTCCAGCACGTGGATGACCTCCAGGTTGAGCCTCTCCTCAAGAGTCGCGAGCTCCTCTCGGAAGATCACGGTCTCCCAGGTGGGATTCCCATAGAAGAACTGGAT
>CAZQXX010000227.1:0-4716 GCA_964597105.1 uncultured Anaerolineales bacterium
GTAGGCTGATTGGGGGGTCGGGATAACGAGGTCAGAAACCGCGCATCCGGTCTTCAATACGCGCGGGTAGCGCGAGTTGATGCAGGGCACCTGCCAGGTTGAAGAACTGGACGGTCAGCGACGGAAGCGAGTGGTAATCAAGGTATCGGGGGAGTAAGCCTATGAAGATTGTAGTCGACGCGATGGGGTCTGATGACTATCCGGTCCCCGACGTTGCTGGTGCAGTGCTGGCAGCAGAGTCGTGGCGGGATGATCACATTGTCCTGGTCGGTCACGCGGACGTGATTGAACGAGAGCTAGCGAATCACGACACTGCAGGGCTCAGCCTGGAAATCGTGAACGCGGGCCAAGTCATTGAGATGGATGACGAGCCAGCTTGGGCGGCGCGGGAGAAAGCTCAGTCGTCGATGCACGTAGGCATGGGGCTGGTTCGGGATGGGAAAGCCGACGCGTACGTCTCAGCGGGCAACACAGGTGGGGTGCTGGCCGTGGCTACCCTGCACACGCTGAAGCGCATTCGAGGCGTGAAACGGCCCGCCCTGGCAGCAATTCTACCCCTGCCTGCCGGGCACTTCGTCACGCTGGATATCGGTGCGAATGCGGACTGCAAGCCGGAGTTCCTCGCCCAGTTCGCTATGATGGGCAGCGTCTACGCCAGGGCTGTATTGGGGCGGACAGACTCCAAGGTGGCGCTCCTTTCCAACGGGGAAGAGCGAGGAAAGGGCAACCAGCTGGTCAAGGAGACGACCGGCCTGCTGGAGGACTCGAACCTGAACTTCGTGGGGAACGTCGAGCCGAAGGAAGCTTTGGCCTGCCAGGCTGACGTCGTCGTCCACGATGGCTTTGACGGCAACATCTTCATCAAGACTATTGAGGCGACAGCCCGCATGCTGACCAACTTCATTCGTCAGGAGATCACAGCGAGCCCTCTGACTGCGATCGGGGGACTGTTGGCCCGGCCTGCGTTTGCACGTGTGTCGAAGAGCGTAGATCCTTTTGAGGTCGGAGGTGGCCCGCTGTTGGGTGTCAACGGCGTGGTGATTGTCGCTCATGGGCGATCGAATGCCCGGGCTATCAAGAATGCCGTGGGACAGGCTCGCCAGGCTGTCGAGGGTGGGGTCGTGGAAGCAATCCGCAGCGGGCTTGAGTAGGCGCGCGTGGAACGGCTCGTAGCTCAAGGACCCCGCTGAGGGTCTAGTGTATATGAGTGAAAAAGAGGTTATGGGCGAACGGCGACGCGTTGTGGTGACTGGCGTCGGTGTTATGACGCCGGTTGGATTGACGCTGGCAGAGACTTGGCGACGATTGGCAGCTGGCGAATCGGGGATCGATGAGATCAGCCAGTTTGATGCGTCTGCTCTACCGAGTCGCATTGCTGGAGAGCTGAAAGGCTTCGATCCCACGGACTACATTGACAGCAAAGAGGCACGCCGTATGGCCCGCTGCTCGCAGGTCGCGGTCGCGACCGCTCAGGAGGCCCTCGCGGACGCCGGTCTTGTGCTGCCGCTGGAGGAGCCTGAGCGCGTCGGGACTCTCATTGGGAGTGGCGTCGGCGGGTACGAGAGGGCTATTGAGGGTGTGGACACGTTCCGTGAGAAGGGGCTGCGACGAGTCAATCCCTTCTTGCCAATCTCCATGCTCATCAACATGCCCTCCCATCACGTGAGCTACTGGTCTGGGGCCAAAGGGCCGATTAGCACGGTGGTTGCTGCCTGCGCCACGGGGACGCAGGCCATCGGTGAGGCAGCCGAGCACATTCGTCGAGGAGCGGCCGATGCGATGATCTGCGGCGGGGTGGACGCGATGATCCACTTCACGCTCTTGGTGGGGTTTTGCTCGATGCGGGCGTTGTCCACGCGCAACGACGAGCCAGAAGAAGCGAGTCGCCCGTTCGATGCCGACCGGGATGGATTTGTCCTGAGCGAAGGGGCGGGGGTATTTGTGCTTGAGGGGCTGGATCACGCGCAGGCGCGGGGGGCGAGGATCCGCGCTGAGGTGCTGGGTCACGCTTCATCTTCCGACGCTTTCCATGTGGCTCAGCCCGATCCTGAAGGCGAAGGGGCCAGCAATGCTATGCAGTGGGCACTGGAGGACGCACGCGTGGCGCCAGCGGACGTTGACTACATCAACGCGCACGGCAGCTCCACACCGGTCAGTGACCCGATAGAGACGCGGGCTATCAAGCGTGTCTTCGGGGAACGGGCATACGACGTGCCGATCAGCTCCACCAAGTCTATGATCGGTCATCCGATGGGTGGAGCGGGGGCCATTGAGGCAGCGGTCTGTGTCTGTACCATCGAGGAGAACGTCATTCACCCGACGATCAATTTAGTGAACCCAGATCCGGACTGTGATCTGGACTACGTGCCCGGTAGTGCCAGGGCAGTGCAGGTACGTGTCGCGCTCTCGAATTCCTTCGGTCTTGGCGGACAGAATGCCTGTCTAGTGCTGGCAGGGTATGAGGAGTAGGTATGCGTATCATTCGCAATGAGCGTCGCATCCGCACATATGAAGCCATCGGCCGATATGCAACACTTGGTGGACTCTCCGTGTTGCTGATTGGACTTGTGATCTCCTTCATCAGGCCGACCTGGATAATTCCACTGATGATCAGCCTGGGATTGGGCTTCCTTCTGTCACTAGTCGGTGGCTACTTCGCCGATCGGTACGCTGGGCCTCTAGCCCATTATAAGGCATTGGCTGAGATGCTGAAGGGTCTGGACTATCGCCATGCGCTCATCCAGTATTTGCTGCCCGCCGACCACGTGTTGCTTGAGCCCGGGGGCTGCACGTGCTTCGTCGTGAAAGCGCAGGGTGGGGTGGCGACTTACGAGAATGGGAAAGACGGTCGGTGGAGGCACAAGCAGCGTGGCAAGTTCTTCCGCCAGCTAGTCGGGCAAGAGGCCTTGGGGCGACCGCACGTAGAAGCTGAGCAAGAGGTGGAGAGACTGATACGCTACCTGGATGACCATATGGAGCGTGCGGATCAGGTACCCGTCCGAGGGGCGATCGTCTTCGTCAACGAGGACGTTCGGGTCGACGCCGACGAGTCACCCATGCCCGCCTTCTACCGTAAGAGAGTGAAGGATTGGCTGCGCGGGCCCGGCGATCTGCAGCCACTGCCCCACGATCTGAGAGAGGAACTGGCTGCTGCGCTGGGAGTGAGCGAGGAGACCTGAGCGGACGTGGAATAGCCGTTGCGTAAACCGCTGGGGGGGGCAGCCACCTGCAGGGATTCCAGGGGCCAGCCCGCTCATTCTGTGATCTCGTGTTAAGTTACCCCTTGACTACCCCTATGGGCTCGAGTCGCGCCACCTTTCGGGCGATATCGAGGCCGTGCACGGTCTCGACCACGCGGCTGACGTCCTTATAGGCCAGGGGAGCTTCCTCTGCCAACCCTTTCATGCTGGTCGCCCTGACTGCAATTCCGCCGGCCTCCAGTTCCTCGCGCAGGTCATGGCCCCACACCTCCTTGCGCGCTTGAGTCCGGCTCATTGTACGTCCCGCTCCGTGACAGCTGGAGCCGAACGTCAGGTCCATCGCGCCCTGTTGGCCTACCAAGACATAGGACGCAGTCCCCATTGAGCCAGGCACGAGCACCGGCTGCCCCACGGAACGATAGGCGGCTGGCACCGCGGGGTGATCAGGCGGGAAGCATCGCGTGGCGCCCTTGCGATGGACGCACAACTCCGTTGTGCTCCCGTCTACGCTGTGTTCCTCGAACTTGGCGATGTTGTGGGCTACGTCATAGACCTGGTAGAGATCGAAGTCATGCACCCTCCCGGCTAGCACGCTCTCAAAGCTCTCGCGGGCACCCATCGCCAGTACCTGTCGATTCACGAAGGCGTAGTTGACGGCGCAGGCCATGGCGGCGTAGTACGCCTGTCCTTCCGGTGAGTTGATAGGCGCGCAGACGAGCTGTCGATCTGGAAGGTGGATATCGTACTTCTTGACCGCCGACTGCAGACTCTTGACGTAATCGTCGCAGACCTGATGACCAAAGCCGCGGGAGCCGCAGTGGATCTGAACAACGATCTGCCTCTCCCTCAGACCAAAGGCCTCAGCGACGTCCGTGTCGTAGATCTGTCGGACGACGTCGAGCTCCAAGAAGTGATTCCCGGATCCCAGAGAACCCACCTGAGTCAGCCCCCGTTCTTTGGCGCGCTTGCTCACCTGACCGGGATCAGCGCCTTGCAGCCTGCCTCTCTCTTCCGTATGGTCGATATCTTGCTCGCGGGCCAGTCCCTGACTGAGGGCCCAGGAAGCCCCACCGCGCAAGAGGTCATCGAGCTCTCTCTTGTTCACTCGGACGCGTCCATCCCCTCCCAGCCCGCTTGGGCAACTCTGGTAGAGAGCAGTCATCAAATCGTCGCGAAAGGGTGTGACATCCTCTATGTCGAGGTGAGACGCCAGTAGACGCACACCACAGTTAATGTCATATCCCACTCCACCGGGGGAAATCACCCCCGACTGAGCGTCGATCCCCGCTACACCACCTATGGGAAAGCCGTAGCCTTGATGCACGTCCGGGAGCGCCATCGCGTACTTGACTATGCCCGGCAGCGTAGCTGTATTGACCAACTGCCCAATCGACCGATCTCCAAATGCAGCATCAAAAAGCTCCGAATCCGCAAACAGCCTGACAGGCACCCTCATGTCGTCCCTATAGGTGCTTGGCAACTCCCATGTGAACTGATCTATGCGCTCAAAATCCTG
>CAZQXX010000228.1:0-4711 GCA_964597105.1 uncultured Anaerolineales bacterium
TTTCAGGGCTGCGCGCGCGTTCTGCTCCACCAGCAGAACGGTCACCCCGCGATCGTTAATCTCGCGAATGGTGTTGAAGATGGCCTTGACCAGCATGGGTGCCAACCCCAGTGAGGGTTCGTCCAGCATCAGAATCCGGGGGCTTGCCATCAACGCCCGCCCGATGGTCAACATCTGTTGTTCGCCACCGGACAACGTACCCCCCAACTGATTCCGTCGTTCCTTGAGGCGCGGAAACAGGTCAAAGACGCGCTGACGGTTCTCCTCAATGGTGTCCCCGTCCCCACCCAGAACATAGGCTCCCATATTCAGGTTCTCGTTGACCGTCAGGGTGGCGAAGATCTCACGCCCTTCAGGTGCGTGCGAGATTCCCGCCTCTACAATGCGATGGGCCGGTGTTTCTGTGACGTCTTCTCCGCGCAGGGTGATGTGCCCTTCGAGAGGGTTGATCAATCCGGATATGGTGCGCAGCGTCGTCGTCTTTCCGGCGCCATTGGCCCCGATCAGGGAGACGATCTCTCCCTCATCTACCTCTAAGTCAAGCCCTTTCAGCGCATGAACGTGACCGTAGTAGGTATGTAAGTTCCGTATTTCTAGCAGGGCCAAGGTCAGTCCTCCTCTTCCTCGCCTAGATAGGCCTGGATGACGCGAGGATTGCTCTGTATCTTTGCCGGCGTTCCTTCAGCAATCTCCTTCCCGTAGTCCAGGACGATGATACGTTCGCAAATACCCATCACGACCTTCATATCGTGCTCGATCAGCAGCACCGTGATCCCGGAGTCACGAATCTCCTTGATCAGGGCCATCAACTCTATCGACTCCTGTTCATTGAGACCCGCGGCGGGCTCATCCAGAATCAGCAGCGCCGGGTCCGTGGCCAACGCACGCGCGATCTCCAGCCGTCTCTGGTGGCCGTAGGGCAGGTTCTTAGCCAGTTCGCCTTCGAGTTCCTCGAGACCCATGAAGGTCAGGTCTCTTCTTGCCTCATCGACGATGTACTGCTCCTCTTGTTGCTGCGACGAGGGGCGGAATATGGCACCTGCCACCCCCGCCTTCGTCCGATGGTGGGGGCCGGACATGGCGTTTTCGAGGACAGTCAGGTTGTCGAAGAGCCGGACTGTCTGGAAGGTGCGGGCGATGCCTCTCTTCGTGATCTCGTGTGGCCGCAGGCTCCGGATGCCGTTCCAGCGTTCCTGGATTGCGGAAATCGGCAGCCAGCTCATCCACCATGTCGGCGTGGTGAGCCGCTTGCCCCACGTGAGCGGGGGATGGGCGATGCGCAGCCCCTGGAAGGAGATCTCCCCCTCAGTCGGCGCGTAGATGCCCGTGATCATGTTGAAGATCGTCGTCTTGCCGGCGCCGTTTGGCCCGATCAAGCCGAGGATCTCTCCTTTGTGCAAATCGAACGTAACGCGGTCAACCGCCGTCAAGCCGCCGAATTGCTTGGTTACGTTTCTGCTCTCCAGAAGCGCCATAGAGTCTCTCCTAACTCGCCTCACCGCTCATGGCCAAAGCCGGATCGGGAATCTCCTCCTCGCCCTTGATCTCCCGGCGTATCTGCCGGCTGGGCCATAGTCCCTCAGGACGCGCAATCATCATCGTCACCATGGCTACGCCCAGCCAGGCGTCTCGCCAGGCCTTCAGAGGCCGGGAGAGCTCAGGCAGAGTCACCATACCCAGCGTCCCCACAAACGCCCCAGGGATAGATCCGGTCCCGCCCAGCACGACGATAGAGAAGAGAATCACCGATTCCATAAACTTGGCCTGATCAGGCGAGATCACCGTGATGCGGGCCGCGTACAAGGCGCCCGCCAGGCCGGCCCATCCAGATCCCAGGACGAAGGCGAGCAACTTGACGTGTGTGGTATCGACGCCCATAGCTTCGGCGGCCACCTCATCCTCGCGCACGTATCTCCACGCTCGCCCCAGACGGGAATCTTGCAGTCGTTGGGTGGCAAACATGGTGATGATCAAGAAGATCAGGACAATGTAGTAATGGTAGATGGGTTTGCGGATCACCATCCCAAACAGTGCGGGACGATCGATGCCGCTGAGACCGTTTGCACCGCCCGTGATACCAAAGATGTTGTTCACCAACACCAGGCGCACGACCTCGCCAAAGGCGATGGTCACGATGCACAGATAGTCACCTCGCAGGTGAAGAATCGGGCGGGTGAGAAGATAGCCAAGGAAAGCTGCCACCAAGATGCTCAGGGGAAACGTGAGGAGAAGAGGGACATCGAAGTAGATGTTGAGCATACCGGCGGTGTAGGCCCCCACGGCGTAGAAAGCAGCATGTCCCAGTTGAAACAAGCCTGCGTAACCGACGATGATGTTTAGGCTGAGCCCTAACATCACGTAGAGCCCGGTACGCCACAGGACGGATCGATAGTAGTTGCCCAATGGAAGCGGCACTAATATGGCCAGGGCCAGGAGAGCCCCTTGCCAGTAGATGGGCCTGATGGTCCGAAAACGCGCGAGTAAGTTTCTCATCGGGACCCCCTTACACCTTCTCCGCAACCCGCTCGCCAAGCAGGCCGGTTGGACGGAGAATCAGGATCAGGATCAGGATGGCATAGGCAATAACGTCCTTCCACTGTGGAGAGAAATACCCCGCTCCCAGCGTCTCGATGATCCCCAGCAGCATGCCGCCAAGCATGGCTCCCGGGATGTTGCCGATGCCGCCCAGGATGGCGGCGATGAAGGCTTTCAGCCCGAAGACCCAGCCCACTGTGAAGTCAAATGACCCATAATACAGCGCCACGATCACTCCCGCGACGCCCCCCAAACCGGGGCCGATGAGGAAGACGATGGCGATAATACGGTCGACGTCGATTCCCATGAGCCGGGAGACATCATGATTCAACGACACGGCCCGCATGGCTGTCCCAATCCTGGTCCGTTGGACGAACAGATACAACACGCCCATAAGGGTGAACGAGATCAGCAGGACGATCACCTGCATCAGGCTGATCCGTGCCCTCCCGATCACAAACCCTCCGCTTAGCGCCACCGCCTGCGGGTAGGTCTTATAGCTGGCTCCGTAGATATTGCGGGCCAGGCTTTGCAGGATGAAGGCGACTCCCAGTGCTGAGATTACAGGGGCCAGTCGGCCTGCTGAACGCAGTGGACGATAGGCAATGCGCTCGACCAGGACTCCGACGATGGCCACGGTCAGCATGACTACGATGACGGCGGGCACGGCGAGCCAGGCACCGCCCTGAGCAAAGAGGCCCAGAAGTCCCGTCAGCGTCGTCAGTCCTATGTAGGCTCCCCACATGAAGAGGTCGCCGTGCGCGAAGTTGATCAACTTCAGGACACCATACACCATCGTGTAGCCCATGGCGACCAGCACGTAGAACGCACCGATCGTGATACCGTTGATTACCTGCTGGAGAAGCTGCATGCTTTCAGTCTCCCTTGTTTCTCTGCGGAGGCTCTGAGACGGGGCTGGGATCAGGCATTGTGCCCTTTCGACGTGTCAGCGCCCTCCAAGGGCGGAACGGGGGAGTTCGACGTGCATCGAACTCCCCCCAATGCGTCCTCAGCCTATTCGGGCTGCTGTTCGTGCAGGACGAAGTCGCCAGTCTCGTCGATGACGTAGGCTACGTGAATAGTGCCAAGTCGATCGCCCTTCTCGTCCCACCCCAGGATGGGTCCGGTGAGCCCATCGATGTCCTCGGCCTCATTGTGGAGGAAGTCGGCCAACACCTCTGAGTCGGTCGACTCGGTCTCCTGAATTGCGTAGCGGATCACGTTGAACGCCTCAGCCGACATCTGCCACCAGACGCTGGAGGGCGGCTCGCCGTATGCCTCTTCGAAGTCAGAGACGTATTCCTGAGCTTCGGGGTACTCGATGTCCTTCGGCAGCGGCTCTGTGGTGATGTACGTGCCCACCGCGTTCTCCAACCCGGCAATCTGGATCAGCTCCGGGTTGTTCGACGCGTTGCCCATCATCCAGGTGATGTCCAGACCTAGATCGGCGGTCTGTTTGAGTAGCAGGCCCCCCTGCGCGTGATAGCCGGTGAAGTAGACGGCGTCCAGATCCGCGTTGCCGACGTTGGTGAGGATCGGACTGAAATCCTGGTCGTCCGGGTTGATGGCGTCGTAGAAGGCGACGTTGATGCCCATCTCCTCGGCATACCGTCTGGTGTGCTCTGCAAGCCCCTGTGCGTAGGTGGAGTTGTCGTGCAAGATACCGAAGTTCTCCACGCCTAATACCTGGTTAGCGAACTTGGCGGCGAAGAGCCCCTGGCGATCGTCCAAGAAACAGACGCGGAAGAAGCGCTCGAAGCCCTTCTGCGTCAGTCCCGTGGCTGTGGAGGACGGGGTGATGTGCAGCAGGCCGGCCTCGTTGTAGATCTCTGAGGCTGGCTCTGTCGCCGTGGAGTTGTAAGCGCCGATCACGGCCACGATGTCCGCGTCCACCAGGCGCTGGGCAACTAGCGCTGCTTGCGTCGGGTCACCGGCGTCGTCCTCGACAACGAGTTCGACCTCGCGGCCGAGTAGGCCGCCAGACTCATTCGTCTGCTCGACTAGCAGACTGACGGCTTTCTCGAAGCCCTGGCCTTCGTAGGCGTAGTCCCCTGTCATTGGAGCTTCAAGCCCGATTTTGATCGCGCCTTCCTGTCCGCCGCAGCCTGCGAGTACGGGAACGAGCAAGACGAGTACGACCAGTGAGAGAGCGACTTTCTTTAGCATTTTCTCCTCC
>CAZQXX010000229.1:0-4695 GCA_964597105.1 uncultured Anaerolineales bacterium
GCAAAGGTCAGGATCAGCCGCCCGGTGATCCCCTGGTACGAGAGGTTGTGGATCGTGAACAGTGTCGCGATATCCCGGTAGAAGGGCTCTCGCCAGCCCGACAGGTCGAGCCACGTCGGCACCAGCGCCGTATGCCAGTCGTTCGCGTGTATCACGTCCGGCTTCCAGTCGAGCACGCGCAACGCGCGGATCGCCCCCTGCCCGAACACGGCAAACCGCTGTGCGTCATCCTCGAACCCGTACACCTTCTCCCGAGACGTGAAGTAATGCTCATTCCAGAGGAGATAGACGGGGATGTCCTCCCCCATGGTGGTCCCGATCAGGTGGACGTACTCTTTCCCCGCTCCCGCCGGGACGCGGAACGGTTCTCCAATCTGCTGGAGCTGGAACACCTCGCTACTGATCGTGCCGTATCGGGGCATCATCACCCGCACGTCGTGACCCAGCCCTGCCAGTGCGATCGGGAGCGATCCGGCCACGTCTCCCAACCCTCCGACCTTGGCGAAGGGCACTGCCTCGGCGGTAAGGAACAGGATCTTCAATGGATTGTCTGTCATGATTCTCTCCCCACCAGCGCTACGCGTCTGGTCATCCGGTCTGAAGTTGGGTCAACAGTGATTCATCCTCTTCTGGGCAGAATCGTCCTCGACGAAGCAATGGAGGATACAGACTGAGCGCCAGACGCCACACGAGCACCTGAAGGGTCCACATCCGGGCGGTACCGAAGACCGTTCCCTGCTTGCCCGGACCTCACGCCAAGAGACGCTCCCATCGTCATGAGACTCCAGGTGTCGGGGTGTGCGTGGGGAATGGCGTGAAAGAGGGCGTCGGGGTCGGTCTGACCCGACGTGTGTTCATCAGTGCCCCGGCCATGCTTAGCACCATGCTCAGAACGACCAGCAGGCTGATGATCCAGGCGATAATCCGGGTCCGACGTTGTGCTGAACGAGCCATAGTGACTCTCCTTCCCGTTGTTTACCAGATGGATTATAGCACGGCGATAAGTGGCACACAAGCAACCCCCGCCTTCTGTCAGAGGCGGGGGTTGACTGACCTGCACAACGGTTGGCTCAGAGGCAACCAGCTAGAAATGCTACTCGATCTTCTCCTTCAGGGCCTTCTTCAGAGCCGGCACGGCATTGAACAGATCCTCGACCAGCCCGTAGTCGGCGAGCTTGAAGATGGGCGCCTCCGGGTCCTTGTTGATGGCCACGATGACCTTGCTCGTCCGCATACCGGCCAGGTGCTGAATCGCACCCGAGATGCCGCAAGCGATGTAGAGGTCCGGGCTGACGGTCTTGCCCGTCTGTCCCACCTGATGCTCATAGGGGATCCAGCCGGCGTCCACCGCGGCGCGAGACGCCCCGACGGCTGCATTGAGCAGCTCCGCCAGCTCGCGCAGGGGTTCGTACCCCTCCGGGCCGGCCACGCCGCGCCCGCCGGAGACGATGATGCTCGCGTCGGCCAGGCTGACGCCGCCCTCAGCCTCTTTGAAGCCCGCGACCTTGACTGGGATCTCATCCTCGGCCATCATCGGCTCCAGCTCGACTACCTCGCCATTCCGGTCAGACGCCGGCTCTGGCTTCGGGAAAGCCCGCACGCGCGTGGTGAAGATCTGCGGCCGCCGCTCCGGGATGACACAGCGAGACATGAGCTTCCCCGCGTAGATCGGTCGGGTCGCCATCAGTTGCCCATCCTCGAACGTCAGCTCGGTGCAGTCGGCGATGCAGCCGGTCTCCAGCTTCACCGCCAGGGCCGGGCCCAGCTCCCGGCCGCGGAACGTCGCTGCGATAAGCACGGTCTCCGGCTCAAGATCTCGCACCGCCTGCTCCAGCAGCGCCGCGTACGGTTCGACGCGGAAATCGGCCAGCGTGGCGTCCTGCGCCACCACGGCTCTGTCCGCGCCGTACGAGAAGGCCTCCTGCGTCAGATCCTCAAGTCCGTCGTCACCGAAGAGACAGGCGATCACGTCCCCACCCTGCTCGTCGGCCAGGCGCCGCGCCGCGCCCATCGCCTCCCAGGAGGCACCCGGGGCCTCGCCCTCGAATTGCTCTACCCAGACGAAAATGTCATTTCCCATATCATCCGCCTCCTAGATCACCTTCTCGGCCAGGAGCCTCTCGACCAGGATCTCGGCCTCTTCCTCTACCGTCTCCGCCTCGATGATCTCCGCCTCTCCCTCACGAACCGGGGGCTGGAAGACCTCGGGCCAGCGGACACCGGACCCCTTGGCACCGACCTTCTCCGGGTCCGCGCCGATATCCTCCAGCGTCCACAAGGGATAGTCCATCTTGGCCGCCTTCCGGATCCCGATGAAGGACGTGTAGCGAGGCTCGTTGATCCCCTTGGTGGTCCCCACGACGGCGGGTAACGGGGCCTCGACAACCTGTCGCCCCTCCTCCAGGAGCCGCTCGACGATGATCTGGCCTTCGTCAGCATCTATCTCGGCAATGTCGATCGTGTACATCAACGAGGCGAAGCTAAGGCGGGTAGCGAGCGCCACCCCCGTCTGCCACGTCTCGGCGTCGATCGCACTCTTGCCGCAGAGGACCAGGTCGACGTCGCCCATCTTCTCTATCGCCTTCGCCAGCACGTAGCTCGTCGCCAGCGTGTCGGACCCCTCGCAGGCCTCGTCCCAGATGCGAATGGCCTCGTCGGCGCCCATGGCCACGGCGTGCTTGAGCGCCTCCAGCGCCGCCTCCGGACCCATCGAGATGACGGAGACCGTGCCCCCCACCTCGTCTCGGAGCAACAGGGCCTCCTCGACCGAGTACTCGTCCCAGGGGTTGATGATCAGCGGCGAGTCTCCCCAGGAGACGTTTCCCTCTTCGTCCACCGACATCTTCGCTTCAGAGTCGGGCGTGTATTTGGTGCAGACTACGATATGCAAGGGATACCTCCTACTCGTATGAAACGTGACGTGTTAACCAGAAATCCCACTTTGTCAATTTGGGCCCGGACAAGCTCCCGATCTCCCGAATCGCACTATGACCGCCGCCTGACCCGCGCCCATGGTTCCGAAGGTAACGCCGCCGGCGACCGACACGCTCCTTCCTGACCCAATCGCCTAAGCCTTCTCGCTGTAGAGGGTCGGCAGGAAATCCTGTCCCAGGAGCTCGCGGGCGATGATCATGCGCATGATGTTCGGCGTGCCCTCTGCCCCGATCGAGTAGGAGCGGATACCCCGGATGGCCATTTCGACCGGGCACTCCTTGGTGTAGGCCATGGCACCGAACCAGTCCGCCACCTCGTTCATGATCTTGAAGCCCAGCACAGGCGCTTTCAGTTTCGCCATCGCGGCCGCCAAGGCGATGTCGTGATGCGTCGCCTCATCGCGCTCATACTTCTGATCCATGGTCCAGGCCGCTTTGTAGGTGGACAGCTTCGTCCCCTCCAGATCGGTGTAGAGATCCGCCAGCGGGAACTGAACGCCCTCGTAGCTCGCGAGCGGTCGGCCGAAGGCCTTCCGCATCTTGATGTGCTCCATCCCCAGATCGAGCGCGGCTTCGGCAGCCCCAACGCACGTGGCGCCGATCAACGTGCGCGCCGCCGAGAAACCCTCCATCGCGTGGTAGAATCCCCGGTTGAACTCCCCCACCTGATGGTCAGCCGGGAGACGGACGTCGTCCAGCGCGAATCCGCCGGTGGAGATTCCCATGCGCCCCATGTCATCGAAGAAGGTGGGCGTGATTCCCTCCGTCCCCTTGAGCGGCATGGCGAAGAACGTGAAGGCCTTGTGACCCGCAGCCTCATCGGGATCGGTGCGCGCCAGCATCAGGTGGATACCACCCCACTCCATCGACTCGCGCACCCCACTGATGTACACCTTCTCGCCGTTGAACGCCCACTCGTCGTCGTCCTTCTCAGCGCGGGTGCGACAGGCCCCGAGGATGTCCGATCCCCCCTCCGGCTCGGTGGTCGCTATGCCGAGGAAGGCCTCCCCCGCTGTCACCTTCGGGAGGTATTCCTCTCTCAGGCGATCAGATCCGTACTTGTAGAAGATGAAGCCCCACGCCGCCTCCACCAAATAGAGCACCGGCACGGCCAGGCTGATATCGGCTCGCCCTAGCTCCTCCGCAGCGATGGTGGCCATCGTCCAGTCGGCCCCCACGCCTCCGTACTCCTCCCCCACCGTGGGAGCCAGTAGACCCATCTCCGCCATACCTTCTACGATCTCGAGGGGAATGTGCTCCTCGGTGTCTATATCGCGCACGCGAGGGGCGATTTCGTTCTGGGCGAAGTCCCGCACTGCTCGGCGCCAGAGGCGCTGCTCATCGGTCCAGCTGAAGTCCATAGTCTACCTCCTTGAAGGGATACAGAAGCAGGGTTGATTGGAGATCCGAACACAACCATTGCAGACATCCTCAAGCCTCTCCCTCAAGGATGTGTGGACCATCGAGAGAAGAGAAGCCGCGGGCTCAGTGACTGAACGAGAATCGGAGAAACGTGATGTCATCTGTCAGAGGCAACAGGAGATGATAAGAGACAACTTCCGGGCTCCCAGGTGGGTCCTTGACCCCCAGTTTCCATTCAGTCATCGGAGTTGGTTTCGGATGCGGCCTTGCCAGGATAACTGACCGCCAGTCATTATTATACTCACATCACAATCGCGTGCAAACAGGTCCCCCCTTACGTTGGTCACGACGGCCCACGTGCCTAGGGCAGACGCATATGAAGCACCGATAGTGGACAGAC
>CAZQXX010000230.1:0-4686 GCA_964597105.1 uncultured Anaerolineales bacterium
AGGAGGCATAGAGCGAAATACAGCAGAGCGACGGTTGACCTTGAGCATCGAATGCAGGACGGAACGTGACGTGCCCGCCGCAGTGGGCGCGCATCGCTACTGGGATGCCCGGTCCCGGAGACCGGAAATCCCTATCATATCCCTCAATCCACAAGGAGAAACAGATGAAACAGGCTGACATCGTCGTCGTCGGAGGAAGCGCCGCCGGGCTGACCGCGGCCATTACCGCTCGCCGCCACTATGGAGACAAATCGATCCTCCTGGTCCGCAAGGAGGAGCAGGTGCTCATCCCCTGCGGGATCCCCTACATCTTCGGCACCGTGGGAACCCCGGAGAAGAACCTGATCGGAGACGGCGTGCTCGATAAGAACGACATCGAGCTTCTCGTCACCGAGGCCGACGGGCTCGACACGGAGGAGAAGGTCCTCCACACCGGGGACGGCCCCGTCGGGTACGATCGTCTCATCCTGGCCATGGGCTCAGAGCCGGCCATGCCGCCCATCCCGGGGCTCGACCTGGAAGGCGTGTACGCGGTCGTCAAGGATGTCGACTACCTGAGCGACCTCCAGGATCGACTGGAGGACGCCAAGGACGTGGTGGTCATCGGCGGCGGCTTCATCGGCATCGAGTTCGGCGATGAGATCAACAAGGCGGGCGACAAGAACGTGACCATCGTGGAGATGCTGCCCCACTGTCTCATGCTCGCCTACGACGAGGAGTTCTGCGTCGCCATGGAGGAGGTCCTCGAGTCCCGCGGGGTGAACGTCAGCGCCCCGGCGCGGGTGGAGCGGATCACGGGCAATGGGCGCGTGGAGCGAGTAGAGCTGGCCGACGGCACGGCGATCGACGCCGACACGGTGATCATGGGCGTCGGCGCGGTGGCGAACGTCGATCTGGCCCGGGACGGGGGCCTCGAGATCGGCCCGACCGGCGGGATCAGCGTCGACCGGACGATGAAGACCTCGGCGGACGACGTATTTGCCTGCGGCGACTGCGCGGAGAAGATCTCGTTCTTCGGCGGGAGACCGTCCGGGCTGAAGCTGGCCTCGATCGCGTCCACCGAGGCGCGCATCGCCGGCGCGAACCTGTTCGGCATCAAGCGGGAGAACGTGGGCACCGTGGGCGTCTGGTCGACGGCCGTCGGCGACCACGCGCTGGCCACGGCCGGGCTGACGGAATCGATGGCCGAGGATATGGGGTACGACGTCATCGCCGTGTCGATCGCCGGCCCGAACCGCCACCCGGGCATCATGCCCGGCGCGGCGCAGACGAAGGTGAAGATGGTCTTCGAGCGCCACTCCGGCGTGGCGCTGGGTGGTCAGGTAATGGGCGACTCGACCGCGGGGGAGATCATCAATGCCATCTCCGCATGCGTCCAGAGCCGTATGACGGCCGAGGAGATCGCCATGTTCCAGATCGGCACGCACCCCGCGCTGACCGCCTCGCCCATCGCGTATCACGTCGTGAACGCCGCGGAGATGGCCGTAGGCAAGATGCGGACCTAGGGGGACACGCCGCCGGTCACGCCGCGAGGGGGTGAAGCGGGCAGCTGAGGAGTATGTGGGGACCAGGGCGCTTGCGGCGACCATGGAAGGCGGGAGGAGATGCGGATTGAGATCATCGGCGCGGAGTCGCTGGGCGTACGGGGCCTGTGTTCCGCCGTGGAGGCTGCCGGACGCCGAATCCTCTTCGATCCAGGGCTGGCGCTGGGCTACGAGCGCCACGGTCTCCTCCCCCACCCCGCCCAGGTGGCCGTCGCCGAATGCGTCCGGGAGAAGATTCTGACGCTGCTGGAGAAGGCAAGCGACGTGGTGATGAGCCACCTCCACGGCGATCACGTCCCCCTGCCAGACGCCAACCCTTACCAGCTGAAGGCTCAGCAAGCAGCGCCCCTCTGTCGGGGCGCGCAACTGTGGGTCAAGGGCCGGCGCGGCCTCTCATCCACCATGGTCGAGCGGCGTGCCGCTATTAGCGACCTGCTGGACCGAGACCTGCCGCCAGCCGACGGAAGAAGGGACGGACCCCTCGCTTTCTCCCGACGGATGGCTCACGGAGAACCGAACACACATCTGGGGACCGTGATGATGACGCGCATCGCGGACGAAGAGACCGTGTTCGTGCACGCGTCCGACATCCAGCTTCTGGACGCGGAGGCGGTCTCCGTGATCCTCGACTGGGCGCCTGACGTGGCGCTGGTGGGCGGCCCGCCGCTCTACCTTTCGGGGTTTATGGACCTGAAGCGCCGCAGGCGCGCCTGGAGGAACGCCGAGCGCCTGGCCCGGCACGTCGACACCCTGATCCTCGATCATCACCTGCTCCGCTCTCAGGAAGGGTTGGAATGGGTGGATCACCTCTCGATCCGGTCGGGCCGCCGGGTGATGTGCGCGGCCGACTTTATGGGCCAACCGCGGCGGCTGCTGGAGGCCCGACGGGAGACGCTCTACGAGGAGATGCCCATCCCAGCGGGGTGGCACGAGGCCTACGCCCGGGGGGAGGCCGACACCCACGGATTCCGCCGCTACGCGGAGAGGTGTCTTCGGGGCGTCAATGGGTGGAGTGAGACGGTTCGAGCAGTGCATAGAACCGGCTCAGTTCCCCAAGGGAAGGAACGCGAGCGCTCCTCCACCGGGAGCGTCAAGGACGACAAGCTCAGCCGTCCGACCGAGTCGAACGACTGACGAATAGACGAGGATTCGATTGTGGAAGAGACGAAGAGCGGTCCCCTGATGAGGGCGGTGGCGAGACCGATCGGGCGTGTGACGGGATTCATCAGCCGGCAGAAGCCCAACTACCAGGTGGCGGTCACGCGCTCCGCGGCGAACGCGTTCCTGTACAACCTGACGGCCCAGTACGATTCGATCTACACGGTGGCGCTGGGAGCCGGATCGGTCGAGTTGGGCGCGGTGAACAGCGTCGGCAACGCGGTCGCGGCGCTCATCGCCGTGCCGGTCGGTTCGCTCGTAGACCGGTACGGCTTCAAGCGGTTCTACGTCCTGGGAACGGGGCTGCTCGCCGGCGTGGCCCTGATCTATGCCGTGGCCCCGAGCTGGCACGCCCTCGTCCTGGGGATGATGCTGTACACCATCGCCGTCAGGCTCACGGGGACCGGCTGCAGCGTCATCTGCGTCGACTCGGTCGGGAACGAGGATCGGGCGACGGCACAGAACCTGTGTGCCGCGTTCCGCTCCATCCTCTCGATGGTCGCCCCACTGGTCGCTGCGCCGCTGGTGACGGCGTTCGGCGGGATGACGATGGAGGGGATCCGCCCGCTATACACAATTCGTTTCATCGGCTACACGCTGGTTTTTCTCCTGGTGGCGACCCGCTTGAGGGACGTCACCAACGGATCCCGGACGGTGAGCAGCCCGGGCCTGAGGCAAGAGATCAGACAACTCTTCGAAGGGAGTGCGCCGCTGCGGAAATGGGTGATCATCTCCTCCACAACGTACCTCCCGATGGCAATGACGCTGCCGTTCATGCAGGTGTTCGCCCACCAGGTGAAAGGGGCGAATCAGTACGTGCTGGGCGCGATGGCCACAGCTACCATCCTGGCGCAGCTGGCGTTCGGCATCCCCCTGGGCCGTCTGGCGGATCGGATCGGGCGAAAGAAGGTGATCTACCTGCTCACGCCCCTCTGGTACGCGTCCCATCTGCTCCTGATCGTCTCGTTCAGCCCGGTGACGTTGATCCTGGCGGGTGCCCTGTGGACGTTCTACACCATCAACTCGGGCATCACCGGGGCCATGGCACTGGAGCTCGTCCCGGTGGAGGAGACGGGTAGATGGAGCGGCCTGCAAGGCCTGTTCCGGGGGTTGGTCAGCGTCCCCGCTCCTCTCCTGGGTGGGCTGATATGGGAGAGGCTGGGTCCGGCGTACGTGTTCCTGGTCCCGGTGGCGGTCGATCTGTTCCTGCGGATGCCGCTCCTGGCGACGGTCCCGGAGACGTTGACTATGCGCCGTCCAGACGATTGAGAAGCTCTACCTATCAAGGAGGACCGTCACAGGCAAACCGAGTGATCCAGACCCGCTCCCGGCCACGATTGGAGCCGTCGCTCCAGCGTGAGGGGTATGGGTCGAGCATGGTTACGACGATGGAAGCCTCCGGAGCCGAGATCCATCGAGTCCGTTACGTCGACGTCCGCGTGACCGTCAAAGCGGACACTCAATCGGACATCATCTATACAAACTGGACTCGAGCCACACGCCTGAGCCCAGGGCAGTGGAGGGTGACACATGCCAAATGAGAGCACAGTACTAATCTACGGAACCAATCTGGGAGGCTACCGGGCTGCGTACGCCCTGGGCAAACGGGGGCACAAGTTCATCCTGCTCAACCGTGGTTCGTACGTGGACGAGGTAGCGTACCAGGCCCTGGCCCAATTGCCGCTCGACTTCTGCTGGATCTGCGGGCACATGCCGCAGCGTGCCTTCAAGGCGAGCGGCGCCATGCAGGACTGCTATAACGCGGAGCTGCTAAGGGTGAGCGGCGAAGCAGGCCATTTCCACGTCACGTTCAAGAAGCGCGATCAGGTGGTCAACAACTTCGCGTGCACCGAGTGCGATCAGTGCATCGAGGTCTGTCCGGTGAAGGTCGGTGACGGCAAGGCGATCCGTGTGGTGCCGGAGGCCGGCTGGGAGAACTGCTACGTGATCGACTTCGAGCACTGCACGCGCTGCGGCGCGTGTG
>CAZQXX010000231.1:0-1340 GCA_964597105.1 uncultured Anaerolineales bacterium
GCCGAGTCGAGTTCGCCGGTAGGCTCGTCCGCCAGGAGCAAGCGGGGCTCATTGGCCAGCGCCACCGCGATGGCCACCCGCTGCTGCTCGCCACCGGAAAGCTGTGCCGGAACGTGGTGGGCGCGATCGGCGAGGCCCACGGCTTCCAGCAGGTCGGTGGAGCGCTTGCGTCGCTCTCGAGCGGGCTGGCGCGCGACGATCATCGGCAGCTCGACGTTCTCGCGGGCCGTCAGATAAGGGATCAGATTTCGACCCGGTATCTGCCAGACGAAGCCCGTCCGCTCTCGTCGGTGGCGATCCAGGGCGGCGTCGGAGAGCTCGGCGAGGTTCTCTCCCTCCACCAGCACGCGTCCGGCCGAGGGGCGGTCCAACCCACCGATGACGTTGAGGAGCGTGCTCTTCCCGGCCCCCGACGGCCCCACGATACCCAGCATCTCCCCGACCGCCACCGCAAGCTCCAGCCCCTGCAGGGCCACCACCTCCCGCTCGGCCACTTGATATATCTTGACCAGTCCCTCACACGCGACCATCTCCTGGCCCGTCCCCACGCTTCCTCCTTCTTCCATCTACTCTGCCTCCCCCATCTTGATCGCCTCGTAGACCCGCATGCGCCGCAGCAGCACCAACGTGAGTCCGATGCTGGCCGCAGCCGTCGCCGCAAAGAGAGCGTAGATGAGAGCCACATCGTTCCACGCTGTACGCACGATGAAGGGCGGCGTCCCGGGATGCAATCCAGCCTCGACGCGGAGAAAGGGGATGAAAAGCCGGCCGGTGGCCAAGCCCAGTGCGGTTCCCGACAGCAGGCCGACCAGGAGCAAGATCACTTGCGTGCCGCTCAGGTAGAGCCGCATCTGGCGCCGCGAGAAGCCCAGCGCGCGCAGCACGCCCAGCTCGATGGTGTGCTCGCGGAAGGCGAGCAGGGCGTGGAGTGTCAACCCCACCACGGTGAGCAGACCGGCGGCCAGGAAGCCCAGCGTGAGCAGGCCGAACAGCCCCTGGCGTTGAGGGCGACGCTGTTCCTCGGCGATGATCTGGCGCGCGTCCCAGGCGCTGACCACGGGGACGCCGTGCTCGTTCAGCGCTGTGACGATGGCCTCGGTGGTATCGGGCGCGGTCGCCAGCCAGACGTCGTAGGGGTAGAGCCCACCCAGCCGCTCGAACAGGTAACGCAGGTTGCCGACGAAGAACGGTCCATCCTGCGGGTAGAGGGTGGGAAAGAGGTCCAGTGCGCCGACCACGACGAACTCGACCCGGGCTCGCTCCCCCAGCACGTCCACCGTCAGGTTCAGCGGGTCGCCGATCTGCAGGTCGTGGCGGGCCATGAAGGCCCGCTGCACCAG
>CAZQXX010000231.1:1440-4679 GCA_964597105.1 uncultured Anaerolineales bacterium
AGACCCGATCCTGCAGGTGGTGATCCAACGTCAGCGCCACCGAGGCAGAGAAGGTAGACAGGGCCGTGGTCAGCACCAGAAGCAGCAGCGGTCCGGCGACGCGCCCGGCCTGGCGGGAGAGGTCGTGGAAGATCAAGAGCGGGACCGCGCCTCGCATCCGACGGCTTAGCTGGGCCAGAGCGCGCATCAGGTGGGGCAGGAGTCGCAAGAGGATCAAAGCCCAGGCGAAGATGAAGAGCGCTGGCACCAGGAATAGCAAGGGGTTGCCAAACAGGTCGCCCTCGGTGAGGGAGGAAAGAGGGGCGAGGACGGAGGACAGCGGAGCGGGGAGAGCCGCTGGACCGCGGAGGAGGAAGTAGCCGTACATGGCCGGAACGAGGAGGGCCAAGTCGAGGAAGATGCGCTGCCACCAGGGGCGGCGCAGCGCCCGGGCCAGCTCCTCTTGGTGGGTGACGATGGTGTGGCGGGCGATGCTCAGCACTGGTAGGACGACGGCCAGGATCGAGAGCGCCACGGCCAGGACCCCGAAGCGCATCGCGGACCAGGTCATCAGGGAGAAGGGCCAGGTCGCTGCCCGCGAAGAGCGCATAGCGAACGGAGAATCAGGGATGGAGGAGAGGGAGGAGAAGGTGAGAAAGGAACGAGTGCGGGCCATCAGGGCGGCAGCGCCCTGGCCCAACGGCCAGCCCAGCGCCAGGGCCAGCAGGCCCAACAACAGCCCCTGCCACAGGTACAACCCCACGACCTGGGCGCGGGTTGTTCCCCGGCTGCGCAGCACGACCGTCTCCCTCCGTTGACGACGGGTCAGCATACCGGCCACCAGGGTGACGAAGTAGAAGACCAACCCCAAGATGGGCACGCTGAAGGCGAAGAGCAGGAGCGTCAGGCGGGTGGTGGCCTGGCGGTAATCCCTCAGCGCCTCCTCCGGTGACGCGTCGAGGGTAGCGTTGGGTAGCAGACCATCCACTTTGGCCCGTACGGCGGCGATGCGGCCCAGCAGCCCGGGTACGTCGCCGCTGGTGACACCAGAGCCGTCGGCCACGAGATACCAGGCGGCCTGGTCCACCTCGCCCCTCACGGCCGGAGCCACGAGCTCGCGGAAGGCATCCTCGTTGGTCAGGAGCACCTCGTCGAAGGAGCGGGGCGGATAGAGCCAGTAGGCCGTGTCTTGGTCGGCCGGCCGCCAGACGCCGGCGATGCGAACGGATAGAGAGCTCCCCGTGCCGGAGGGCTCGAAGAGGGTGTAGATCTCTCCCACCTGCAGGCCCAATCTGTTGGCCAGGGATTGGCTAACCAACACCGGCACCTCGTCTGCCGATGCCGAGTCCGGCAATGGCCGGCCCTCAATCACCTCGGCGTGAGCGTCCAGGTCGTCCAGGAAGCCCAGCGCGAGCCATTCCAGCGGCTCGCGGGTGCCGGCGTAGGCCGCCTCGTCGCCGGGGAAGAGGCGCCACTTAACCGTGCGCACGTGGCGCACCGGCGACGCGGCCAGCGGCAAGCCCAGGTCGTCGGTCGCGCGCGTGGTCAGGTAGTCATCGGCGGCCTGAATATCCTCCCACTCCAGCGCGCCGTGCCAGGCGCCCACGTAGCGAAAGAGGAAGGCGAAGGGCGGGCGGGTCTGGGGATGCTGTTCATCCCCATCGCCGGAGAGCTGCTCCATCAACATGCGATGCCCGACGCCGTCGGCGTAGAGGGGCACACAGGTCGCCAGGGCCACGGCCACGGTCAGCCCAGCGGCGATGCCGGCGCTCAGGCCGGGGTTGGCCAACACCCGCTTGAGCAGAAGCGAGAGGAGCGAGGGAAGAGACGACGCGGCAGCGAAAGGGGTTCTCTCGCCCCTTCTACCTTCTCGGTCCTGTACGCTGGACGCTCTGTCCTGGTCACGGCCCGACAACGGTCTGTCCCTCCTCCAAGCCGGAGACGATCTCGACCCGCTCCTCGCCCTCGATGCCGGTGGTCACGTCCACGCGCCGCTGGGCACCACCCGGCTCCTCGGTGATGACGAAGGTGCGGCCCCGGAAGGTCTGGAGGGCGGCCGGCGGCAGCCAGAGAACGTCCTCCCTCTCCTCCAGCACGATGGTGGCCCGCACCAGCGCGCCCAGTTCGAGATCCGATACGTCGGGAGGCAGCGTGATGTGGGTGGCGCGGTCGGTCTCCTTCGCCTCCTGGCCCCAGCCATAGGGGAGCTGGCGCACCTCGCCGGCGAAGATCTGGCCCGGATAGTCGGCCGGGGCCAGCGTGACCGTCATCCCCACGGCCAGGTCGCTCACCTGCTCAGCCGAGAGATCGGCCCGCAGCTCCAGCTCCGACGGATCGCCGACGGCGAGCACCGTTTGGTAGGCGGAGATGCTATCCCCGGGTGTGGCCGAGAGGCTCAGCACCACCCCGTCGAAGGGGGCCACGATGCGACGCTCGGCCGCCCGGGCCTCCAACTGCTGCACCTTCTGCTCCAGCCGGGGGTCGGGGCCGTCCAAAGCGGCCTCATAGTCTAGCTTGGCCTTGGTGACGTCCAGTTCAAGCTGGCGCAGTTCGTAGGATCGCCCCTGGATGGCGTCAGCATAGTTGGCCTCGGCCACCTCCAGGCTGCGCTGAGCGTCCTTCAGGGCGCGTTCGGTTGATGCTCGCTCGGCCTCCAACTGTCTGGCCCGCCACGCTATTTGCAGTTCCCAATCCCGCGCGGGGTCCCAGGCTTGGTCGTAGGCCTTCTGGGCGCGGGCCAGCGCGTCCTGGCTGCGCTCCAGCTCAGCGCGGGCCTGTACGACGGCCGCGTCGAGGGCCGTGGCCCGCTGCAGGGCCAGCTCGGCCTCCTGGAGTGCCATGTGGGTGCGACTGATCTGGCGGCGGCTCTCGATCTGGGCCTGCTGCCAGTCGAGCTGGGCAGCTTCCAGCTCTCGCTGCAGGTCGGCCATCTCCAGTTCGGCCAGGACGTCGCCCTCTTGCACGTTTTGATCGCGCTGGACGAGCAGGCGGGCTAGGTGGCCGTCGGCGTGGAAGAAGAGGTCGGCCTGCTGAACGGGAGCCACGCGGGCGGTGAACTCGAGCTCGCGGGCCACCGTGCCGCGCTGGACGGTGTAGGTGGGCTGCTCGACGCCGGGCTCGGGGGGAACGGGGGTGGGCGTGGAACCCGTCGGGCCGCCGGGAGAGCCGGC
Organism: uncultured Anaerolineales bacterium; assembly: GCA_964597105.1. Classification (GTDB taxonomy): domain Bacteria; phylum Chloroflexota; class Anaerolineae; order B4-G1; family B4-G1; genus SKLM01. Next base: position 4,590 of record CAZQXX010000231.1, read on the forward strand.
GCGGCAGGCGGTGGTTAAGATGAGCAAGCTGAGCAGCGAAAGATATCGGATTCGGGGAAGTTGCATAGTTCACCTCCACGGCGTCTTCAT
>CAZQXX010000232.1:0-4659 GCA_964597105.1 uncultured Anaerolineales bacterium
CGAGGAGCACCGCTCCGCCGAGATCGTCGCCAGGGAGCTCCGTCAGCTCGGTTACGACGTCGAGACCGGCGTGGCCGATACCGGTGTGGTCGCGCTGCTCGAGGGCGGTGGTTCTGGGCCGGTGGTGATGGCCCGCTTCGATATGGACGCCCTCCCGATCGCCGAGGCGAACGACGTCGACTACGCATCCGAGAATGGGGGTCTGATGCACGCCTGCGGCCACGACGGCCATATGGCCATCGGCCTCGGAGTCGCTACCCTCGCCGCTCGGCATCGAGACAAATTGGCTGGCTCCCTCAAGCTCATCTTTCAGCCGGGTGAGGAAGGGGGGAACGGCGCAGCTGTGATGGTGGAGCAGGGTGTGCTCGAAGCCCCCCGCCCCGATGCCGTGCTGGTCACCCACATCTGGAACGAGAAGCACGTCGGCACCGTCGACGTCACACCCGGCGCGGTGATGGCCGCCGCGGAGCGATGGACCTGTTCGATCCGCGGGCACGGCGGACACGGTGCTCTCCCCCATCGCGCAGTCGATCCCATCGTCGCCGCTTCCCACGTCGTCACCGGGCTTCAGACCGTCGTCAGCCGCAACGTCAGCCCGCTGGAGACGGCTGTGGTGACCGTGGGGTCCTTCCACGCCGGTGACGCCTTCAACGTCATTCCCGAACAGGTCGACCTCAGCGGCACCATCCGCACCTACGACTCCCAGGTCAGGGAGACGGTCCTGCGCCGTGTGCGAGAGATAGTTGAGACCGTTGCGACAGCGTACGAGGCCTCGGCGGAGCTGGAGATCGAACCGCTGACGCCGGCAGTGGTCAATGACCCTGACGTCGCTCAGGTGGTCCGCGAAGCGGCTGAGGCCATCGTCGGACCCGAGGCCGTCACCTCCGGCGAGCGGACGATGGGCAGCGAGGATGCTGCCTATTTCACCCGCGAGGTCCCCGGGTGCTACTTCTTCGTCGGATCCGCCAATCCGGAGCGTGGCCTCGACGCGTCCCACCATAACCCCCACTTCGACTTCGATGAGGATGCCCTCCCCCTCGGCGTGGCCGTGATGATAGAGGCGATCGCCCGCATCCTATGAGGCAACGACCTGAGAACGTCGACCGCGATCGTTCGATCCCCCTGAACCGGGCCGGCCCCCTCCAGTGGCGGGCCGGCGTGGGATGGCTGATTCTCGCCGGTGGTGGCTCGTGGAGGGAGAACGAGACCGGCGAGGTGGACGCGGTCGCCCTGGGCTGGGCCGACTTCGATCGTCCGCTGGCTGTGCTTCCCACCGCTGGCATGGCGACGACACAGGCCGAGGCCTTGCTCGATTACTACGCCGATCTGGGTGGCCCCCACGGCTACGTGGTCCCCATCTTCGATGCTGCCGGCGCCCAGTTGAGCCAGAATTGCCAGCTTCTCGAGGACGCTGGGCTGATCTACGTCGCCGATGGGCCAGATAATCTCAATCTGGTGCGGGCGTTGCGTGAGAGCCCCGCCCTGGAGGCGATGGCCCGCGCGTTTGACCGGGCTGCGGTGATCCTCGGCATGGGGGCCGGTGCCGCGGCGCTGGGGGCCTGGATCGACGACCCGGAAGCTCAGGATCGCGCGCAACCCGGGTTGGGCTGGCTCCCCAACGTTATCGTCGCCCCTCGCTTCCAGGGAACCGAGGCCGCTCACCCATTGCGCCGTCTTCTCGATGTGAAGCCGAACTGCCTGGGCCTTGGCATTCCGGAACAGACGGCCTTGGGCCTTGGCCCGGCGGGTGAGGTAGAGAACATCGGTCCCGGCCAGGTCACCGTCGTGGTCAGCGGATTAGAGGTGGAAGCGTAAGGCAATGCAGGAGACCACGAACTCGCCTTCTCTTGACCTGCTCAGGAATCGGATCGATATCACCCAGGTCCCCTTCAGCGATCGCGGGTCCCGTCTGCTGGTCTATCAGGTGCCGGGACAGAGTCGTCTGTTGATCAAACTGGCTGAACGCCTGACGGAGCTTCAGCCCGGGCTCGACACATACCGTCATCGCCCCCCCTTCATTCATAGCTTCTCCCTCGTCGACGAGGAGGGGAACCAGCTCGACTTCGAAGACGTGGTCACCTACCCGCATGCCCTCCACTTCCAGACGTCTCTGGGCGAGTTCACCTTGACGTTCCAGGGGGAGCGTGTCCTCGCCTTGGGGGTGCCCGAGGAGGTTACGGCCGGCATCCGCTTCCACGTCTCTCCCCAGTTCTGGGAGGAGACCGAACGTGGCGGCGTGTTCAAGGCAGTGCGCAACCTCGCCTACGCCACCAATGGCAGGTGCGTCCGCAACAAGATCACCCCCAAGGGCGGGGGCTTCGTTGTCGACTTCGTCGTCGAGTCGGGCGCCGATTGCTCAATCGCCATCACGATTCGGGACAGTTTCGATCTGTCGCAGGAGGTGCTCCCCTTCTCCCGTGTCTACTCCGCCGCCAGGGAACGCTGGGAGAGCTGGTTCGATCAGGTGCCGCCTGTCGCCGAGCGCTATCGCCCCATGTATGCCTATGCCTGGTGGGTGATGGCCAGCAATCTCATCAGCCCTGAGGGGCGCGTGACCTACGAGGCCATGATGCCGTCCAAGATCAACTACGTCGGCCTCTGGCTCTGGGATAGCGCCCTCCACGCCCTGGCCTATCGTCACGTCGACCCGGAGCTGGCTCGTGACCAGATCCGGGCCATGGTCGCCCATCAGCTGTCCGATGGCATGATGCCCGATGCCGTCTACGACGAGGGCGTCATTGCCGAGATCGAACATCCCATCCGCGCGGAGGTCACCAAGCCGCCCATCCTCGCCTGGGCCGCGCTCAAGCTGCACGAGACCGATCCCGACCTCGACTTCCTCCGGGAGATCTACGTGCCCCTCGTTCGTTGGAACGCCTGGTGGTTCGCCATGAACGACGATGACGTCGACGGGTTGGTTCAGTACAATCATCCCTACTCGTCCGGTCTCGATGACAGCCCTTTGTGGGACTACGGGATGCCCGTCGAGCCCCCCGACCTGAACACCTACCTCTGTGTGCAGATGGGATCGCTGGCCATGATCGCGGAGCAGCTGGGCATGGACGCCGAGGGCGCCATGTGGCGCCGCCGTGCCGCGGCCATCGTCAGGCGCATGATCGAGGACTTCTGGGATGAGGAGGCGGGCGTATTCCAGGCTCTCTACCAGGAGGAGCCGGTCCCCGTGCTCACCCCCTTCAATCTCTATCCCCTGTGGACGGGTCAGCTACCGGCGGAGATGCAGGATCGGGTGATCGATCATCTGACCGATCCTGACGAGTTCTGGAATGACTACGTTATCCCCACCGTGGCGCGCAACGATCCCCACTACGACCCCACGACCATGTGGCGTGGGCCCGTTTGGGCCAACATCAACTACTTCTTTGTCGAGGCGTTGCATCAGGTCGGCAGGGAGGATCTGGCGTGCACCTTGCGGGACAGGACGCTTGAGCTGATCATGGCCCATCCCAGCATCTACGAGTTCTACAACGCGGAGACCGGCGAGCGTCCCGAGGGAGCCGTCGACATGTTCGGATGGACCGCAGCGGTCTTTATCGACCTGGCCATCCAGGCCAGTCGTGAGAAGGGAGGCGCAACATGAAAGCCAAGGAGAGCCCTGCGGACGAACTCAGCGTAGCTGAGATGCGGGAGCGTTGCAAGACGTTGCAGTCTGACTTCTTCGCCGAGCGTGAGTTGATCATCGCGGCGAATCGCGGCCCTGTCACCTTCGAGAGGGACGAGGATGGTGAGTTGAGCTACGAGCGGGGCGAGGGCGGCCTCGTCACCGCCCTGCTCGGCATGTGTCGCCACACCGATGCCACCTGGATCGCCTGCGCCCGGACCGAGGCGGACGCCGAGTGGCGGTCGGGCGATGTCCAGCTCGGCGAGGAGGGACGCCCGATGCGCGTCCACTTCCTCACGCCGGAGCCCTCCGTCTACGACGCCTACTACAGCGTCATCGCCAACCCCTTGCTCTGGTTCCTCCAGCATTCCATGTGGGACGTCGTCACCTCGCCCATCATCGATCGCACCACCTGGCGTGCCTGGGAGGACGGGTACGTGGCCGTCAATGAGCGCTTCGCGGAGGCCATTGCCGAGCAGGCCCTGGCTAACGAGCGTCCGACCCTCGTGATGCTCCAGGATTACCATCTCTACCTGACGGCCGGTTTCCTCCGTGAGCGACTCGATCCAGCCGACTGCCCGACTATGCTCCACTTTGTCCACATCCCCTGGCCGGGCCCCGAGTATTGGTCCATCCTCCCCCCGGGCATGCGGCGGGGCATCCTGGCCGGATTGTGCGCCGTCGACGTCCTCGGCTTCCAGACCGAGCTCGACGCCCTCAACTTCCTCCGCACCTGCGAGTCGTTCCTCCCCCGCGCCCAGGTCAGCTACACCCCCGGTAGCATCTGGTACGAGAATCACACCACCCACGTGCGCGACTTCCCCATCTCCATCGACGTCGAGGCCCTGAAGGAGATGACCACCTCCGAGCAGGTCGCCGAGTACCGGGCCGAGATGCGGGAGTTTGTCGAAGATCGGAAGCTCATTCTGCGGGTCGATCGCATCGAGCCCAGCAAGAACATCGTGCGCGGGTTCCTGGCCTTCGACGAGTTCCTCGAGCTTCATCCCGAGTATCACGACGAGGTCAAGCTCGTCGCCCTC
>CAZQXX010000233.1:0-4658 GCA_964597105.1 uncultured Anaerolineales bacterium
CTCAGTCGGGGCGCCGGGATTTGAACCCGGGACCTCTACAACCCCATTGTAGCGCGCTAGCCTGACTGCGCCACGCCCCGAACGAACCGCATTATACCAGACTTCCCCCCACGTGGCAAATCCGACCCCAACCCATTCGGGCGGGATCGCCTGCCCTCAGCTGCTGGGCTGGATCGCCAGCTCCAGGGCCCTATCCCGACCGGCTGAACCCCAGCTTCCGCGGCGCGTCCAGCGCCCACAGCGGGCTGATCGACTCCCCGTGATAAATCCCCCGGATCGCGTACGCCAGCATCGGCGCCACGCTCACGATCTTCAGCTTCGGATGCCGCTTCGCCGGCGGCACCAGCACCGTGTCCGTCACCACCAGCTCCGCCACCCACTCCCTGTCCAGCTCCTCCAGCGCCCGCGGCAGCAACACCGGATGCGTGATCGCCAAATGGACCTCCGGCCGCGCCCCCTGCTCGAACAGCACCGGCAGCTGCCGCAGCACGCTCCCGCTCGCCACGATGTCGTCGATCAGAATCGGGATCTTCCCCTCCACGTCGCCCACCACGTGCGTCGTCTCCACCCGCTCGAAGCTCGCCCGCCGCTTCTCCATGATCACCAGCGGCACGTCCAGCGCCTGTGCGTACTTCCCCGCCAGCCGCGCCCGCCCCACGTCCGGGGAGACCACAACCGCGTCCTCCACGAAAGGCTCATTCCGGAAGTAGTCGGCCAGCGTGGGGTACGCCGGCAGCTGATCCACTGGCACCGTGAAGAACCCCTGGATCGCCTCCGAGTGAATGTGCACGTAGATCACCCGGTCCACCCCCAGCATCTCCAGCGTCGAGGCCACCACCCGGGCGCTGATCGCCTCCCGCCCCTTTGCCATGCGCTCCTGGCGCGCGTAAGGGAAATAGGGAATCACCACCGTCACTCGCCGTGCCGACGCGCGCCGGAAGGCGTCCACCAGCAGGAACAGCTCCGTCAGATGGTCGTTCACCGGCGCCGTCACCGGCTGGATCACGAACACGTCCTTCTTCCGTACCGTCTCGTCGATCTGGACGTGAACCTCGCTATCCGGAAGTGACGTGATCGAGCACGCCGACAGCGGGAACCCCAGCTTGTGGGCGATTGACTGGGCCAGAGGCCGGTTCGCGCTCCCGGCGAAGATCCGCATCCGCTCCTCCGACGCATCGTACGGCCCCAGGCGCTCAATTCCCAGCACCCGCGCCTCGATCTGGTTGATCGACGCGGACAGGGGCTCCTCCCCACCCTCGTACGTGTATACCTCCGGCAGGGCGCGGAAGCCGTCCGAGTATTTCGCCAGTGCCTCATCCACGTGGTCGAGGGGCAGATCCCGGCTGCGAAGCCGGTGCGTGATGTGGTGGACGATCCAGTGGAGCTCGTCCATGTTGTGATGGAAATGCACCCGCTGCCCATCGTCCCCGTCAACGATCTGGTAGAAGAACCCCCAGTTTTGCCATCCGGGGCTGCCCGTCCGAGGGGCTCCTGGTGCCTCCGACCAGCGGGCTTGTAGAATGCGATAGCGAAGTTTCATGAGTCGATCTCCAGAGTCACAAATGATAAGCGTGTCCACCGGCCATTGTAGCACGGCCTCGGATACGGTCAACCCCCACCACCGGCTTTTCAGAACCCGCCGACTGTGCTAAACTCCGCCGGAGCCCACAAAAGGAGTTGACCAGTGAGCCTGCCGGAGATCGTTCGCATAACCGACGTCTGGGATGAGACCCGCACCATCCGCACCTTCGTGCTCGATGCCGAGTGTGAGGACGCCGACCCGGGCCAGTTCGTCATGCTCTGGCTCCCCGGGATCGACGAGAAACCCTTCGCTGTCGCCCGCCCCACCCCCCTCACCGTCACCGCGGCCCGCGTCGGCCCCTTCAGCACCGAGCTCCATCGCCGCCGCGTGGGCGACCAGGTCGGGTGGCGTGGCCCCTACGGCACCGGCTACCGCCTTCCCGAGGACCGCTCCGCCCTCCTCGTCGCCGGCGGCTACGGCTCCGCTCCGCTCTACTTCCTCGCCACCAGGACCATCGAGGCAGGCATCCCCACCGCCGTGGCCGTGGGGGCCCGCACCGCCCTCGACCTTCCCTACACTGAGCGCTTTCGCGAGCTCGGCGTCGACGTGATCATCACCACCGACGACGGCTCCGCCGGGGAGCGCGGCTACGTCACCGACGCGGTCGCCCGCATCCTCGCCACCCGTTCGGACCTGGCCCTCTATGCGTGCGGGCCGGAGCAGATGCTCGTCGCTATCCACCGTCTCTGCCTGGAGCACGACGTGCCCGGGCAGTTCAGCCTCGAGCGCTACATAAAATGTGGCTTCGGCATCTGCGGCCAGTGCGCCCTCGACGACCGGCTCGTCTGCCAAGACGGACCCGTCTTCACCGTCGAGGAGCTGGACGGCCTCCGCGACTTCGGTAGCACCCACCGCAGCGCCACGGGCCGCGCCCTCCCCATCCGCTGAGCCCTGTCCGGCCTGATGGAGGAGACCGCCGACCGGCCTGAACCCTAGTCCTCGTCGAGCCGCAGCACCGCCAGGAACGCCTCCTGGGGGATCGCCACGTCTCCCAGCTGCTTCAGCCGCTTCCGCCCTTCCTTCTGCCGCTCCAGGAGCTTCCGCTTCCGCGTCACGTCGCCGCCGTAGCACTTGGCCAGCACGTCCTTCCGCCGCGCCCTCACCGTCTCTCGGGCGACGATGCGCCCGCCGATCGCCGCCTGGATTGGCACCGGGAAGAGCTGCTGCGGGATCAGATCCTTCAACCGCGTCACCAGCGTCGAGCCCTTCTCGTACGCCTTATCCCGGTGGACGATCAGCGACAGCGCGTCGACCGGCTCCTTGTTGACCAGAATGTCCATCCGCACCAGATCCTCGGTTCGGTACCCGACGAACGCGTAGTCCATCGACGCGTACCCCCGCGTCCCCGACTTGAGCTGGTCGTGGAGATCCACGATCATCTCGGCCAGCGGCATCTCGAACGTCACGATCACCCGCTCGCTGTCCGGGTACTCCGTCGTCACGTACTCCCCGCGCCGACCCATAATCAGCTCCATCACCGGGCCGATGTGCTCCGACGGCGTGAAGATCTGAATCCGCACCCACGGTTCCCGGATCTCCTCGATCTCATGCGGCTCCGGCAGGTCGGACGGGCTCGAGACCTCCACCATCTCCCCATCGTGCGTCACCGCCCGATACCCGACGCTCGGCGCCGTCGCGATCAGGTTCAGGTCGTACTCCCGCTCCAGCCGCTCCTGCACGATCTCCATGTGGAACAGCCCCAGGAACCCGCACCGGAACCCGTATTGGAGCGCCTGCGACGACTCCGGCTCGAACGTCAGCGCCGCGTCGTTCAGCTGCAGCTTCTCCAGCGCGTTCCGCAGCGCATGGAAGTCTTCCGCGTCCACCGGGTAGAACCCTGCGAACACCATCGGCTTCACCGGCCGATAGCCGGGCAGCGGCTTTGACGCGGGCTCCGTGGCGTTCGTCAGCGTGTCACCCACCTGGCATTCTCGCACCGACTTCAGCCCGGTGGCCACGTACCCCACCTCTCCCGTCTTCAGCTCGCCCGTCTCCACCATCCCCGGCGAGAACACCCCGATCTCCATTGGCTCCGTCTTCGCCTCCGTCGCCATCAGCCGCAACTGCGACCCCGTCGCCAGCGACCCGTCCACCACGCGGACGTACGCCACCACCCCTTTGTACGAATCGTAGTGGGAGTCGAAGATCAGTGCCCGCAGCGGCGCCTCCGGGTCCCCCTGAGCAGGCGGCAGCCGCTGGACCACCGCGTCGAGCACCTGCTCCACCTCCCAACCCTCCTTCGCCGAGACGTGGAGCACGTCGTCCGGGTCGACCCCCAGCAGCGCCGCCAGCTCCAGCGTCACGTCCACCGGCCGCGCCCGCTTCAGGTCGATCTTGTTCACCACCGGGATGATCTCCAGATCCGCCTCCAGCGCCAGGTAGAGGTTCGCCAGCGTCTGCGCCTCCACCCCCTGCGCCGCGTCGACCACCAGAATCGCCCCCTCGCACGCCGCCAGCGCCCGGCTCACCTCGTACGAGAAGTCGACGTGCCCCGGGGTGTCGATCAGGTTCAACTCATATTCTTCCCCGTCCGCGGTCACGTGGCGCATACGGACCGCCGAGGCCTTGATCGTCACGCCCCGCTCCCGCTCCAGATCCATCGAGTCGAGCACCTGATCCTGCATCTCCCGGTCGGCCACCGTGCTCGTCAGCTCCAGCAGCCGGTCCGCCAGCGTCGACTTCCCATGGTCAATGTGTGCCACGATACAAAAATCGCGGATGTGTTCCTGATCCATACCCTCTCCCAACTCCACTCCGGCTATACGCAAACGGAAACCGCCGGTGTGCCCACCGACGGTTCCACGATGTCTGGACGTGCTCTGTTGCGTGTAAACGACAATAGACGATGACTAACCGACGGAAAAAAGAAGAGCCAGGCGACGCCCCCCTCGCCAGTGGACGCCACCTTGGCCCTCCGTAGCCTCCGCTGCCACTGCACAGTGTGCAAAAGCACACGCGCGTCAACAGCGAAAGCATCCCGGACGCGCCCTCACGCGTCCGGCAGAGCGGGTGAGGGGACTCGAACCCCTGACATCCAGCTTGGGAAGCTGACGTTCTACCGCTGAACTACACCCGC
>CAZQXX010000234.1:0-4615 GCA_964597105.1 uncultured Anaerolineales bacterium
GCCGGGCTTCATTGGTCCTGTCAACTCTGATCCTCGCCCGCAGGATCTCATGTAGCGGCTGGTCCCGCGGGCAGGCTGTTAGCCTACGCTACGCTCACGGAGCGACCGTGACCGAAGCCGGGCTTACTAGTCGTCCTTATCCTTCGGTCCCGCGTGACTCGGCGGCCCAGGCTCTTTGTCCTTGTCCTGCAGCCCTGGCGGCCCCTCGCCATCCGGACCTCTGCCGTCGGGAGGCCCCACGTCATCCGGGGGTCCCGGCTCCTTGTCCTCAGGAGGCCCTGCATCGTCTGGCCGTCCGATCAAGTCGAACTCCTGCCAGACCTCGCCCCAGCCTCCAAGGTCGTCCTTCTTGTCCAGGAGATCCTGCGGCGTGACGTCTCCTAACTTGTCGCTCGTCTCCAGCGCGTGCATGATCTCCCCGAAGCCGTACCCATCCGTAAACCAACCGACGATGACCTCGTATTCAACATCGTGCCGCTCAGCTAGCGCACTCGCGACTGGATGCTCGAAGTCATCGTCCACCCACCAGCCGTTCCCCTCGTCGTCCTCGTCAGGCTCCTGGAACGCGTACTGCTGCATCCGCTCTTCGTTCCTGACCAGTACTTGATTCATCTCCCCTACCCGAGCAGCTGCTCCTTGTGGGTCACTGCCCTCAGGTCCTGCCGCCATCAGCCGGAGCGCCTCGCCATACTCGCCCAGCGCCTCCTGGAGACGGACCTGATCCTGCTTACGGACCAGTTTCTGGATCTCCTCCATACGCTCTTCAGCCAGATTCAGACGTAGCTGCGTCGCTGCCTCCGGATCGGACGCAAGACGCGTCTGAACCCGCTCCATCAGGCGGTCGACGCCATACAGCACGTCCCCTGGCGCGGCCTCGTCGGCGGCCAGCGCGACACCGGCGACTCCGCCCATCGAAAGGGCCACTGCCAGGACCGCACTAACCAACGTTGGTACCAGTCTCAGTCTCATAGTTGATCTCCTCTCCTGTCTGCGAGCTGCCACCTGCTCTGGCGCAGCCATTGGGCCAGCCTCGCGGGCCTCGCGGGCCTCCCGGCGCAGGCGTGCCCTGCCTAGTGCCAAGTGTGCTTGGGACTCCGGCACGGCCGCATACCCTTCTGTCACGGCTGTCGCGAGTTCCAGCAGCGGGCGCAGCTCATCGGCATGCTCGGGGTGCTCTTCCAGGACAGCTTCGATGTCCCCCGCCCGTTCCACCTCCTGCAGGCACTGCTCCAGGAGATGGTCAAACGACCTCTCGCTCATACGCCTACCCTCCGTCCAGTATTCGCCGCAGTGACGCCAGCCCTCGATGCTGCAGGGCCTCCACGGCACTCACGCTCTTCTCCATCACCGCTGCCGTCTCCCGCGCGGTGAGTCCCTCCCCAAATCGGAGCACCAGCACTTGTTGCTGTCCCGGGGTGAGCTGCCGAACGGCCCACAGCAGGCGCTCTCGGGATACCTTCTCTCCCAACGCCATCTCCGGGTTCCCCTCGGCCGTCACCTCCTCCGCCTCAAGCGGCACCGGCAGGTCGTCGGGCTGGCTGCGGTAATGGTCGACGATCAGGTTATGCGCAATGCGGTAGACCCAACCCCGGAACGACGTCTGCCAGGAGTTCTGGTCCCGAATCGCACCTAGCATCCGGACGAACACCTCTCCGACCATACTCTCCGCGACCATCCCGTCACCAACCCGGCGGTAGATGTAGCGGTAGATGCGGGGCGCGTACGCGTCGTAGATCGCCTCCAGCGCCTCCTCATCGTACCGCTTGGCCCGCTCCAACAGGGCCTCTTCATTCTCCAAGTTGCCGGTCACTCCTAGTAGTCATGACGTAACAGGCGCCAAAACCTTGCGGGTAACACCGTCGAAAGGGTCGGACTTTAAGGTTTCTTACCTCTTGGGAGCGAATACAGGTGCCTATGCCGCGTCGGTCCTCCCAATGGGCCGCGGACGGGCCCCGTCCAGCCGCCGGTCCGACTCCCAACCTCACAGAGCGGTGGTGCCATTCTACCATCGTTCGGCTATGGGGAAAGCGGTAGAGGATCTCTTCAACACAACGGGAGAAGCGCCACTCCGCCGGGCTACGTGGCGCACTACGAACGGGCGGCTGCCGCCGGGGGCGCAGTCTGACCATATCAGAAGTGGCGATCGTGGAGAGATGCACTCGTCCACGAGGCAGAGGTGAAAGCCCCATCAACCCCTGGGACAGGCTTTGGCCGCTAGTTCAGCCGCACCAGGCTCACTGCCATCACGGCCATCCCCACCAGGAACCCCAGGCAGCGCCCATTCTACGTCATCCTCACGGCCAGATCGAAAATCCAGAGTTGACAGCCTCCAGCCGGGATCGTACAATGCGCCTCGCGCCAGCGTCGGAGCGAAGCGACGCAAGCCAGCGTGGTAGCGCAGCGACGTAAGCCAGCGTCAGGCAGCACGTTACGCACTACAGAAGCGAGGTTTGACCGCGAGCTCGAGGAAACGGCGGCCAGGGCCGCCAGCGACCACGCCTCAGGAGAGATCAACGATGACACAGGAATACGACGTCTTCCGCTACCGGTGGGTCAACCTGGCGGTATACACTTTGATCACGTTCATGGCCGGCATGGGGTTCCTCGCGATGGCGCCCCTCCTGGACGCGATGGCCGAGCGGTGGAGCGTCAGCTTCGGCGCCGCCAGCCTGCTCCTCTCCGTCATCGGGCTCTTCCAGTTCCTCCTGTCGATTCCCGTCGGATGGCTCGCGGGAAAGATAGGCTTCAAGCTTCCCATCTGTATCGGCGCCACCCTACTGGCTATCGGCTACCTCCTTCGCGCCCCGGCCGAGGGCTACGGAACCTTCGTGCTTTTCACCGTTGTCGCCGGCCTGGGCTGGGGTCTGATCTGGAGTCCCCTGGGCAACCTGGTGGCCACCTGGTTTCCCGCCCAAGAGAGGGGGCTGGCAAACAGCCTGTGGCCCGTCGGGTTCCTCGCCGGCCAGGCGTTCGGCTCCCTGACCAGCACCCACTTCGTGACCACCTTCGGCTGGTCCCGCACCTGGTGGATCTACGGCATCATCTCCGCCGTGATCGCCGCCCTGAGCTGGCTCCTGCTCCGCTCGGAGCCTCCGGCTCCCCCGGGGCCCGAACCGGCGGTCGAGGCGCCGGGCGTGTGGCAGGGCATACGCCAGACGATGAACCGGACGAACGTCGTCCTCCAGTACACGGTCTTCGCCTCCGTCGGATCCCTGGCCGTGGCGCCCGCCCTCATCCCCCCGATGCTCACCTCCCGGGGCGTCGCGCCGTCGCTGGCGGGGGTCATATCCGGCCTCTCGCTGGTGGGGAGCACGGCCGGATCCCTCCTCATCCCGCCCATTGCCTTCCAGAGGAGACAGACGCGGCCGTGGGCCCTGGCGTCCGCCTTCCTGGCCCCCCTCGTGTTCGTGGCGATCTTCTACGCCCCCGTAGAGACCGCCGGCCCGATACCGGTCGCCGTGCTCAACTTCCTCTTCGGATTCGCCATGGCGCCGGTCATGGCCATCTCGATGGGTCTCGGCCAGCTTCAGCCGGGCGTCAACCCGGGAAACGCCGGCATCCTGGCCGGCGTCTTTCTCACGTCCATCGGCGCCGGGGCCACCGTCTTCCCTCCGCTGGCCGGGTGGGTCGTGGACGTGGCGAGCGTGCAGGCCGCCGGGTGGGCGCTGGCTGGCCTGGCCGCCGTCTCCTTCGTCCTCATCGCCGCCTTCGTGCCCGAGCCGAAGCCCTCCGCCCAGCGGTGAGCCGCACTATGCCGCGCTAAGCCACTGAGCTGCCCTGAAGCCCCAGAACAACGGAGAACAGGCAGAGCCCCCGCCGGGTGCGCTCTGCCTGCTTCATACGTCTCATGTCGCCTCTGCCGTCGGTCACGCCCGTAGCGGCGCGATTTACGCCGCTATGTCACCCCGTTACCGTTCCACGGTGAGGATGACGCACAGGCCCTGACCAGACACGAGGGCCTGCTAAATCTGGCTCAGGAGGTCGTTCTTCTTCGCCTCGTACTCCTCCTCACTGATCGCGCCTGCATCGAGGAGCTCCTTCAGCTGGCGCACCTGCTCCAGCGGGTCCGGCTCCTTCGCGCTCCGTCGCTCGCCGACGCTGGCGCGCCGCGACACGAACTCCTTCGGCTTATGGAGCAACCATTCCTCCCGACCCAACGCTTTCTTCTTCCGCTGGATGGAGACGGGCTCGATGGCGATAGCGTCGAGCGCATCGCGGATCGTCTCGATCGCCCGCTGGGCCCCCTCCCGGGACAGCCAGCGGACCTCGATCCCCTCCCCGTCCTCCGGATAGAGGGTGAACGTCGATCCGGCGACCCCCTGCTCGAAACAGACCGTCTCCAGCTTCTGGTAGGGGATGTCATACAGCTCGTACCGGCCGAGGACCTTGGGATCGACGATGATCACCCGCTGATCCGTCACGGCCAGCGTCATGGGCGTGAAGTCCATGCTCAATGCCTTGCTGGCGCGGATGAGGTGCAGCACCTCCTCGCCCACCGCCAGGTTCTCTTTGACTGCTGCTGGTATCTCCATATTGTCTCCTCTCGGGTGCATTGCACCTGAATCTTTCGTCGCCCGCTCATGATACGCCCGGTCAGCCGCTGTGACAACCCCCC
>CAZQXX010000235.1:0-4578 GCA_964597105.1 uncultured Anaerolineales bacterium
CACGATTGACGCGACCTATCGGTTATGCTATAGTTGGCACGTGTTCTGGTGCCTTCGGATGGTGGCCACAGTTTGGCATTAAAGGATCCGAGAGACGCTCTCAAAGATTCGAGGCACCAGGATAGAGAGCTGTCACGCTGATCAACCGTGACACAGGCTGCTGGATCTGGTGGAGACGTATCACGAGACATCAGCGTACGATATCAGTAACCGAAGGAGACTCATCACGATGGTAAGCCAAGATTTGCTGGAGATTCTGCGCTGCCCCTACTGCGTTAGCGGCGAGACCCGCAAGCCGGGTGACGATCCGGGGCAGTTGAAGCTAGTCCACGACTTATGGCTGGTGTGCCAGGAGCCAGATTGCGATCGTAAGTATCCCATCCGCGACGATATCCCGGTGATGCTCATCGAGGAGGGTGAGAAGTGGACGGACACCAAGGTCGAGGATCTGCCGGTTCCACCGCCGCCCGAGTAGCCACATGCATAAGTGGTACATAATCACGCTGGCCGCACTGGCAGTGCTCCTGCTACTCGCTGGCCTGGTTGCCCTTATCCTTCCGGACGACTACGAAGGACAAGAGATCTATCGCATAGATAGGACGCACACTATTCGCGTGCTCGACCTCGGAGGGGGCATTCTGCTTCTGATAGGGTGCGCGGTGGCGTGGGTTGCCGGCGCCATGTGGCAGCGAGACACGTATGACGCCTAGACTGCCTGGGTCCTACGTCCTCTTGATGCAGTTGCCAGGTCCTGCGAATGTCACCATCGGTCAGCTGGGTCAGTTCGAGTTTCCCCCCGGGTGGTACGCATACGCCGGAAGCGCATGCGGGCCGGGAGGGCTGGCAGCCCGGGTTCACCGCCACCACCGGGTTTCCAAGACTCTCCACTGGCACATCGACTACCTGCGCGCTCAGGCGCAGGTGCTTGCCGTCTGGTACGCCGTCGGTCGCGAGAGCCGCGAGTGCCGTTGGTCCCAAGCCCTTTCTGAGCTTCCAGGTGCATCTGTGCCCGCACCCGGTTTCGGTGCCTCGGACTGTCAGTGTCGGACACACCTGATCCATTTCCCGGACCGCCCAAACAGGTTGCACTTAGCCCGCTCCGTAGACGAGCCTGTCTTGGAGGAGGCTCTCTGTGCCTGATCCACTCCAGACGTTTATCCAGGCGGTTGATGCTGGAGACGACACGCAGGCCGAGGAGGCCGTAGGTGGTCTCAAAGCCGTGGGTGACCAAGCGCTGCCAGCCTTGCAGAAACTCCTCAGGGATCCCGATCCCCATAAGCGATGGTGGGCACCACGCGCCCTGGCTGCTCTCGGCACTGATGCCGCGGTCAAGCTGCTAATTGAGGCACTGGATGATCCTGACCCCGACGTTCGTGCCTGCGCCGTGGTCGCCCTCTCCCAGCTAAAGCCGCAGGAAGCGATTGTGCCACTCATTACTCATCTGTCGGATCCCTCGGCCTACGTAGGTCGATTGACAGCGGACGCAGTATCCCAATTCGGTCATGCTGCAGTCAAGCCTCTTGTTGACGTGCTCAAGAAGGGGAATACGGCTGGCCGGGCAGGGGCCGCCCGCGCTCTCTGTGCCATTCAGCCAGAGGCGGCTATTCCAGCCTTATACAGAGCCCTTGATGACCCAAGTGCTACCGTGAGCTATTACGCAGAGGAGGCATTGGAGAAGATGGGCGTGGGGATGGTACTCTTTCGTCCTTAGTCCCTTATCCTGATCAATCCCGTCCCCGAACAACCTATGACGGCTTTCTACGGAGCACGCTTCAGGGGCATTGCACTTGCAGAGTCACCGCCTCGTCTTGGCCACCCGGCATCGGCCAGCGTGCACCCGTAGATGGCTCCCAGATCCCCAGCCGGACCGCGTAACTGCCGCTCTCGACCTCCGTGAACCGCCGAACGTCACGCACAACCTCGCCAGGGTCCCACAACCAGAAGGGCATCATCCCCAACAGGGGCATCCCGTCGGCTTGAGCGACTAATGCGCCCTGCGACCCCACCAGGTGAGCGAAAACGCTCAGGTCAACGTCTACGTCGGATCCAATCCGCCACCAGGTCGTCAACCGGATACGGCCTCCCTGATCGCAGGTGTACGCGACCTCCAGAAGATCCACGCGACCCCCAAACCGAGTGATCAGGTCGGAGTCGGGCAACGCCCTCGCTACACCACCGGCCTCGACTAAATGGACACGCCCAGACTCGTATCGGGTCAGGTAGACTGCGTCGGCCGCACGTGCGGCCTCTGTGACCTCCTGCCATCCCACGGCTGGGCCGAAGAGGTCATAACTGTAAGTACTCGGTCGCTCCGTGGCGACAACTCCAAAGGCGACGGCATCTGCCGCGTCGCGCCTCCCCGTGTGAACGGTTACCAGCTCATCAGCTGTCACGCGCATTGGCAACGGGGTGACTCCCTCGAAGCCCGTGGGATAAAGCCGCCTGGCAGGCGTGATGCGCCGCGGAAGATTGACGAACAGCACACGATCCTTCTCGGTTGCGGCCTCAGCTGCCTGCCAGATGCTTTCCCCCACCATGCTGTAGAGGCCCATGCCTGTACGGATAAACAACCCGGCTGGGATCAGCAGGGCTACAACCACCAAGCACAGGAGCACGACGTGCCACCGGTCCCGAGCCCGAGTAACGACGGGGACCAAGGCGGCAGCCCAGATCATAGACACACCGGCGGCGGTCATATAGAGAAATCGGGGGGCCAGGGCAAACCAGTCTGCCTTCATGGAGACAAGAGGGGGTAGAGCAAACAACCCGAACCAGGCCGTTCCTAGCAACAGGGCATCTAGTCCGCCCCGCACTCCTGACCACAACAGAACCGCTCCAGCCGGCACCGCCACCAGCCAGAGAGCGATAATCGGATCAGCCCCCATCCGCTCCGCGAGATACTGAGCCAGAGGAGCAAAGGGATAGATCAGGCTCTGGGCGAGGTAGGCGAAGTTTTGGCCGAGATCCAAGAGCGTGAGTCCGAAGGCCGCTACGCCGGCGCCGCGCATCGACCTCCAGAGCGCCCAACTAACCACGAGGAGCCCGATAAACACGAGGACCCACCACGACTGACGGGCCCAGCGATCTCTTGCCCGACCGATCAGTTCCGCTGCTACGACGAGCGGAGCCACCAGAATCCCACTCTCGTACGTGAGGGAAGCCAGAGCAGCCAGGACAAACGCCGCCACCACCCACCCCCTGCCCCGCCCTGCTCGACCCAGATCATAGGTCAGTACCGCCGCTGCAGCCATAGCGGTGACCAGTGGGTTGTAGACCGCTCCAGGCCAGGCAACAGCTTGGCGTGAGAAGGGAAACAAGACAAAGAAGAGTGCCGCAAGCCCGGCGGCGTACGTCCTTTCTACGCGGGTGCAACCACGGCGCAACCATCTGGCAGCCAAGACACCCGTCAACCACGTGGCAACGGCGTGAGCGATCAAGTTGAGGAGGTGCAACCCGCGCGGATGAAGGCCTCCCACGAGACGCGCCCACCCACGCCAGATCGTATACCACAGTGGCCTATAGTATCCGTACGGGCTTGGGCTCGTCCACAGCTCGCGCCAGGAGATCGACTCCAGCCACGGTATCTGCACGAGATCGTCGGAGAACAGGGGTAACTGAAGGGCGTCACCGTACAGCATCCCAGTGATCAGTAGAGCAATACCAGCTGAGATGACAGCCGGACGAGTCAGAAAGCGCAAATGGGACCTCATCGCAAGCTAGTCTACCACAAGCCGACCAGTCCGCAACGCTCCATTCGTGGCCTGCAGTCCACATTTCCTTGACACAAAACCGCAACCTGGTATCATATTATCAGTTGCCCAAGTCGGCCAGGCGGTCGCGTCCCGGATACGGGACGAGGAAAGTCCGGGCTCCATAGGGTGCGGTGCTGGGTAATCCCAGGTCGGGGAGACCTGACGGAAAAGGGCCACAGAAAAGTAGACAGCCGTGGCGAACTCTCCTGCGACAAGTCGATAGGATGAGTCGCCGCGGTGATGGTGAAAAGGTGGTGTAAGAGACCACCGGCGTCCGTGGTGACACGGGCGGCCAGGTAACCCCCACCCGGAGCAAGGCCAAGCAATGAGGACGAGTCCCTCGATCGACATCGGATGTCGATCGAGGGCGCGGGATGACCCGTCCCGTCTGAGTCCCGGGTAGGCTGCTAGAGATGGTGGGCAACCACCATCCCAGATAGATGATCGCCACCCTGAGCGGCGTAAGCGGCGAAGGGAACAGAACCCGGCTTATCGGCTGACTTGGGCACTCTAGGTCCGCTTCGCGTTGCACGCTGTCTACGATTCTCGTACCTGGTGACGTCACGTGAACCGATGGGGGCGTCCCGCCCGAGCCCGTTTGTCCCAACACACCTGTCCAGGTGGAGGTGAATGTGGCCGCTCAACTGATTCCAGCCCGCCAGGCGCGAACTGAGATCCGCGTGATCAACTCCCGCTTTATCGCCACCGCTGCGCCTGCCTTCACCGTGGAGGAAGCCCGAGACTTCATCGATCATATCAAGCAAGAGTTCGAGGACGCGACCCACAACGTGCCTGCCTACGTCATTGGGCATGGGGCCTCGACTAT
>CAZQXX010000236.1:0-4576 GCA_964597105.1 uncultured Anaerolineales bacterium
CGTGCCTATGCCGGAGAGGGAAGCTGGGCGTACGCAGAAGGTCCGTTCACGCCCCTGCACCAGCCCTTGTCGGAGTCCCGGTTGGTTCTCATATCTTCCAGCGGACACTTCGTCGAAGGCGACGATCCGGAACCTTTCGGTGTCAAGAACATGACCCAGGCCGAGGCAGCGGAGAGAATACTCGAGTGCATCAGGTCGGAGCCCACGCTTTCGGTGATCCCGGTTGGCACGCCAAACGAGAAACTGACAGCTCGGCACGGCGGCTATGACGTCCGCGGCGCCCGGACCGATCCAAACGTGGTGTTTCCGCACGAGATCCTGCTGGATCTGGAGGAAGAGGGGATCATTGGCGAGTTGGCGCCGGAGGCGTATTCCTTCGTGGGAGCCTGCTCGCAGAGAAGACTGCTGAAAGAGACGGCGCCCGAGTGGGTCCGGCTCCTCCAGGAGAAGGACGTGGACGCAGCCCTGCTGGTGCCGGTCTGACCGGTGTGTCACGTGTCCGTGGGACACCTGGCCAGACTGCTGGAAGAGAGTGGCATCGTCACGGTGATCGTCGGCATCCGGGCCTTCCGTCCGCGCCTGGAGGCGATGGCCCTCCCCCGCGTATTGATCACAACCCACTTGATGGGAAGAACCCTGGGGGCACCTGGCGATCGCGAGAGACAACGAGCGGCCGTTCTCGCTGCCCTGGACCTGCTTGAGGAGGCGGAGCAACCAGAGACGTTCGTAGAGTTGCCAGGCGCATATCGTCCCGGCCGAGATCGGCGGGATTGAGACTTCATCCGTCGAGCCGGAGACACGCGTCTAGCTGACGTCGTCGCATGACACGCCCCATACGGCCCACGTCCAGTGGGCTCGAGCCCCATGTGGAGAGGGAAGACTGCGGGTCTGCCTGCAACCTCGTACGCTGACGCCCCAGTTGATCGAGATGATGCGGACGAAGACCTTGAAAGTCATTGGCTCCGGCCAGCGACACATGCCGTGACCGCGCGGCCCGGCACGAGGGAGCCTGCGGCGTTTGGACAGAGACTGTCATGGTCTGCGAGGGTACGTGTGCCGCCAGGCGCCGTCGGCGCTGCCGACGTGGATATGTCCCGCCTCGCCCGAGCCCAGGGCCAGCGCCCGGGCCGCCAGCCCCTCCATGCCCACGTCGAACATCTCCCACGAGCCCGGGTCGCCGTTCGAGGCGCTCACGACGACCCCGTTTGCCGTACCCGCGTAGACGACGGCCGTCTCGGGGTCCACCGCCAGCGCATACGCCGTCCGCGGGGAGGAGAAGACCTGCTCCCACGTCCCGCCACCGTCGCCGCTCCGGTAGACGCCCCCGGCGGCCGTGGCGGCGAAGACCCGCGACGGGTCGGTCAGATCGACGGTCACGGCGTAGACTTGGCGGTGCGCATCCGGGATCCCCTCGTTGAGCGACTCCCAGGCCTCCCAGCCGGTCGACCCTCGCTCCCGCCGGACGACCCCGCTGCCCCAGGTCGCCGCGTAGACGACGCGCCCCTCCGGCCCGACGGCCAGATCGGTCACCGTGGCGGCCCCACCGCCCCAGGCCTCCCACGTCGCCCCTGCATCGTCGGAGCGGTAGGCCCCCCGCTCGGCCGTGCCCACGTAGAGCACGGTCGAATCGGTGGGATCGATGACTACCGCATAGACGAAGGCCCCCGCCAGCCCGTCCCCCGCCGCCTCCCAGCTCCGCCCGCCATCCGTGCTCTTCCGCACCCCGTCCCGCCACGCGCCGGCGTAAACCGTGTCACAGTCCTGCGGGTCGATAGCGACATCAAAGACCTCCTGAACCTGGAAGGCCGTTGGCTCCCAGCTCACGCCGGCGTCCGTGCTCCGATAGACCCCCTGGCCCCGGCTGCCGAAGCCGGCGTAGAGGACCCGGGGGTCGGCCGGGCAGACGGCGACGGTACGAACCTCGACGCCCTCCGGCGTGCCCGTGCCCCGCTCCCAGGGGAGGATGACGGCCATCGTGACTTCCGCCGTAGTCGAGACCACCTCGTCGAGGCCCTCGGGACGGTAGCGCACGTCGACGACGGCCTCCGCCGTCTCCTCGTCGGCCGGCACGGTGAACTCGTAGCTGAAGGTGCACGCCGCGCCGCTCGTCAACGTCCGGCAGGCGTCCGGCACTGACAGATCGCGTCCGCCGTCGGCGACGCTCTCCAGGATCAGATCCGGCGCCCCCTCGGAGCCGGTGTTCGTGATGGTCACGCTGGGGGCGATGCGCTCCCCCGCCCGGACCAGCGCGGGGCCGCTCGTGGAGGCCTCGACGCCGAGCAAGCTCAACGACAGCTCGGCCGTCTCACTCACCCCCTCGCCTGCTCCCTCCCCGGAGACGGTGACGCGCCTCGTCAGCGGGCCGGCGTCGTCGGGGCGGCTCGACCAGGGAATCGATTCGCTATGCGAAGCTCCGGCTGGCAGAGTGCGAGGGAAGAGTCTTGACAGGTCGCCGAGGATGGAGTCCTCTACGCGAAGGCCACCGACGTCGAGCTCGCCGGCGTTGATTGCGGTCATGGTGACCACGGCCGCCCGGCCACGTATCACCGCGGGCGGGGCCACCGACGGTTCGATCCGGAGCACCGGCCGCAGGCGATCGACCACCGCGACGGCGGTGGCCGTCACGGCCTCGCCGGAGGCGTCGGCACGAACCGTGACCGTCCGGGTCAGGGGCAGCGTCTGGTTCGGCCTGATGGTCCAGGGGAAGGCCCGCTCCTGCGACGCGCCAGCCGCCAGCGTGGGGTCGAATGAGGCAGATAGATCACCCTCAAGAGAGTCGCTGACGTCGATCCCCTCCAAATCGACCTGACCGCCGTTCTCCACGGAGACGGTGAGCGTCACCGTCTCCCCTGGCACGGCGGCCGGCGGGCTGACCCCCGCCTCCACCTGGAGGGCGGGCCGCAGGACGTCGATGAGGACAGTGGCCGAGTCGCTCACGATCTCGCCGGCGTCGGTAGCCGCACGGACGGTGACGGTGCGCGTCAGGGGCCCCGAGGCGTCCGCCGGCACCACCCAGGCGAAGGACTGGCCGCGGGACGCCCCGGGGTCGAGGGCCTCCGAGAAAGACGACGTCAGGTCGCTGCGGAGCGAATCGGTGACGGTGATCGGCCGCAGCACCACGTCGCCCAGGTTCGAGACGGTGATGGAGGTCACGACCTCCTCGCCCCGCCGGGCGGCGTCGGGGGTGACGGCGACCTCGATGCCGACGGCGGGCCGCAGCAGGTCGACCTCGGCGCTGGCGGTCGCCTCGCCCACGGCGCCCACACCGGCGACCGACACGGTCACCGTGTTCACCAGCGGGTCCGGATCATCGATCAAGACGGTATGGGTGAAGACGGCGCGGTCGGACGCGCCGGCGGCCAGCCTGGAGGCGAAGGCATATGATAGATCGCCCAGCACGGTGTCGCGGACCGACAGGACGTCGACCTCGCCATCCGGGTTCTCATTCGAGATGGTCACCACGTACGTGACCACGTCCCCCACCTGAGCGCGGACCACGTCGGGGCTGCACGTCACCTCGACGGTCGCCAGCTCCGGCTTCGAGGGGTTGCCCACGTTGAGACCGTAGGCGAGGAACAGGCAGCCGAGGATGGCGGCCAGGGCGACCCCCAACGGCACGAGGACCTGGAGGAGGCTTGGCCTTGTTGATGCGCTATTCGCCATGCGTGGGGTCCAGTCCAGTCACACTAGGGAATCGGGGTCGGTTCCGGCGTCGGGGTGGCAGGCTCCGGCGTCGGTGAGCCTGGCAACGCGGTCGCCGCTGCTTCGGTCGGCGAAGGAGTCGGCGATGCGGAAGGCACCGTCGGCGTCGGCGAGGGAGTGGGCGTCGCATCACCCTCGGCGCAATACTGACCGATCTCCGGCTCCCCGCCCGGCGCCGCGACCAGCTCCCAGCACGTGGGGAGCAGCGTCGGCTCCGAGCCCGTCGCGCAGGTGGCCTCTCCCTGGGCGACCCGCACGCGGGCACCCTCCCCCTCCTGCGCCACTCGGAGGCGCGCCGGCACGTCGCTCACGACAACCGGGCACGCCGACGTGGACACCTGGTACGATGTGTCGTACGCCAGGAGCGTCCAGCTCCCCTCCCGGGGCACGATCTCGATGCGGGCCTCCCCCTCGACGGGGCGGAGGTCGGCCGCGGATCCCGGCGCCAGCTCGAGAATTGACCGGTCGCCGAAGCAGACGCGCCCGCTCTCACCCTTCGCGGCCAGGCGCACCTCACTCCTGACCGCGACCTGGGTGTCGAGCGTGACCCACTCGGAGGAGTCGGGAGTCTGCACCTGCGTGACCCCTCCGCAGGGCACCACCCGGGCGTACGCCGGAGGCGGGGCCTCGGTCGGCGCGCCGCGCTCGCAGGCGGCGAGGACCAGAGCGAGCGCCAGAGCCACGGCAACGGCCAACCGCCGGCCGCTGCCCCTCGCCGCGCTCCAATCAGACTCGACGTGTGATGAGTTCATCGTTCTCCGTAAAGAAATCACCGTCAGGCCATCCTCCCGATCACTCTGCTCCCCTCCACAAGACACTTAAGCTGGGCGTACCGGCCGGCGTCCCCGGCCGCCGCCACCCGACGTAGGGCAGG
>CAZQXX010000237.1:0-4561 GCA_964597105.1 uncultured Anaerolineales bacterium
GAAGTTGGTAAAGGAAATCTGCGAGTCGCCGCGCGCGTGGATCAGCAACGCGGGCCTGTCGCCAAGTTTTTGGATTTCCTCTCTCGGGGTGATGTTACGATTGGCCCAACCATATTTAAGCGCCGTGTAGAGTCTGATGAAGGGCCGCTGCACGGCGGCTACGATTCCTGACGCCCCCATATTTTCCAGAAACACATCATCCCACCCGGAGTAGGCGGACATACTGATCAGCGCGTCGATGTCGGGAATTTGTCCAATCGAGTTGATCGCGACCGCGCCGCCCATCGACAGGCCGTACACGACGATCGGCGTCTCCGCATAACGGGGATCGGCGTGGATATAGTCCACTACAGCGCGCGTGTCGCGGTGCTCCTTGAAGCCCAGGGCGATCACGTCGCCTTCGCTCTCGCCGTGCGCGCGCATTTCCAGCAAAATCGAGGCGTAGCCTTCATCCAGCAACATCCGCGCGTGGCCGAAGAAGGCCGTGACGGAAGGGTTGTGAATGCCCGATAGGAAGATGACCACTGCTTTAGGATTCTCGACGTAGACTTCGTAAGCCACAATGTCCAGGCCATCTTGCGTGGTCAGGACGAGCCTTGCGGGAGCAAGCCCTTGTTCCGCGCCGGTCCACGTTTGAGCAAATGTGACGTGCGAATTGACCATATCGTTCATCACCAGCGGCGGGATGGCTGCGAAAATCACGACGATGAGCAGGACGATGCCCGCCGGAATGCCGATCAGCCAGCGGCGCTTGCCCTGCGTGGTGTTACCTGTGTGCATATTTCGTTCCTCCGTGTCTTTCTGGAGTCTGAGTTTGATTTTCTTCGTTCACCCACTGGCGCTTTCCTCTCGCAGCACCACCGCGCGGCCGGCGAAGGCAAACACGATGAAGATCACGCCGGCTAACCAGCCGCCCAGACTGAAGATCGCCGGGCCATATAAGGCGAGTCCCGCGCCCGCGAGCACCAACAGCGCGGCGAGTATGCCAAACATCTTCATCCCGTACAGAGTAATGAAGGGCAGGTAGTGCGAACCGACCACAATCATCGCCGCCGGAAAGAACCATGTCTCGCGGTACAGCGTGGCCGCGCCTACCAGCAGGAAATTGAGGGGCACGGTGAAAGCGGACTGCGACCCCAGTGCCCACAGTTTGTTCTCCGGGCTGACCTTACCGGGCCGTCCCATCAGCCGCACGCCCAACTGGGTGAGCGGGAAGATGCCCATGCTGCCGAAAAAGAGCGCGACCACACCATACCCTGGTGAGACCCAGGTTCCAAGCGCGGCGGCGATGAGCCAAATCAAGCCGGAAACCAGCTGTCCGGCAAATCCGCCCAAGAAGGCGGCGCGCATTTCGCGTTGAGCTTCGAGGATATTCATTGCGCTACCGCCCATTGCGCTATAGTGCGAAAAACCTCGATAGTTTCCTGATCTTGCATGTCAAAATCACCATCGGCGCTGGTTTTGGCAATCACAACACCGTATCTTGGATGCACGTAGACATATTGTCCCCAAATTCCAATGGCAGTAAAGTCTCCCTGGGGGTTGTCCGGGAGCCACCACTGATAGCCATACCCGAAGGTCGATTCGCTTTGGGGATTGTCCCCCGGCTGCAAATACACCTCTTGGGGATTCACAGAGCGAGCAACCCATTCTGCGGGGATGATCTGTTCACCATCCCGTTGCCCCTGGTTCAAGTAGAGCCGCCCAAACCGGAGATAATCTCTCAGGGAGGCGGAGAGAAAACCATACGCCAGGGTGTGGCCCTGGAAATCGGCGCCCCAGTAGGCAGGGTACTCCATACCGGCCGGCTTCCAGATCGTTTGTTCCAGAAATTCAGCCGGCGACCTTCCGGTAGCACCCTCAAGGACCAGTCCCAAAACTATGGTGTCGCTACTGCTGTATTGACTATGTATTCCTGGCTCCCGGAGCATGACCATATCTTTTAGGAGATCGGGCAGGCTGGTTCTGAAGACGAAAACCCGCATCGGTAGCATATTGATGTCGGAGCGCGGATTCGCGTAATCTTCATCGAAATCCACGCCAGAAGACATAGTCAGAAGATGGTGCAGCGGAATGGGCCCGTACCCGGTGCCGGCCAGGGCCGGCGCATAGCTCTCTACAGTGTCCCACACCGATGTGATGTATCCCTGCTCAATGGCGATTCCTACCAGAGCAGAGACGAATGATTTGGCTACAGAAAAGGAGGTGGGTAAGGAGTCCGCTCCATAACCATTGAAGTACGCTTCATACAGTAGCTCTCCATCCCTGGCTACCGCAAACCCGGTAGTCGAAGTTTCATCCAAAAACGCATCGATCCGGCGCTGTTGGCCTTCGAAGGTGTAGAACTCCGGTAAGGGCCTGAGGTTGGACTTGAAAGCCCACACCGAATCCCCGGGATTGATAGGTTCCGCAGGAAAGACGGTGTGGAAATTGCGGAAGTTCTCCACCCGGATTTCGTCATTGAACAGCGTGAGCATAGTCCATGCAGCGCTGTTACGCAGATAGAGGTAACCCAGGCCCCCCAGACTGAGGAATATTGCAGAGAACAATACAAGTCTTTTCCGAAAGGGTTTCATCACGCACCTGTGCCTATCATGATTCTAATCACGACTGCGTCCCAGCCGTTGGCCATGAGAATGCCGCCGATCCCGCCCGATAGCCCCCAGCATAGCGCCGCAAGTGCCACGAAAGCTGTACTCACACTCTTCATTTGTCTCCACTTCGTCTGATGAGATTAAGCCAATGTTTGCGTCTTGTCAAGTGGTGTAAAATGTCCGTGGCTTTCCCGGGAAGTGAGACTGTTCCGTTTTGATCTGTTAAGATCTCTCCAAGAGATCAGGCCACTCGGATCTCGTACGCCGTCCGGTGGTGGCCGCGCTTTAGATGTTGGTCTGCCCAGGCAGCTGCTGTCCAGGTAGCTGCCGCGCAACCTTCGCAAGGTAGCCGTCGTCCAGCGTCTAGCGTCCATCGTCCGCCTCCGGGGTTGCCCCAACGCCCCAGGCACGCTACAATCCAATACCACTATGAGTATCCACGGGACCGGTTGGCGGGCCTATATCCGCTACGACGAAGAGCACGATCGACCGGCGATCAATCGCAGCATCCTCCGCCGCGTCGCCACCTACGCTCGCCCCTACTGGCCTCAGGTGGCCCTCACCATCGCGCTGATCACCGTGAGCTCGTTCCTGGGGCTGATACCCCCCTTACTCTACCGGGACCTGATTGACAACGCGCTCCCCGGCCGTGACGCGACGCGGCTCAACTGGCTCGCCCTGGGCATCATCGGCGTCCCCCTCCTGACGGGGTTGATCGGCGTCGCGGAGCGGTATCTCAGCGCCTCCATCGGCGAGGGGATCATCTTCGACCTCCGACGGGCTGTCTACGCCCACATGCAGCGCATGAGCCTCCAGTTTTTCACCAATACCCGCACCGGCGAGTTGATGTCCCGGCTCAACAACGACGTCGTCGGGGCGCAGCGTGCCATCACCAGCACGCTGGTCAACATCGTGACCAACGTCATCTCCCTGGTGTCCACCCTCGTCATCATGGTCTCGCTGGAGTGGCGCCTGACGCTTCTGGGCGTGGCGATCCTGCCCCTGTTTATCCTGCCGGCCCGTCGCGCTGGCAGGCTTCTCAGGCGCATCACCCGGGAGCGGATGGAGTTCAACGCGGACATGAACGCCCTGATGAACGAGACCCTGAATGTCAGCGGCGCCCTGTTGGTCAAGATCTTCGGGCGCGAGCCGGACGAGATGGCCCGTTTCACCGATCGAGCGGCCCAGGTGCGCGATACCGGCGTGCGCCAGGCTCTCGTCGGGCGCTGGTTCACCTTCGGGCTGGGCCTGGCCGGCGCTGTGGGGTCGGCCCTCGTCTTCTGGATCGGCGGACATCTCGTGCTGCGCGGGGCCTTCACCGCCGGCACCATCATCGCCTTCGGCACGTACCTCAGCCAGATGTACCGTCCGCTGTCCGCCCTGACCAACGCGCCTGTCGAGTTCGCCACCAGTCTGGTCAGCTTCGAACGTGTCTTTGAGGTGATCGACCTTCCGAGAGAGATCCAGGACCGGCCGGGCGCCGTGGCGCTGGATCGGCCGCTGGGGCACGTGCGCTTCGAGAACGTCTCCTTCAGCTACCTCGCTGCCGGGGACGCCGCGAAGGGCGCGGCGGGGACAGGCCTGGAGGAGGTCCCTCGCTTTGGCCGGAGGCGGCACGCGACCCCGCCACCCCTCAGCGGACGAGCCCGTGGGGGAGATGAGAAAGGGGAGACCGCGCCCGAGCTGTCCACCCCCGCCCCGCAACGAGCGGAAAACCGCCGTTGGGCGCTGCGGAACGTGAGCTTCGAGATCGAGCCGGGTCAACTCGTCGCCCTGGTCGGCCCCAGCGGCGCGGGCAAGACCACGGTCACGTACCTGCTCCCCCGGCTGTACGATCCCACCGAGGGACGCATCACCATGGACGGTCACGACCTGCGCGACGTGAGGCTGTCCTCCCTCGCCGAGGTCGTCGGGATGGTCACGCAGGAGACGTACCTCTTCCACGATACCCTCCGCGCCAACCTCCT
>CAZQXX010000238.1:0-4555 GCA_964597105.1 uncultured Anaerolineales bacterium
TCTTGACCTGGATCCCCGCGTCCTGGCTTGCCTTGACGGCGGCCATGGCCTCGGGCCGCGGCGGATCGATCATCCCCTGGAGCCCGAGGAAGGTCAGCGTCTCGGCGTCTTCAGGGTGGACGCGCGCAGCCGTCGCGGGCAGGGCGCCCTCGGCGAAGGCCAGGACGCGCAACCCTCGCGCCGCCAGCTCGTCGACCGTGCGCAGGACGGCCTCTCGGTCCAGCGGGACCCGTTCGCCGGCGTCGTCCAGCGCGTGGGTGGCGCGGGCCAGCACAGCCTCCACCGCGCCCTTCATCACCAACCGGCGCGGCTGATCGGGCCCCTCATCGTGCAGCGTGATCATATACTGGTGCGCTGATTCAAACGGCACCGCATCCAGCCTCGGGACCTGCTCCTCCAGGGTCGTCGGCTCGATGCCGGCTTTGCGGGCTGCGACCAGCAGCGCCGCCTCCGTGGGATCGCCCTGCAGCTGCCACGCCCCATCCGCTAACGTCACCTGGCTGTCGTTGCACAGCGCACCGGCTTCCAGCAGCCGACGCACCGCCGGCGAGACATCCCCGGGCGAGATGATCGCCTCGCCACGCCGGAGCCGACCCTCCGGCGCGTACCCCACGCCGTCGAGCCGGTAGGTGGCACCGCCCGCCACCAGGGCTTGCACCGTCATCTCGTTCTGCGTCAAGGTGCCGGTCTTGTCGGAACCGATCACCGTCGTACTCCCCAGGGCCTCCACGGCGGGCAGCTTGCGTATAATCGCCCGGCGCCGGGCCATGCGCGCCACGCCGATGGCGAGGGTCACCGTCACCGCCGCGGGCAATCCCTCAGGTATCGAGGCCACTGCCAGGGCGATGCTGTTGGTCAACGTCTCCTCCAGCGGCAGTCCTCGGAGCAAACCGATGATGAAGGAGAGGGCGGCGACGCCCAGGAGCGCGTAGAGCAGCAGGTTGCTGAACTCGCCGATCTTGCGGGTCAGCGGCGTCTCCAAGTCCTCGGCCTCGGCGATCAGGGCGGAGATGCGCCCGATCTCCGTGTGGTCGCCCGTCGCGACCACGATCCCTGTGCCCTGCCCGTAGGTGACCAGTGTCGAGGCGTAGGCCATGGTGCGCCGGTCGCCCAACATCGTGTCCATCGGCAGCACGGCATCGGCGTCCTTCGCCACCGGCACCGACTCGCCGGTCAGCGACGCCTCGGTGACCTGCAGATCCCGCACCTTCACGAGCCGCAGGTCCGCCGGCACCTTGTCGCCCGACTGGAGCAGCACGACGTCGCCCGGCACCAACTCGGCGGCCGGCAGTTGTTGTTTCCGCCCGCCCCGGAGCACTCTCGCCTCCGCCGTCATGGTCTCCGCCAGCGCCGCGATCGCCTGCTCCGCCCGCGACTCCTGGATGAAACCGACGACGGCGTTGACCAGCACCACGCCCAGGATGATGGCCGCGTCGACCAACCCTTTGACGAAGGCGGTGACGACGCTGGCCACGAGCAGCACGTAAATCAGCGGGTTATTGAACTGCAGCATGAAGCGCGCCAGCGGGCTCTTCCCCTGGCGCGGCGTCAGCGCATTGGGGCCGAAGCGGGCCTGTCGGTGCTCCACCGCGAAGCGATCCAGCCCCTGTTCGACGTCGACCTCCAACAGGGTCTCGATCTCGTCCGCAGGCAAATGGTGCCAATGTCTGCTCAGTAATTTCTGCATCGCCTATCTCCTTGAGGATGTCCCATGTCCGTATGGATTAGCCTGCAAAATTTTCCCGATTATAGCCGTCTGTATAGTATTTGTCAAGGATATATATACCAAGATCGCACCAGGAACTGCCCGAGGGGATTGAACGATGGGACGTCGAGGGGGAAGGTTGGAGGCGACGGCCTTGTGGCGTGGCGGAAAGGGGGTTTGTGGCGTAGATACTACAAGAAGCGTCTAGCGCGCGCCACACGAAGAGTATAACTTCTACTACATACAAACAGCCTCGCATATGGTATAGTGATATCACGTGGCAGCTTCCGAGGTGCCGGCAGGTCCAGATCATCGTGACTGTCGTTCCTCGGCTCATCTGAAAGGGGGATCAGAATGGAGCAGAACCGCCGAAACGCAATGAGGATGGCGCTCGTCGTCAGTGTGGCTCTCGCGGGTGGGATTGCGCTTCTCCTGCTGACTCAAACTACAAGAGCGGCTCAGGATCGCGTGACGACAATTGAGTTGTATGGGCTGCAGAAGAACGTGGGAGGCGTGTCCTCTCGATACGTTGTGACGAACACAGGGGACGCACTCGCCACGACGATGCACGGGTTCTACGATGGTGCGGACGCAGTCGTCCATCAACTGACGGACATAGTCGAGCCATCGGAGGGCACGATCTACGACCTGGCCACCATCGATGCGCTTCCGGATGGCTATACGGGCTACGTCATCATCAGTGCCGATCAGCCGATCACGGGAACCGTGCTGGAGAGCGATGTTGAGCTCCCCGAGCAGACGGTGAGCTTCGACCCCTCGGGCATCGGGGCCACGTTCTCCAACTCAGCAGACGTCGAGATTCGGGTGGACGCTGCAGGCCTGAAGGCGGGGCAGATGAGGATCACGTACGGCGCCACGTGTGCCGACGCCGTTGGCTGGACGCGCAATACGACGGCTTTCCCCAGCGGCACGTGGGAATCGGAGACGGTCGGGGAGGAATGGATCACGTTCATGGCTCCGGAGGCGGTGACGGGGACGTTCACCATCGGCACGCTTTCCGTCCGCTGCACCAGCGAATCGACGTGTTCCAGCGCGCTCAACTTCAGCGTCTCCGGGGATGAGGACAGCGTACTCTTCGACGCCGCAGGCAGGGCTCTCCCCACGACGTGGAACGATGGAACGTTCGAGTGCATCCCGGGGACGGCCGGTGACGTGGCCGGCGGCGATGGAACGGTCAACATGGGGGATGTGTCCCTGCTGCACAGCTACGTCGGCCATCCCGGGGATTACGAGCTGTGCTGCGACTGGTGCGGAGACGTAGCGCCGTGTCCCGAGAGTGACGGGGTGATAGACATGGGGGACGTGTCGCTTCTCCACAGCTACGTGGGGTATCCCGGCGACTACACTCTCTGCAGCAGCGGCGAGAGCGGGTCGACGTCGCTTACTGCACCTGCAGCGACTGCCGCCGAGGTCAGCACGGTCCCCGCGGAAGGGTACGCGCTGACCGGTCGGACCGCGGAGATGGGGATCCAGGTGAGTGCGTCTGGCTTCAAGGCCGGTCAGGTGCCGTTAACCTACGACATGGCGTGCGCCGAGGTCACGGGGTGGACGCCGGACAGTACGACGTTCCCTTACGGTACGTGGGAGACGGTTGCCCCGGGGGAGTCGTGGATCACGTTCTATGCATCGGATGCCATAACCGGCACGTATACGGTGGGGTCGCTGACCATCGAGTGCCGGAGCCAGGAGCCGTGTACAACGCCCCTCCATTTCGTGACTGACGGAGTGTATCCGAGCAAGTTGTTTGACGACTGGGGCGGGGCGATTGAGGCCTCCTGGATGGACGGTGTGTTTGGGAGAGCCTGGGGGGTCTATGTGCCGGTGGTCTTGAAGGAATACGCCGACTAGGTGGCGTGTATGACCTCGCCGACAGCTTGGGGCGCCGCCGATGGACCCCACCCGTTTGTAGTTAGCCACGCAGCACGGCGGAGTGGCGTAGGGGAACGGCTGGAACGCGGATTGCAGGAAAGGACCGGATCTGTCGGTCCTGGGGCGGGAGGGGAGGTGGTCGCCGGGCGGGACCTTCCCGAAAGCTTGATGGCGCCGCACGTCATCGAGGGATCGTCGTCAGCGTGAGCGATTGAGTCACGATGACGATGACGAGCTTTCGGGAAGGTTGGAGCAGTTCTCGCTTTGCCTCCGCGCCAGCTGTGATAGAATAGGCGCACCGTACCCGCACCAGAGCCATTCACCCCGACAGGAAAACCCACCTATGCCAGGATCGAAGCTAGACGACCGACGACTGACCCGCGAGCGCATCCAGTCCCTCTCGTCCGCCGACCGGCTGGCCGAGTTCTCCGCCTATCTACGCTACCCGGCGGACGCACGGCTGGAGATGACGCCCGACGCGCTCCAGCTGCCGCAGCGGCTCAAGGACGTGACGCGGCGCATCGAGCGGTTGACCAGCGTCGAGGGCGGCGCGCGCCAGGTCTATCTCTTTGAGCTGACGTCGGTCACCGTGGCCCACACGCGGGCGCTGGCGCGCGCCTTCCGCAACCGGGCGGGAAACTTCCTCCTGGTGCTGACCGACGACTACGAGCGGATCGACTTCGTGCTCCTGGAGCGGGAGGTGCCGGGGCTGACCGACGCGGGGCCGTCCCGGCGGGGCGTGACCGTGCGGCCGCGGGTGCTGTCGGTCGACCGGCGGGATCCGGGCCGGGTGGCGCTCCGGGTGTTGCGCCGGTTCACGTTCACCGAGTATGACGCTGCTGGGCGCCGGGAGCCCGTCGCTGACGCCTATGGTCAGTGGGAGAAGCTGAAGAGCGCCTACACCGTCGCCGAGTGGTCCGAGCCGCTGTTCAACAACCGCGCCCTCTTCTCCGACTACTA
>CAZQXX010000239.1:0-1694 GCA_964597105.1 uncultured Anaerolineales bacterium
CCTCCTCGGCGGTGGCGTGGGCGGTGTGGCCCTCCTGCCACAGGAACTCGGTGGTGCGGAGGAAGGGGCGGGTGCGCATCTCCCAGCGCACGACGTTCGCCCACTGGTTGATCAGCACCGGCAGGTCGCGGTAGGACTGGATCCAGTTCGAGTACATATGGCCGATGATCGTCTCCGACGTGGGACGCACGACCAGGGGCTCCTCGAGCTCCTTGCCGCCGCCGTGGGTGACGACCGCCAGTTCCGGCGAGAAACCAGCCACGTGCTCGCTCTCCTTCTGGATGAAGCTGAGGGGGATGAGGAGGGGGAAATAGGCATTGACGTGGCCCGTCGCCTTGAACCGCGTGTCGAGCCCCTCCTTGATGTTCTCCCACAGCGTGTAGCCGTAGGGCTTGATCACCATGCAACCCTTAACGGGCGCATAGTCAGCCAGGTCCGCCTTCTGGACGACGTCCGTGTACCAGCGAGAGTAGTCCTCGCTGCGGGGCGTTATCTGTTCAGCCATCTTCTTCTCCTTTGCTTACGTGTGTGTCTGTCGGTGCGACCGTCAAATCAAGACCCGCGGCCACTCAGTAGTCAATCTCCCGGAAGGGATAGACGTTGATCACCTCGGTCTCGGCGTACCGCGTCCGGGTCCGTTCCGGCCCGTAGGCGTGCTTGTGCCCGTGGAGGAGGTAGCGGGGCTTGAACGTGTCCAGAAAACCGAGGAAAGCCCGGAACCCCCGATGGGGCAGATCGTCGCCGTCGTGGATGCCGCGGGGCGGCGAGTGGGTGACCAGGACGTCGAGGTAGCGGCCGTGGCACAGGCGGTTCAGAAAGAGGGCTGGTGCCATACACCAGATCTTCCTCGCCATCTGGCCCTCTGTATACTGGTAGGGAGCGCCCGGCTTGTAGCGGACTGAACCCTCCAGGCCGGCCAGGAGCACGCCCTTCGCCTCGACGGTCCGGCCGTCGAGGTTGACCCAGCCTCCCGGATCCGTCAGCGTGGTGCCGTTAGCCCGGTACTCGGGGTGATCGTGATTGCCGTGCACGTAAAAGGACGGTACGCCTAACATCGTGACGATGTACTCCAGATATGAATAGGGCAGATCTCCGCAAGAGACCGCCAGGTCCACGTCGGCGAAGCGATCCTTGATGTGTGAGCTGTAGACGACATCGACGACGTGGTCGCTCACGGCGAGGATCTTCACCCGCCTACTCCTTCGACCAGCGCCGCCGGTAGTTGACCCGCAGCTTGTCGAGAATCGCCTCCTCGAGATCGATCTCCTCCAGATAGGCGAGCTGGAGGAGGTAGAGGGCCACGTCGGCCAGCTCCCCGGCCAGGCTCTCCCGGTCCGCCTCCCCGCTCCACTGGTAGTGCTCCAGCACCTCGGCTGCCTCCAGCGAAAGGGAGACAGCGATATTCCGCGGCGTCTGCGGGGATGGGGAGTCCTCCTCGTACCATCCCTTCGCCTCCACGAAGCGGTTCATCGCCGCGGCCAGTTCATCAAGCGTCATCGACATCTGGGCCACCCTACACAAAAACCAGCCCTCACGGCCTGGAGGGCTGGCTTCCACCTGTTGCCTGTTCGTCGCAGCGCGCCTACCCAGACCGTTACGCGGGTCTCGTAGGGGCCGGCGGGCTGAAAAGCGACAGATCGGATATAGAACGCATCGTGGGGAGGAGTATACTATGAAAGGCTGGGGGTGTCAAT
>CAZQXX010000239.1:1794-4524 GCA_964597105.1 uncultured Anaerolineales bacterium
CGCGTCGTCCGCGGGTGGCCCGGCCGGAAGCCCCGGGCCGCGAGGGCCAGCGTCAACGTATCCGTCAGCCGCAGCGCGCCGATCACCAGCGCGACCAGCGTCGGTCCGTACGCGCGCAATCGCCGCACGAGCCCCTCCTGCTCCGGGGTCCACCCGCGGGCCCGCTGGGCGTCGACGATCGTGCTGTACGTCCCGTGGAGCAAGGGGAGGTAGCGGAGCCCGATCGTCAGCGCGAGCCCCCACTCGAAGGGCAGCCCCAGACGCACCAGCCCCTGGACCAGCGCGGTCTGGTCCGTGGTCAGCAGCAGGACGAACACGGCGAAAGCCAGGCCATTCACACGGAGGGCGGCCAGGAGCCCCTGTTCCACGCCCGGAAGCGTGATGGTCACCCGCCACCACTCGACCAGCACGGGCGTGCCAATCGGGTTGAAGAGAGGCCACAGCAGGAAGATGAGCAGGGTGACGGGCCACATCTGCCGCCAGAGCCAGGTGATGCGCCGGCTGGGGATGCGCGCGGCCCAGAGGAGGGCGTGCACGATGATCAGATATGCAAGCACCACGATGAGATGATCGGCCGTGAGGAGCACCGCGAAGCTGGCGCCGACGAAGGCCAGCTTGGTGCGCGGATCCAGCTCGTGGAGCCACGACCGACGGGCGACGTAAAAGTCGAAGGTGTCGGCCATCAGGGGGCGCGCTCCCGATCCGAGAGCAGGGCGAGGACCTCTCGATGGACGTCATCGACGGTGAGGCTCTCTCCCGTCATCCCGGACGAGCGGAGCGCCTGAGAGAGGCGGGTGACGGGCGGCGGCCCGACCGACGCGCGGGCGAGGAGCTCCGGCCGGGTGAGCACCTCCCGGGTGGTGCCCGCGGCGACCAGCCGGCCACGGTGGAGGATGAGCACGTGGTCCGCCCACTCGGCGACCAGCCGCATGTCATGCGTGATGAGCAGGACCGTCCGGCCCACGGCGTGCCGCTCGCGGACGTGGTCCATCATTAACCGGGTGTTACCCCGGTCCAACCCCGTGGTCGGCTCGTCGAGGACCAGGATGGACGGACGCCGCGCCAGGACGGAGGCGAGGGTCACCTGGCGCCGCAGGCCGTAGCCGAGCACCGCCGGGGGCCGATCGGCGAACGGCGTGAGGCCGAAAAGCGTCAACATCTCCTCTATACGTCGCTCTATCTCCCGGTCGCCGAGACCCAGATTCCGCAGGTCGAAGGCGATCTCCTCCCGGACCGTCGGCGCGAAGATCTGGTGGTCGGGGTTCTGAAACAGGTACCCCACCTGGCGAGCGACCTCCCCGACGGGCCGGCCGCGGATGTCCTCGCCCATAATAAGCACCCGGCCCTCCTGAGGGCGGAGCAGCCCGTTGCACAGCTTCGCCAGGGTGCTCTTCCCGGAGCCATTCTCCCCGATGAGGGCCACCCACGTGCCGGCCTCGATGGCGCAGCTCACGTCCCGCAACGCGGGACGCTGCCGGTCGTAGCCATACGAACAACCCCTCAGCTCGATGGCCAGGTCAGCCATCGAGCACCTGCCGCAGGTCGGCCGCCGCCTCCTCCACGCGCAGCCAAGCGTAGTCGCTGGCCCACTCGCTGTTGAAGCGCGCGGCCAGCTGGGCCATCTGAGGCAGCCCCAGGCCGATGCGCCGCAGGTCCTCCACCCGGCTGAAGACCTCCCGCACCTCCCCCTCGAGCGCGATGCGACCCTCGTGCAGGACGGCCAGCCGGTCCGCCAGGAGGGGCACCCGGTCGAGATCCTGAGTCACCCACAGCACGGCCGTCCCTCTCTCGGCCCGCAGACGGTGGACAGCCTCGAGCAGAGACCGCTTCCCCGCCGGATCGAGGCGCGCGGTCGGTTCGTCGAGGACCAGCACCCGGGGGCGCATGGCGAGCACGGCCGCGAGGACAACCCGCTGTTTCTGCCCGCCCGAAAGCTCCAGCGCCGACCGGCCCCGAAGGTCCTCGATGCCCGTCATCGCCAGGGCCTCGGTGATGCGAGCCTCGATGTCGTCGGACGGGAGAGCCAGGCCCTCGAGCCCGAACGCCACCTCGTCCTCCACCGTCAGGCTGAGCAACTGGCTCTCGGGATCCTGAAACACCAGCCCCACCGTCTGGCTCAACTCCCCCGGGTCGCAATCCTGTGTGCTCCGTCCCGCGACGCGGACCTCGCCGCGGAACGTCCCACCGGTGAGTGCGGGGATGATGCCGTTGAGGGTCAGGCAGAGCGTCGACTTCCCCGCTCCAGTCCGGCCGAGGAGAGCCAGGCATTCGCCCTCTTCCAGAGACAGGGAGACGCCCCGGAGAACGAAGGGGCTGTCCTCCCCCGGCGTCAGAGGAGGATAGGCGTAGTGAAGGCCGTCGATGGCGACGAGAGGGGCCAAGGAAGGATCGAGGGTTAGCTCAGGCGCGCGGACGGCCCCAGTGGAGCATCGGAGGATACGCGCGGCGCAGGGCGAGCACCAACGGGATGCCTACGATCCCGCCGACCACCACCTGCGGGAGGTTGATCGTCAGCGCCTCGGTGGCGGCCGCGGGCACGCCCATCCTGAAGAGGAAGGCCTCGCCGAGGAAGTAACCGGCCACCATACAGGCGGCTCCCAGGCCCCAGCCGAGGACCATGCCCCAAATGCCCTGGATCCGCCGGGCGATGGCACCGGCCACGAATCCCTCCACCCCGTGCGCCACCAGCGTCAGCGGGGCGTACATGGGATAGCCCCCGACGAGGTCGGC
>CAZQXX010000240.1:0-4514 GCA_964597105.1 uncultured Anaerolineales bacterium
AGGGTTTGGCTTCTTGTTGCCCCGGCTCAGAGATAAGTGTCGAAAACAGGCTAAGGCGCGGCTACTGCCCTGCTCCGCCTACGGCGACGTTTGGGTTGGCGACTGTGGCGCCGGAGGAGGTCGAACATCGTCAGCTGGCTGGCGTGGGGTTCCGCTGAGGCAGCCGCCCGTTCCTCGGATTCTGACCTGCCCCCCACATCGAGCGGCTCTCGCTCCACCTCGACCTTCCTGCAGCGCACGGCGAAGGGGGACAGCAGGCGCTATGGACTGTTGACGTGACGCGCACCGTCAGGATGCCGGCCTCGAGGCTTCAGGTGCTAATTCGGCTCGAGAGGCGCTGGATGACGTCGAGGACGGTGCTGGCGCAGCGGGTCCAGGAGAAGCGGCGGACGTTCGCTCGTCCTCGCTCGACCAGCTTCTGAGCAAGGAGGGGATCCGTGACGAGGCGCTCCATGGCGTCCCCGATGGCGGCGGCGTCCTCGGGATCGACGAGGAGCGCGGCATCCCCGGCGACCTCCGGCAGGCTGGAGGTGTTGCTGGTGATGACGGGGCAGTCACACGCCTGGGCCTCCAGGACCGGGAAGCCGAATCCCTCGTGAAGGGAGGGGAAGGTGAAGGCGAGCGCACCGCTCAGGAGGGCGGCCTTGTCCTCCTCGGCGACGTAGCCGGGGAAGTGGACGCGCCCCTCGAGCCCACGCCGGCGCACGCGCTCGAACAGCTCGTCGTAGAGCCAGCCGCGCTTACCGGCCAGGATCAGGCTGGCCGAGGACTCCGGCCGGCGCCCCACGAACTGACCAAACGCCTCGACCAGACGGGCGAGGTTCTTCCGGGGCTGGAGGGTGCCCAGGTAGAGGAAATAGCTGCCGGCGATGTGGTAGCGGGCCTTCACGGCCTCGATAGCGGCCGGATCGGTCACGGGGCCGAGGGAGTGGTCGGCGCCGGGGTAGGCGACGGTGATCTTCTCCGGTCGCGTGGCGTAGTGGGCCATCAGGTCGGCCTTCGTCGCCTCGGAGTCGACCAGGACGTGGGTGGCGGCCCGGGCGTTCCAGCGGGTGGACACGTCGAGGTACAGGCGCTGGCGCCAGGGGTGAGCCTCCGGGAAGTGACGATAGCCGAGATCGTGGATGGTGACCAGGCTGAGACGGGGACGGATGGGCGGGAGGACGTGAGCCGGGACGAACAGCAGGTCCGGACGCCGACGCGCCATCTCCCAGGAGAGGCGTACGTGGGTCCAGAGGCGGGGGAAGGGTATGACGCGCCACTCGGCGTCTTCGAAGCTGGCGGCTGGAGGGCGAGTGCGGAAGTAGAGACGGAACTGGTGAGGGCTGTCGAGGGCGAGCAGGGCTTCTATGAGACGGCGCGAGTAGATCTCTGTGCCCGTCGGCCGGTCGGCCACGGCGCGGCTGGCGTCGATGCCAATCAGCATCTAGCGAACAGGGCGGCTCGGAAGCCGGCTCCCGAGCCGCGCACACGGGTTATCGGGCCGGCTGCCGCACGTCCCACCGCGCCCCCCCTACAGGTCTGCGCTGCCGGGATAGAGATGGTCCGGGACCCCTCAGCAGGTCTCCTCGTCCTCCGTCGTCTCGGCATAGACCTCTTCCTTGAGCACGCCGATGAACGGCAGGTTCCGATATTCTTCGTCGAAATCGAGACCGTAGCCGATGACGAACTCATCGGGGACCTCGAACCCGGCGAAGTGGATGGGCACGTCGATCACACGCCGCGAGGGCTTGTTCAACAGGGTGCACACGCGCAGGCTGGCCGGGCCGCGGGTCTCCAGGTTCCGGGTGACGTAGTCGAGGGTGCGGCCGGAGTCGACGATGTCCTCGACGATGAGGACGTGGCGGCCCT
Source organism: uncultured Anaerolineales bacterium (assembly GCA_964597105.1). Lineage (GTDB taxonomy): Bacteria > Chloroflexota > Anaerolineae > B4-G1 > B4-G1 > SKLM01. The sequence goes on from CAZQXX010000240.1 coordinate 1,852, forward strand.
CGATATTCCTCTCCAGGTCGAGGAGGATGCGGACGACGCCGCTGCTCTCGGTCCGCGCGCCGTAGGAGGAGGTCTCCATGAAGTCGACCTCGTGCCGCATCTCGAGAAGGCGGGTGAGGTCGGCCAGGAACATGAACGCCCCCTTGAGGACGCAGACCAGGAGTGGACGGTCCTCATCGGTATAGGTGGCGTTGATCTTCTCGGCCAACTCCTTGATACGCTGTTGCAGCTGATCCTCGGGGATAAGGATCCTGTCGATGTCTTTACGCAGGCTCATAGGACCTCCTCCCGTCACGTCTCGTACACCTCTTTCTTCAGTGCCCCGATGTACGGCAGCGTGCGGTACCGATCGGCGTAGTCGAGCCCGTAGCCGACGACCCACACATCGGGGATCTCGAAGCCGAGGTAGTCGATTTCGACCTCCACCCGGCGTCGGTCCGGTTTGCTGAGAAAGACGCAGGTTCTGAGGGAGGCCGGATTGCGGGCCGCGAACGTACGCTGGAGGTAATCGAGGGTGTAGCCCGTGTCGACGATGTCCTCCACGATCAGGACGTGCCGGTCGGCGACGTTGATGCGCGAGTCCATGATCAGCCGGACCTCGCCCGTCGTCTGACCGCGGTTGTAGCTCGATAACGCGATGAAGTCGACGTGATGGGGGATGGTGAGATTGCGGGCCAGGTCCGCCAGGAAGACAAAGGCGCCCTTGAGCACCCCCACCAGCACCAGGCCGTCCTCACCATATTCTACGCCGGCGTAATCGCGGCTTATCTCCTGCGCCAGTTTCTGCACGCGCGCGTCGATGGCCGTGGCGTCAAGGAGTATATCCTGAATTGCGTCAGACAATTGGTTTTCTGTCATGTGTTACTCTTTGGCGTCTGCTGCGGGGGATTCTCTCACCTCGTGACATCCGCGGCAGCGGGCTTCATAGACCTCGCTGGCTCCTACAAAAATCACCGGATCGTCGTAGGCCGCGGGCTCACCGTCGATCAACCGCTGCGTGCGACTGGCGGGGCCGCCGCACTCCACGCAGATGGCCTGGAGCTTGGTCACCTGCTCCGCCCGGGCCATCAGGGCAGGCATCGGACCGAACGGCTCTCCGCGGAAGTTCATGTCGAGGCCGGCAACGATGACTCGCAGGCCTCGATCGGCGAGGTGCTCGCAGAACGGCACGATGTCATCGTCGAAAAACTGAGCCTCGTCGACGGCAATGACGGTCGTCTCCGGCGCGATCATGCGCCGTAGTTGCGTCGTGCCCTCGACGGGCAGAGCCTCGATCTGCATGCCGTTGTGGGAGGTCACCTCGCGATCGGCGTACCGGGTGTCGATAGCGGGTTTGAAGACTTGAATCTTTTGTTTGGCGATCTTCGCGCGACGAAGACGCCGGATGAGCTCCTCCGTCTTGCCGGAGAACATGCTGCCACAGATGACCTCAATCCATCCGCCGGTGGGTTTGTTGTACATGGGGGTGTGGGTGAAACAAAAAGAGGGGCAGATGTGATCATCTGCCCCTTCTGTGGTTCGTTGCTGAGAACTACCCAGCCATTTCGGCTTCGAGTTCTTCTGCCTCGGCGGTTTCTTCTTCCTCCGGTGCTTCGTCGCCCGGGAGGACGAACCCTCGAGCACGGAGTTGTTTCTTGAGCGTGGCCAGAGATTTCATGCCGAACCCTGAGATGTTCATCAGGGCTTCGCCTCCGCCCTCCTCGAGCATGCCGAGGACGTCCCCTACGGTCTCGACCCCCGCCTCCTGAAGGACGTTCTTCGCCTGGGTGCGGATATCGAGCTCCTCCACAGGGAGATCGGGAGAGGTCTTCTCCGCCTTGCGACGCTCGACCTCGGCCATCTTCTTCTTGCGGCGCTCGAGCTTCTTAAGGAAGCGTTCGACCTGACCACCGGAGTCGAGCATGCGCTGCTCGCCCGTGAAGAACGGATGGCACTCAGAGCAGACGTCGGTGCGGATCTCTGGCTGGGTCGATCCTACGGTCCACGTATTGCCGCAGGCGCAGATGACCTTGGCCTCCGGGTAGTATTCCGGATGGATATCCTCTTTCACGCGACCTCCTCGCCCGGGTAGACGCTGACGCGCTTTCCTCCGCCGCGGGTGGTCTCATAGGTCACGAAGCCGTCAGCGGTGGCGAACAGGGTATGATCGCGACCAAGCCCGACATTCCGCCCCGGCTTGATAGGTGTGCCGCGCTGGCGCACGATGATATGTCCGGCACGCACCTGCTGGCCACCGTATTTCTTAACGCCAAGATACTTGGGGTTGCTTTCTCGGCCGTTACGTGCAGAGCCGCTACTCTTCTTATGAGCCATTTCAATTCCTCCTACACAATAATGTCGTCTACTCGCAGCCGAGTGTAGTGTTGACGGTGGCCTGCGCGCCGCCGATAGCGCTTGCTGGGGCGGTACTTGAAGATGGTAATCTTGGGCCCCTTCTCCTGGGCGACGACGGTTGCCAGTACCCTGGCTCCCTCCACAGAGGGCTGACCGATGGTAATCTCCTCGTCATCGACAACCAGTAACACCTCGTCCATCTCGATCTGCTCGCCTGGATCGACGGACAGCTTCTCGACGCGAATTGTATCTCCAATGCCAGCGCGGTATTGTCGCGCCCCTGATTTCACGACTGCGTACACGATACTTCCTCCCTGCATAAGCACAAA
>CAZQXX010000241.1:0-4485 GCA_964597105.1 uncultured Anaerolineales bacterium
GCCCGCGTTGCTGATCCACGCGCGCGGCGACTCGCAGATTTCCTTTACCAACTTCAAACGGCTGGTCGCGCGCGCCCCGGCGCACGTCGAAACCTGGGTCCGCGAGGGCGACTTGCACTTCATCGTCAAAGAGGGGCTGTTCCTAACGCCATACGAAGATACCGAGTACGCCGAGCGTATCCTCGGGTTCCTCAACCGGCATTTCGCCGAGTAGACGGGGGTGTCCTGGCCGACAAGTACATCCGTTCTTCAACTGTGTGGCAACCCCTGTCCTGGCCGAAAAGTACATCCGTTCTACAACCGTGTGCTAATGCCCTGCTCTGTGGTAGAATCCTAGCGTCCAGACCATAGAGGACCTACTAGACCCGTACCAGCGCGAGATGGGCAATGTGGTGATCCTCCCTGCTCGTTGTGGAATCCTGTGACGGTACGCAGGCGGATCTGTGTTGAGCGACTCTCGCCGAGGCTGGCAGTCACAAGTCCAAGGTTGCGAGTGTCGTTCAGCGGTGGCGCAGGACCGTCTCAACCTTGTGGCTGCGAATCTGAGTCTACGGCGGTACTTCAGTGGTAGACCGTCAGCTTCCCAAGCTGGATGTCAGGGGTTCGAGTCCCTTCACCCGCTCTGCCGGACGCGTGAGGGCGCGTCTGGGATTCCTTCTGTTGTTAAGGGGTGTGTGCAATGCATACTGCACGCTTGCACCGGAGGCCGTTGGGGGTGAGGCCCGGTGCCACCGGTCCCGGGAAGCCTTCGGATTCGGAGGATGAAGTCTCCCCAGCTAGGTAGAGGTTTCCTGCACCGTCCAAGGCAACGTCGTGGGCGTAGTCAGCTCCAGTGCCCCCAACGTAGCCAGAGAAGCAGAAATCGGAACCGTTCGCTTCTATCTTCGACATAAAGGCATCGTTGTCGGAATCTCCGTTGAAGGTCAGATCGGGTCCGACTCTTACTGGAAAGCCTTCCGATTGTGACGAACGTGTATGGCCGACCACGTAAGCGCTTCCCGTATCACCGACCGCAACGTCGCTGGCGGCATCATCCAGTGTGCCCCCGATGTAGCCGCAGTATTCTAGAGCGGTAACGTCAGCCGTTACTTTGCCTACGAGAGCATCGCGTCCCTCTGGGGAACCGCCGTTGTGTGTCAGGTCGGGCCCGATCTTCACCGGGAAGTCTTCGGACTCATAGGATTTGGTACACCCTACGACGTAGGCAGCTCCCAGACCGTCAACTGCGATACCTTCAGCTCTATCGTTATCCCAGCCGCCGATGTAGCCAGCATAGATTAGGCCAGTCCCGTCGCTCTTGACGATAATGTCTCATGTTGTGGTGCAGAGTCTGGGAGGTGGCTTGACGAAGAAGTCATCGTGTGCTTCCCTTAAGTGGGACCAAACAATCTCACAGAAGGGAGCGACACGATGACCGACTTGAGTATAGACCTGGGTGAGTATCTCGACAAGCTGTCGATGGAGGCGGACGCCGATTTGCCTCGGGACAGCCTGAAGATGGTGGTGCAGCTGTTGATGGAATCAGCTGGTGATCAGCGATGCCCGCGAGGGGTTCAAGAAGGCTGTCGCCAAGGTGCTTAACGGCGCAAGCTGGCAGCGTTGGCGCGCTCACTTTATGCGCAATGTGCTCGCTCACGTGCCCAAGGGCGACAAGAAGCTGGTGGCGCCCCACATTCGCACGATCTTTGCTCAGCCAGGCCGAGAGGCAGCTGGTCAGCAGCTCGACAAAGTCGTTGAAGAGCTGGTGCCCAGGTGGCCGAAGGCGGCGGAGTTGCTTGAGCATTGGCCCATACGAAGTTTCCCAAAGCTCACTGAAAACGACCCTTCGCGAGGTTCGCCAGCAGGAGAGAGCCCTGATGACGGAGGAAGCCGAGGTTGACAAGTGGCAAGAGCACGCATATAGTCGATTGGACACGCTGGGACCTGCAGCGTTGAGCACGGTCAAGCGCAATGCACCGTCCAGGTGCAACGCACCCTTGAGGCAGACTGGATCGGACCTGGGGACACGAGGGCAACATGCCGAATCGCGACAACGAGAGCTGGGCAACCATCTGGCAGGGCTTCCACCACGCCTGGGAGTACAACCACCGCCTGAACCGCCTGGGAAGCTATGTGAAGCACGAAGGTGACCGGCCAGCGTCTGGTCAGTCACTGGCCGGCCACACCGCCGCCTCGGGCACCGGGGGCGATACAGCCCACTTTTCGGAGTTCGTGACCCGCGTGCGGGCGGCCGGGGTCGGCTCCCAAACCGGGTGGAGGGAGGTGCGGGTCGAGTGCCCGCGGGCGGTGACGGCGTCGTTCCGCATCCCCGTGGACGGCCTGGCGCTGGAGCCGGACCTGGTGGGGCGGGAGCGGCACGCGGTGGTGATCAACGGCTTCGACCTGTGCGCCGACCACCACGCGGACAAGCTGATCGCCTTCGATCTCGAGGTCACCGATCCGGTGGTGACCGCCGAAGGGACGAAGATCCGCTTCGACATCCTGGGCAGCCTGCGCTTCGACTGCCGGACGGCGGAGTGTCAATTGTGGCCGGTGGCCCTGGAGGTGGAGGAGGTTGGACGGCGCGGCAGGCCGCCCGTGACAGACGAGCCCCCTTCCCCACCCGGCGGCGAACGGCGCAGGCGGGGGATCCAGAAGCGACCGGCTATCGAACAGGCCGTGAACTGGCTGAAGCGCCAGGTGGCCACGCTCACCGATCTGGGGACGCTGAAGCAGGGCATGCTCGGGCGCGAGGAGGACCGGATGCGGCGCCGCTTGTTCCGGCTGTTCGGGCGGCAGTTCGTGCTGCGGGTGCTCAAGTGGCGCATCGTCACGCCGTACACGCTCCGCGTGGCGTACGCCATCGTGGGAGGCGACGCCGATGCGCTGGCGATCACAGAGTCGGAGGCGTTTGAGAACAGCTATTCGTGGGACACGGAGACGGAGATCGAGCGGGAGGCGCTGGGGACACAGCGCCTCACCGTCGAAGGGGAGGATCCGCAGGCCTACGACGTGAACACCTTCGGCTTTAGGCAGCTCTCGCTGGAGACGACGCTCGATCAGGCCTTCGGCACCAGCAATCCCATCCAGTGGGGCACCGGCATGCACCTGCTGGAATGGGATGCGGCGGTGCGGGCCATCGCGGCGGTGGACGGTCGGGTGGAGGCGGAGCTCGATCTGTTCTACAAAGCCTGGAGCGAGGCGATGAACCAGGTGATCACCCTGACCACGTGGGGCGCACTGCGGTCCGCGGGGTGCGCCACGCTCCGGGCCAAGCTCACCCTGCTCCAGTTCAAGGATGCCACGGCCGAGGCGGGCCTTAAGCTGCCCGGGCAGATTCGGTGGCCGGGCGGGGGACTGAGCGCCCGCGACCACCCGCGCGCCCGGCTCGAGCGACCGGTGACCGGACCCTCGTCCGCCCAGGAGTCGGCGCAGAGCGAGCCAGCGCAGAGTGCGCCAAGGACGGCCGGCGATGGGTAGATGGCGGCAGGCGACGCGCCACCTGCGGAACCTCATTATCCGCCTGTCGATCACGTATCTGGCGCTGCTCGCCATCTCGGCGCTGCCGGGCATCCAGTTCCGGGAGGCGCTCTTCACTATCTGGATAGCGGCCCTGGCGTTCGTGCTGCTGACCCGGTTCGTCCGGCCGCTGCTGCTCGCTCTCACGTTGCCCCTGACGATCACCACGGCCGGGTTGTTCATCTTCGTCGTCGACGGGCTGCTTCTCCTGGTGACCGACGTGCTGACCGGGCTGGAGATCGCCGGGTTCGGATGGGCGGTGGTGGGCAGCGTGGTTATGGGCGCCATGAACATCTGGCTCGAGTCGGGGTTCAAGCGGCTCGGCTGGATGGAGCGAGACGAGGACGACCCGGCCGAGATCGCCTCCCCGGGGTGGGCGCTGCGCGTCCTCTTGAGCCTGGGGCTGCTCCTGGGCATCGTCTTCAGCGCCCTGACGGCCTATCAGGTGGCGCTGGCGCTCTCGACGCTCACGGGGAGGCTGAGCATCCTGGGAGGCGCGGCGCTCCTGACCCTGTCCCTCGTCTCCCTGGGGTTCTCGTGGCTGGTGGCGGAGGGACTGGAGGCCTCACGGCGGGCGCGCTTCAGCGCCGTGGTCGCCGGACTGACGACGGTGGCCGGGATCGCGGCGCTGACCGTCGTGGCCACAGACCCGGTGGACGGCGTGGCCCCACCGCCGATGACGGGAACGGCGACCTGGGACCTGCCCACCGGTTCGCGAATCGCGTACGACTATTACGCGGCCTCCGAGGGGCGGGACGAGCCGCCCCTGATCTACCTGCACGACGGGCCGGGGCTGGGCGTCCTGGACGCGGAGCGGGCCTTCTATCGCCGCTTCGCCGACGACGGGTTCGATGTCTATCTGTACGACCGGGTAGGCACCGGGCGTTCGGCCCGCCTCGAGGAGATCGCAGACTACGGCATCGAGCGGGACATCGCGGATCTGGACGCTATACGAAGCGAGCTGGGTGTGACCGAGCTGATCCTGGT
>CAZQXX010000242.1:0-4484 GCA_964597105.1 uncultured Anaerolineales bacterium
TCCCTTGCATCGTGTGGCAATCATAGTGAAGAACCTTGCCATGTCAAGCATCGGCCGACACCTGATTTGACATGGTGACCAAGTTCGAGTATAGTTATCCTAAAGACGTAAGACATCTTACCATTCATGGAGACGATGCACGAACTCAAAACCGATCGACGCCCCCTTCACATTCAGGCACGGCAGCATCTCCTCAAGCTTATCGAGGAAGGAACCTACCAGCCCGGCCAGCAGCTCCCCTCCGAGTCGAAACTGGCAGCTCAGTTAGGGATCTCCCGCCCCACCTTGCGCGAGGCACTGTTCAACCTGGAACAGGAAGGGCTCATCGTGCGCAAGCATGGGGTTGGGACCTTTGTCGCCCCCGCCTACAGCGGACGCGTGGAGAGCGGGCTGGAGCGTCTGGAGAGCATCCTGGCGCTGGCGAAACGTCAAGGGATGTCGACTCGGATACTCCAACTGAACGTGCAGCGGGTTCCGGCAGACGACGTCGTCGCTGAGAAGCTGGCGTTACAGCCGGAAGTCCCGCTCACCTGCGTTCGTCGCACGATTGCCTTCGACGGGAGACCCGCGGCGTACCTGGTCGACTTCGCCTCGACGACCGTGCTTCCGCCAGAGGCATTGGACGAATCATTCGACGGATCGGTCCTCGATCTCTTGGCACAAAGGAGTAACATCCGCATCCGTGAGGCGCTGGCGGAGATCACCGCGGTTAACGCCGGTGCCCCTCTGGCAGAGCATCTGGGGACCGACCCCGGGCAGGCAGTGTTGCTCCTGTCCGAGACCCTGTTCACCGAGGATCTGGCCCCGGTGGAGTTTTCGCGCAATTACTTTTTACCTGGTCTTTTCGACTTCCAAATTCTACGTCGATAAGATTGGCAGACAATACAATCTTTTACAAGGAGGTAACATAGATGAAAACCGAAAGTTTCCGTGGCCGTGATTTTGTCACCTTGCTCGATTGGAGCAAGGAAGAGATCGAAACGGTCCTGGACGTCGCTCTCGACCTGAAGCGACGGAACGCCATCGGCGAGTATCACGATCATATTCTGCGCGCGAAGTCGCTGTTTATGATCTTCTATAACTCGTCGCTCCGCACCCGCAATTCGTTCGAGGGCGGGATGACGCAGCTGGGCGGTCACGCCCACTACCTGGAGCCCGGGAAGATATACACCCCGGCCCTTCCCGGCAGAGAGGTCGCCTACACCACCGAGCGCGTATCCGATGTCGCCCGGGTCCTCGCTCGCATGGGCGATGGCATCGCCATCCGCTGCTACGGCGACCCTGTCGATTGGGAGTACGGTGCAGCCAACGAGTTGATCCGCAACTTCGCCTACTGGGCCGACATCCCGGTGCTCAATATGGAGGATGACAAATATCACCCCTTCCAGGCTCTGGCCGATGTGCTCACCGTGAAGGAGAAATTCGGTGGCTTTAAGGGCGTAAAGTTCGTGATGTCCTGGGCGTACTCGCCCAGCATTCACAAGCCACGAGCGGTGCCCCAGAGCGCCATCATCGCCGCCAGCATGATGGGGTGCGACACCGTCCTTGCCCGGCCTGAGGAAATGGCCCTCGACCCGGAGGTCATCGAGGCGTGCGAGAGCTATGCGGAGATGAACGGTGCCTCCTTCGAGGTCACCGACGACTTCATGGGAGCTGCCGAAGACGCTCACGTCCTCTATCCGAAGGCGTGGTGCCCGGTACAGCTCTTCAAGCCCCCCGTCGGAGAGGACGATCCCGATCTGGCGCAAGAGATTTTCGACAGCTACAAGGACTGGAAGGCAACGGCGGAGTACATGGCGCAGGCGGATCCAAACGCCGTCTATATGCACTGCCTGCCCGCTGACCGGAGCTGGGAGGTCACCGATGACGTGATCGATGGTGACCAGTCCGTCGTCTTTGACGAAGCTGAGAATCGCCTGCACGTTCAGAAGGCTGTCATGAGCCTGATGATGTCGTAGGCTTAGTAAGGATATAGTGAATATGCCGACCCAAGAAAAGAGCGATGTAGCTCTCTTCATCGATTGGGAGAACATCAAATGGAGCCTTGAGGACGCCGAGATGAGTCCCAACGTCTCTGCGATCCGGGATGCCGCCGAACGATACGGCCGTGTGGTCGTGGCCAAGGCTTATGCCGATTGGACCCAACGCTGGCACCAGGAGGAATCGTCTCGGCTTTACAGAGCTGGCGTCGAGCCCGTATACGTACCAACGAAAGCATCGATTCGCGCTCAAGCTGGGCAGCAGGAGGACTTCTTCATCAAAGGCAGCGTCGATGTGAAGATGACGGCGGACTGCATCGAAATCGCCCACTCCTACCCCAGTGTCAAGACGTTCGTCCTGGTATCAGGAGACGCCGACTTCGTGCACGTCGTCAACATTCTCCGCCCCTACGGCAAACGCGTGGTGGCCGTCGGTGTCTCGTGGAGCTCAGCAACACGTCTGATTCAGACAGTGGACGAGTTCCTCCAGTACGACAAGGACGTCGTCCCATTCTCTGACGGCGAACCCGAACCAGTTGCGCGCACCGAGGTCCAGCAGGACAAACTGGACACGGCTTTCGCGACCGTGGTAGACATCGTCGAGGGGTCCCGATTCCCCGGCCGCGCGCTCGCATCCTACGTCAAGCTTGAGTTAATCAAGCGGATGGGAGATTTCGACGAAAGCAAGTACGGCTTCAACCAATTCCGCATGTTCCTCAAGGAAGCCGAGAGACGCGGGTACATTCGTCTGATCACGGATGAGCTGGTTGACTGGGTCTATCTGCCAGAAAGCGTGCCCGAGGGGGAGGCCGAGCCCTCCGCGGCGCCGCCATCGGACGAGGAAGCGATCAACAAATTGATCCGCTTCGCCGACAAGTTGGAGAAGACGTATGACTACGTCGCCTTCAAGTTCCTGGTGGATCGCGCTATGGGCGCGGATCTATTCCAGCGGCTGTCCCGCTCGCAGGTTTCGGCGCTGCTCAATGACGCTATCGAGCAACGGCTCTTCCGACGAGGGACGTACGTCAGGATAGATCCGAACACGGGAGAGGAACAGCAGATTCGAACCATCTTGCTCAACCGTGGACATGCACGCGTTCAAGAGGCACTGTAGACGGCTGTCGTGGCCAGCCCAACCGGCAGATTAGGATCGGGCCAGAGCTGAGTCTCCGTCCTGGTCTGCCGGTACACCGATATCTTGGCACATCACCCTGATGGAGGAAACTGTGGATCTTTACGGGCGTGACTTCATCTGCACCCAGGATTGGACCGTTGACGAACTCCTGGAGGCCCTGGAGCTCGCTGCCAAAATGAAGCGCGAGCGCTTCTCCGATCGATGGACGACTGTTCTCGAACACAAGACGTTTATCATGTTCTTCTACAACCCCTCGGTTCGCACGCGTATCTCGTTTGAGGCTGCGGCGACCGAGCTGGGCGGCCACGCCCAGTTTATGACGCCCTCAGCCGGTCGCTTCAAGACAGAGAAGAAAGCTGGTGAGACCATTGAGGACGCCGCGACCGTGATGGCGCGCTATGCCGCGGGCCTTGGCATTCGCATCCTGGAGGACAAGATACCCGCCTACGGCGCCGGGGACGAGGTGCTACAGGAATACGCCAGGTGGGCTGACGTACCCATCCTGAACATGGCCGACGACCGATTCCATCCGTGTCAGGCACTGGCCGACGTGATGGGATGGGCCGAGTGGCTTGGCCGGGGGCCCGGACGTCCCGATTACGAGACGCTGCGAGGCAAGAAGTTCCTTCTTTCCTGGGGCTCTGGCGCGCTGGCCCGCTCGTGGTGTTCGGTTCAGGCCGCGCTGCTGATCGCCTCTCGCTTCGGGATGGACGTGACTATGGCCTACCCGGAGGGATATGACCTCGACCCGGAGGTCATCGACTGGACGAAGCAGAACTGCGAGAGGAATAGGGCCAATTTCGACGTCGTCCACGACCCGGACAGTGGTTACGAGGACGCACACGTCGTCTATTCCCGGAACTGGGTCAGCCCGGATGCCTACCAGGACGGTGAGCTCCAGAAACAGACAGAAATCGAGAAGGCTATGGCCTATCAGGGCTGGACCACCACCGCAGAGCGAATGGGCCGCACAGACAATGCCATCTTCACCCACCCGATGCCTGTCGACCGCGGTAACGAGGTGACCGACGAGGTCGCCTCGGGGCCGCGTTCAGCCATCTATGACATCGCCGAGAACCGCCTGCACGTGCAGAAGGCCGTGATGGCGCTCACTATGGGGAATTGGTAGCCCGCCATCCGGTGACACTATGAGCCGGCAGACTGGTGTCCGATCAGCCAGTCTGCCGATTCTTTCCAGTATGCAAACACCCGTCAACAGGAGGACACGATGAACGAGGGAGTGGCCGTTGTCGCCATCGGCGGCAACTCACTTATCAAGGACAAACAACACCAGACCGTCGAGGATCAGTATCAGGCGGCGAAGGAGACCTGCCACCACATCGCGAACATGATCGAGCAGGGCTGGGTCG
>CAZQXX010000243.1:0-4467 GCA_964597105.1 uncultured Anaerolineales bacterium
TGTGGCGCTATCGGGAGTTGCTTCCCCTGTTGGATAGCGCTCACCGGGTGACGATGGGCGAGGGGGGCACGCCTCTTTTGCGCGCCGTCAATTTGGGGATGATGATGGGTTGCCCTCGCATCTACGTTAAGGATGAGCGGCAGGGTCCTACTGGATCGTTCAAGGATCGACAGGCATCTCTGTCGATTTCGACGATGAAGGAGATGGGCATAACCGAAGGGGTTGTCGCCTCGACGGGGAACGTGGCCATTGCCTATTCCGCTTACTCGTCCCTGGCTGGGATTAAGCTCTGGGCCTTCCTCACCAGCTTGGTTCCTCCGGAAAAGATGCGAGAGGTAGCCATCTATGGCAGCGAGGTTATCAAGGTCACCGGGACCTATGACCAGACCAAACAAGTAGCGGCTGACTTCGCGGAGCGACGGGGGTTGTTCCGCGATCGTGGGATTCGATCTTTCGCTGCGCGAGAGAGCATGAAGACAGTCGCTTTCGAGATCGCTGAGCAACTCCCGCGGCTGATGGGAGAGGCCCGGACGCCGTGGCGGGCGCCCGACTGGTACGTGCAGGCTGTCAGCGGAGGGATGGGCCCGGTGGGGGTATGGAAGGGGTACCAGGAGCTGAACAGGATGGGGCTGGTCGATGGAATGCCGAAACTGGCTTGCATCCAGGCCGCAGGGTGTGCTCCGATGGTCCGGTCCTTCGAGAAGGGACTGGAGGAAGCTGAACCGGTGCTCAATCCGCGCACGCACATCATTACGCTAGCTACCGGCAGTCCCGGTCCTGCTTACGTCTTTCTGGCGCGGGTCATCCGTGAGCATGGGGGGGCGTTCGAAGCCGTCAGCGACGAGGAGACTTTCCGCGCTGTGAGAGTGATGGCGGAACTGGATGGCATCTCCATGGAGCGCGCAGCCGGGGTCGCCTTCGCTGGTGTGTTCAAGTTGATCAGCAAGGGAGTGATCAAACGTGATGAGGTCGTGGTGGTCAACTGCTCCGGGCACACATTCCCTGTGGAGAAACACCTCTTGAGGGAGGATTGGTCTCGCGAGGTAAAGGCCACTCAGGCAATGCCGGCCACGGAGGATGGGTTGTTGAGCTCATTGGAAAGCCTGGATCGAGGTGTCGAGCGGATCGCTATCCTGGAGGACGACCCGGACGCTGCTCGACTCCTACGCCGCATCCTTCAGGCTCGCGGTGACTATCAGATCTTTGAGGCCCGAAATGGTCGCACAGGTCTGGACATGATAACACGCGAACGGCCCGATGTGGTTCTCCTCGACTTGATGATGCCTGAGATGGACGGCTTTCAGGTGTTGGAGGCCCTTGAGGAGGACAGGGATCTGCACGAGATCCCTGTCGTCGTCATCACAGCCAAGGAGCTGACGCCCAGTGAGAAGAAACGCCTTGGAGGTCAGATTCAGATGCTCCTTGAGAAAGGGGACTTCACAGACGAAGATCTGCTCCACGAGGTCCTCGATGCCTTGGAGGAGGGAGAAGCTTGAGTCAGACTGAGACTCTGCAGATCCTGTACGTAGAGGATGATCCTGCCAGCAGGGCGCTGTTGCAGCGAATCCTGCAGGCGGAAGGCTATGGGGTCGAAACCGTGGAGGACGGGGTGACCGCCCTGGAGGTTGCTCGTCAGGTCCAGCCTGATCTGATTTTGATGGACATAAACATCGGAGGGCTCGACGGCTACGAGGTGACCACCCGGTTGCGGTCCATTGAGAATGTAAAACGGATCCCAATTGTTGCTGTTACGGCGGCAACCCTGCGCGGCGACAGAGAACGGGCGCTTATTGCTGGCTGCGATGGCTATATCGCCAAGCCCATCGATGTGGATCGTTTCCCTGAACAGGTGCGCTCTTATCTGGAAGGGGAGAGAGAGGAGATTGAGTCTCCTTATGAAGAGGCTGAGCATCTCAAGGCCTACAGTAAGCGCCTGGTCAAAAGGCTGGAGGAGAAAGTGCGCGAGATCGAGGCGGCTCACGCCCAGCTCCAGCGTGTCGACAAGATGAAGTCTGACTTTATTCTACTTGCCAGCCACGAGCTTCGCACGCCACTGACCAGCATTTACGGCTACGCCCAGATGTTGCTCCAGGAGTCTGCGATTCCAGGCGATCCGGATGAGCAGGGTAGTCCGCGTCACATGCTGCAGGCTATCGCCGATGCTTCCGAACGCTTGCACCGGGTCTTCGATGAGATTCGAAACGTCTCGCTTATCGATACCGATCGCCTGAATCTGGCTCAGGATCCCCTGAGGCTTGGCCCCCTCATTCGGGTCGTAGTGGAGGACTTGCAGGGGTTCGGACCACCTCGCAAGATAGGGTTCTCTTTTGAGGGCCTATCCAGCCTCCCGATGATCAGAGGCGACTCTCAGCGGCTGCATGAAGCCTTCTGGAACGTGATAAGCAATGCGATGAAGTATACTCCCGATGGTGGTCAGATCCGAATTCAGGGGCACCAGATTGACGACACGGTACATATCACCGTCACTGATGACGGCGTCGGGATCCCCCTTGAGGAGCAGGAGCATATTTTTGATCGCTTCTACGTGCTCGAGGACACGAAGCTGCACCGTTCCAGCAAGACCGACTACAGGGGAGGAGGGCTTGGCTTGGGTCTCACGGTCACCAAGGGGATCGTGGAGGCTCACGGGGGTAAGGTCTGGATTGAGAGTGAGGGCTACGACGAGGAAGCGTTGCCGGGGAGCACGTTCCACATTCTCTTCCCCCTGCCAGAGGAGTGAGTAGCCGGTGCTAGCCGGTTATCTCCTCCCACTCCAAAGGTGCGTCTCCTTCAGCCATGCGAACCCCCCGGTCGCGGGTCATCAATGCCAGGCTGGTCACCAATAACATCCCCCCGAGCCATTGACTCACCGTCAGTCGTTCCCCTAACAGCAAGAACGCCAGAACCAGGCTAACCAGGAGCTCCAGCAAGCTGGTCAGGGCTGTCTCAATGCCTCCCAGCTTCTCCAATCCGGCGAACATAGCCAGGCGAGATAGGGCCGTCGTGAGTCCCAACGCGAAGATGGCTTGCCAGCCAGCGGCAGTGACGGGCTCAACGGGTTGACTCTGGAGTCCTCGCGCTAGACACACCACGCACGCCATCGCGGTTACGATGTACAGCGTTGCCTTTCGCGAGGGCACGTCTGCCAGCACCCATTGGCCCAGGACCAGATGCCAGCCGTACGTTGCTGCCGAGGCGATCATCAAGACTACACCCAGCCAGTCCATCTCGCCCCGACCAGCCTGTGTCAGAAGGTACGTTCCTGCCATCGAAAGCCCCAGCCGCGCCAGCGTCAGTTTCGTCAATGGCTGCCCGGCGGCAAAGAGGAAGAGCACGACCCATAGGGGGTAGAGCGTATTAAGGAGTGCCGCCCGCGAGGCGTCGAGGCGCGAAAGGCTTGAGTAGTAAAGGAGCGAGCCGAACCCGTTAACGGCACCCACGCCCAGGCATCCGACCAGATCTCTCCAACCAATACGGATCTCGTGGCGCCACAGGAGACCGAACGCCAACCACAGAAGTAGGGCCGCCGCAGCTGTTCGAAACGCCACCACCGTAAACGGGGTCGCCCCGCCGGCGTAGGCCATCTTACCCAGGATCGGAGCCCATCCCAGGAAGAAGCTGGAGAGCACCGTGCTTAGCACCCCCAGGCGCTTATCCTTGCTCAGCTCCGTCCATCCTGCCATTCAGATCCCTCTTCTCTTTGCGCCGTCAGCGTAGCTGTGCTAAACTCCGCTTATGACACCGCGACAGAAGCGAATCATCGGAGCACTGGCTATCGCCAATGGCGTCATCCTTCTGGCGCTGATCGTGTTTGTGACACGTTTCTCGGGCTCGTCCTCATCCGCGCCGCTGTCCACGCCTGTTTCGACCCATCTTTCCGGATCTCTCTCTGCGCAGGAGTGTGAGCAGCGCGCTCTGCAGAGCATACTCAGAGCCGGCTTTGGCGGGACGGTCGCGGTCGTCCCCGGCGAATCGCTCCAGCTGAATCTGGTCTACCCTATGGCGCCGGATGAGAGCGTTGATGATTTGGCTCAACGGGTCTGGACTGCCTTTGACATCGCTATTGCTCTCACGGACGATGGGTGTGACATCGTCTCTCGCATCGACGTGCGGCTCGAGCCTCGGTCTCATGGCGCCCAGGGTCCCACCCAGATCTATGCCTCTGTCGATGCAGTGGAACTTAAAGCATTCTACGAAGGCGAGCTTAGCGAAAGCGCGTTCATCGACCTGGTGCGATACGAAGCCACATCAGCCGACGGTCAGTGACAAATTGTAGCTTGCCCGACACAGAAGTCAAAGCAGGTTGGCGGACGTTCCCGTGCTAGCACTCCGAAGCAAATCTTAGAGCGAAAACGTCCTTAAGATAGAAGCCCCCTTTGCCGCGATCCATCGCCGCGATCCAGGTGAACGAAGCTTGGATTGATGCCTCCGGCGATCGTGATCTGGCGCAATCTCGAGCGTCTAGGA
>CAZQXX010000244.1:0-4462 GCA_964597105.1 uncultured Anaerolineales bacterium
TAGTTCAACAAGGATTATGCGTCGGCTGCGCGCCGCATGAATCCTATCCGTTAGACACCCCGTGTGGCGAATCTTAGACTCTTTTTTGTGGCGACTACGCCACAAAGGCCGCCCTCCCGGCGGCGTCGCAGGTCAGACGTCCCGCGATGCGTCCCGCAACGACAGCGCCAGGGCTACCAGGGATACCGGCAGGATGATGAGGCTGCCGATCTGCCCCGGCGGGGGCGCCGCCACGTCGAGTGGCTTGAGTTGCCCTATCCCGATCCGCAGCGCCTGCTCCAGGGAGACAAGCCCCAGCGCGAAGGGCACCAGGAACCGGTAGCGGATGATCACCAGCCAGTAGAAAACGGCGAGGACGAGCTGGCTGGCCCCCCACTGACCGAATATGGCGACGATGGTGGGGCCGCCGGCGACGTCGAGCGCCACCCCGGCGATGGCGCCCGCCCCGCCGTCCGGGGCGACCATGTGGACCAGGCTCCGGGCCGTGCTCGCGACGGCGATCAGCGCCAGGTAGTAGAGGGCCACCCGGGGGGCCCGGTACTCCGCCGACGCCCGGGGCAGGAACCGCGACCAGTTCATCGACACCCCTCCTCATCTGTCATCGTGGCTTGTCGGCCATCACGGCGGGGGCCGCTACCCCAGGAGGGAACCGGCGAACGCACCCACCGCCGCGCCGATGACGACCGCCACCAGCGCCGTCAGACAGCCGGGCCGCAGCCGCCGTGCGTGTCCGCGGGATACGTCGGGCCGTCCGTGAACGCCGCCACCAGGAGCCACGCCACGAAGGCCCCGGTCATCGCCCCCAGGACCCCATTTGATCACCGCCCGCTCTCCTCGTGCCGCGAGGCCCACCGGTCACTCTGGCCGGCCACCTCCGGACACCATCTCTACCTCTCGCGCCGCCACAGGGCCAGTGTCGAAGCACCTGCCAGTGCCAGGCCCGACCCGATCAACCCGTAGATGAGCACCTCCGAGAACCACCCACTCCAGTAGGGCCCGGGGGCCATCATCAGAGGCACGTGCTTGAGGATCCCTGCCAGGGCGAGAAACACCCCTAGGGAGAGACACGCGGTGTACCCGCCCCTCGACTCTCGCGCGCCCATAGCGATGCTCAGGATCAGGACCACGGCAAAGACCCCGGCGAGCAACTGCGCGAGCTGGTCCGTCATGCCGAACGCCTCCGGGATGTCGAACAGGAAGTCGTCGATCAGGTGCGGAATGGCAAAGAAGCTAAGCAGCAGAGCGGCAAACACGACACGGTTGCTTCTCCGGCGGTTGTAGCGCATGTCGAACTCCTCCTGGCAGAACAGATGGCGGGCGTGCATTGCCCTTCAGTTGGGACGGCGATCAGGTGTCCGGCCTCGCGACGGGGAACCACGTGCATGCCAGACGGCCCAAAAGGAGGACCACCGCGCCGCTCAGTATACTGTTCCGACTCCGCGTGTCAAGGCCCCCGGCGGCAGCCCGGAGCCGAGGGCCGCCTGGCGCCTGACCCGATCCCCAATCCCGTCATTCCAAGCGCGGCAGCTGAAGCAAAGCGACTGAAGCACAGCGACCGAAGCGCAGTCGCCTGTGGTGAGCTTGTCCTGAGCGCAGTCGAAGGACCTGGCCGAACCAAGGTATCTCACCCCTCATTAGCCGTCAATCGCCATCCCCGCTGCCCCGGAACGCAAAAACCCCACCTGTGGAGATGGGGTTCTCGCGACGCGCCAGATCCGAACGGGCCGGGCGGCGCCTGGTGAGTCGAGACCGAGCGCTACTTCTTCTCTTCGCTCGGGAGGAAGCGGTTCACCTTCGTGCCGCACACCGGGCAGTCGCCCTTCGCCATGCGGCGCCCGCTCTCCGTCGTCACGACCTTCCCGTCCTTCACCGCTCGCTTCTCGCGGCACTTGACGCAATACCCCTCGAACTCCATATCGAATCCTCCTTGATCTCGATGTCTGGCCGGTGAAGCGTCCACCCGCTTATCAGACAAATCCTGTATGTACAGACCTTGTATGTACAGATACTGTATGCACAAGTCCTATATGTACAAATCTGTACGTAAGCCTCAATCAGCGGTCCTCACCCGGCGCAGCGCCCGATCCGGACCCCCGATAGAGAGAGTATACCCGATTCTGCCCTATTCCGCCAAGGCCCGCCGCAGCGCGTCCATCGCCACCACCCGCCCCTCCAACCGTGCCCGGTCCGCGGCGAAGGCCATCAGGTGGCTCTTCAGCGACTCCCGCGCCGTCGTCAGCCCCTCCACGTCCTCGCCCCGCACCGCCCGCACGAAGGCGCGCATGACGCCCTCGTCGCCGCCCCCGTGGCCCGTGACCCCGCCCGCGCCGCTCAGGTCGATCTGCTCCACCGCCCCGCTCCGGTGGTCGTGGATCTCGATGGCGTCGTCCATCCCGTAGGCGAACTTGCCCCGCAGCGTGGCCCGGCTCCCCTCGTAGCGCATCGTCCGCGCCTCCTCGTGGGCGTGGCCGTGCATCACCAGCACGCCCGAGGCGCCACTCTCGAAGGTCATATGGACCGTCTGGTGGTCGACCACGTCGTTGTCGCAGCGGTAGACGCACCGCCCGTACGGCCCCGTCTTCAGCGCCTGCCGCCGACCCGCGAGGCTGGTATCCTCGGAGATGGCCGAGATCGGCCACTCCCGGTAGTCGAGGGCCCGGTCGACCGCCGGGATCAGGCGGCGCAGCGCGGCCGTCAGCCGCGGGTGGTCGAGGGCCAGCCTCGCCCCCAGCCGCTCCAGCCCGTCCGGCGACCGGCGGGCGACGTGGAACAGGGGGATCAGATCGACGTAGAGGCGGGGCGCGTACCAGGGGCACTCTTCCGCCGCGGGGCAGCCGTCCGTGCACCGCCCCGGCGCCCCCGGCGGCGCGTTCTCCGGGCGGAAGTGACGCAGGGATCCGAAGGAGCTCACCGCCTCGCATCGCCCCAGATTCCAGGTGAGGATATCGAGATCGTGAGAGCACTTGGCCAGGATCATGGGCGCCGCCAGGTCCCGCCGGCGCCAGTTGCCCCTCACGTACGAGTGGGCCATGTGCCAGTAGACCACGTTCTCCCGGTGAGCGACGGTGATGATCTCGCCCAGGCGGCCGGAGCGGACGATCTCGTGGAGCGCGGAGAAGAACCTCGTGTAGCGCAGCACGTGGGCCACCTGGAGCAGCCGCTCGGTCCGCTCCGCGGCCGCCACCAGCCGCGCGCACCCATCCGGCGTCGGGGCCATCGGCTTCTCCAGCAGCACGTCGTACCCCGCCTCCAGCGCCGCCACTGTCGGCCCGACGTGGAGGCGATCCAGCGTGCAGACGAGGGCCGCGTCTGCCACCCTCCCCCGCGCCATGAGATCCTCCCACGTCTCGAACCGGCGCTCCGGGGGGATGCCGTGAGCCTCGGCGAAGCGGGCGCGCCGGGCGTCGTTCGGCTCCGCCACGGCCACGAAGGTGAGCTCGTCGGGGTGATCCAGCGCGTAGGGACCGTAGGCCGCGTACCCCCGCTCGCCCGCGCCGATCATAACGGCGGTCACCGCCGCCACAGCTCACCCCGTCTTCGATGTCTCATGTCCGAAGGTTACCACAGAAACCTTCCCGGAAGCTAGGTGACAGTATTCTCTGCGAGACTCGATATGAGTGACCAGACTCCCGCCCGTCCAGGCGGCTCTCGCAGCTTCCGGGGCAGTGGCAGCGGGCCTACCCCACCCCCCACTAACCCCACGCCAGCCACAGCTCCCCAAATAGCCCTACCCGCAGCCGCACGACCCGGCCGCTCTCCACCATTTCTGGCTGCACCCGCCGGCCGTCCACCGTCACGACCTCCGGCACCTCCGTCACTCCGTGCACCACCACCTCGATCGTCTCGTACTCCGGCTCGTACCGCCCCTCCGTCTCCCGTCGCAGCGTGATCCCCTGTGGCGCTTCTCCTACTACACGAAGCTGGAGGCACGTCAGGAGATACTCGCCGTCGCGGAAGGCCATCGTCCGCCCGTCGTCCTCGTAGAGCAAGCTCTCGTGCCATCGCGCCGCGCCGTCCACCGGCGGATAGACGTGGAGCGTCAGCGGATCCCGCGCCCGCTCCCCCACGTACCGCATCGTTGGCCCCGTCGGCACCACCGCCCCCGCCCGGGCGAAGACCGGGATCCGCTCCAGCGGCGCCGCCACCTCGACCCGGGCGGGCCCCCGCACCACCTGGTCCCGCCACACGTCATACCACGCCCCCGCCGGCAAGTACACGGAGCGGCTCGTCGCCCCCTCCTCCGTCACCGGCGCCACCAGCAGGTGATCTCCGCAGAGGAACTGGTCGTCTAGGTCGTGCGTGGTCGGCTCGTCCTGGAAGCCGAGCACCAGCGGGCGGACCATCGGCACGCCCGTCTGCGCGCACCGCCACAGGGCCGTGTAGAGATACGGCAGCAGCCGGTAGCGGCGCTCGATCCAGCCCCGGTTGATGCTCAGCGCCGGCTCCCCCCACGACCACGGCT
>CAZQXX010000245.1:0-4427 GCA_964597105.1 uncultured Anaerolineales bacterium
CAAGCGGGGAAGTGTCGGAATAGGCAGACGAGCGTGACTTAGGATCACGTGGGGAGACCCGTGCGGGTTCGAGTCCCGCCTTCCCCATTGGCCATCGAGGCAAAGGTAGGCGCGTGGAATGCGCGCCTACTGGTATGCAAGGCTCAGGCCGCGTCCGGGCGACCGTCGGGCTCAGCCAGCCCGACCTCATTGCGTATGGCGGCGTGATTCGGGACGTCGTCGTTGAAGTTTTCTCAGTTTGCGGATCGACAGGAGGCATGCTCAGTTGAAGATCACTACAGAACCGACAGGCGAGCGTGAGCTAGCCCTAACAATCGAAGTGGATGAAAAGCGCGTGAAACGGGCTCAACAACAGACGGCCCGGTACATCTCCAGAGAGGTGGACATCCCCGGATTTCGCAAAGGAAAGGCACCCTATAGCGTCGTGGTGCAGCGACTCGGGGAGGAGGTGGTTCGACAGGAACTGGTGAACCACCTGGCGGAAGATGTGTACCGCGAGGCTCTGGAGCAGGAGGATATCACTCCCTACGCGCCGGGGACGCTTGAGGACGTCAAGTTTGAGCCGTTCACGTTGGAGTTCCTGGTACCTCTGACGCCTGAGGTCGATCTGGGAGATTATCGGAGCTACCGCCGTGAGTTCTCAGAGCCGGAGGTCCCGGAGGAGGAGATCGAGCACGCGCTCGAAGGGATTCGCGAGCAGAACGCGGTGCTCAATCCTCTCGAGAGAGCTGCCGCCGAAGGTGATCTGCTGGAGGCTCATCTCGAGGGCCAGACGAGCGACGGGACCGTGTTCCTCGACGAGGAGGAGGCTCGAATCCTGTTGGAGCCTGACGCTGACGACCCTATCCCGGGCCTAGTGGAGGCGTTGATCGGCCTGGAGCCCGGCGAGGAACGGACGTTCACCCTGACGTTGCCCGAGGACTTCGAGGTGGAGGAGCTGCAAGGGGACGAGGCTCAGTTCACCGTGGAGATCGGGAACGTCTACGAGCGGATCCTGCCGGACCTGGATGACGATCTGGCGCGTACGGTAGGGAAGTACGACGGCTTCGCGGAGCTTGAGGAGGACGTGCGCGAGCGTTTGCGCGAGAGACGGTGGGCCGAGGCAGAGAGCCAGTATGCCGAGCAGGTGCTAGACGACGTGATTGACCAAGCTGAGGTCTCATATCCGTCGGTGATTCTTGAGGAAGCGTTGGATGAGGCGATCGAGAACTACGAAGCCGAGGTTGAGCGCCGCGAGCACATGATGCTGGAGGATTACCTGCGGATCCAAGGGAAGACGATGGATGACGTGCGTGAGGAGATGCGGCCCGACGTCGAGGCTTCGCTGAAGCGTTCGCTGGTGCTTGGCGAGATCGTTGACCGGGAAGACCTTGAGGTCAGCGAGGAGGAGCTGGACATCCAGATCGCTGACTCGGCTGAGCAGTATGGGGACCGGTCTGAGGCGGTTCGAGCGGCCTTGAGCACCCCCGAGGCACAGCGGGACATACGAAATCGCATGCTGGCGAACAAGGCAGTGCAGCGGCTCGTCGCCATTGCCAAAGGCGAGACCCCTGAGTCGGACGAGGCCGAAGACGAACGGCCTGAGGTGGAGGAGCCAGAGAAGCTGGAAGACGACGAGTCAGCTGACGCGTAGTTCTGAGGAGGAAGAGAATGCCATTGGTTCCGATGGTCGTTGAATCGACGGGGCGCGGCGAGCGCGCCTACGACATCTACTCGAGGCTGTTGAGAGATCGGATCATCTTTATTGGCACGCCGATCAACGATCAAGTGGCCAACCTGGTCGTCGCTCAGATGCTGTATCTGCAGAGCGAGGATCCAGAGAGGCCGATCTCGCTTTACATCAATTGTCCGGGTGGGGTCATCTACCACGGTCTTGCGATCTATGACACCATGCGGCACGTGCAGGCGCCGGTGCACACGTATGCCGTCGGGGTGACCGCGAGCATGGGGACGGTGCTTCTGGCGTCCGGCGATGCGGGACATCGGTACGCGCTTCCACATGCCACGGTGCACATGCATCCGGCGGGTGGCAGCGCGCAGGGGTATGCGCCGGACGTGGAGATTCAGTATAAGGAGTTGAAGCGAGTGGAGGATTTGCTCCATGAGCTCCTGTCCAAGCACACGGGACAGACCGCAGAGCAGATTGCCTCGGATTTCGAGCGGGACCGTTTTATGACCGCTGAAGAGGCAGTCGAATACGGACTGGTGGACCAGATTCTCGAGAGGACACTGGAGACAGAGGAGTAGCAGGTAGTTCTACCCTGGAGAAAACAGGAGGCGTCGGCTGGGCTAGACCCGGTCGACGTCTTCTCGTGTCAATGAGGGAGCCTTGCTCTTTTGATGGTAGCCAACGCGCGGGCCATCTCGTTCTGAAGGAGGGCGGTGCCCGTGGTGACGTCTTCCCCTGGCTTCGCCATAACGACATCCGGCAGGGTTGCTAAAGCCACGTGCGCACTCACTCGCGCCGATATATCGGTCTCGGTGCAGCTCCCGCCCAGGAGCACTCCAGTCCCGTTTTCCCTGCAAGATAGCACCGCGTCAACAGCGTTGTGTACGCTGCCCAGTTGGGGCATCTTGACGTGGATCATGTCGGCAGCTTGTGCTGCCAAGAATGCACGGACGTCGTCCAGCGTGTTCGCCCACTCGTCGGCAACGAGCTCCACTCCCATCTTGCGGAACTGGACGTACTCTCGCAGCGTCCTCATTGTCTCGATCTGAGCCTCCCGAGACTCCATCAAGATCGGACTCTCGATCCGCAGTCGGTACGGTTGGACGTGCGTCTCGAGCCGGTAGAGATAGCCGAGTATCCGCCCCAGGTTATTCTCATAGATCCGTCCTAGGAAGCCGTGCACATCCAGGTGGATCGTTGGACGGTATTCGCTTGGTCCCAGCTCTTCTACTCGCTTGCGGAGCCAGCGTACCAGCTGGATGAGCTCCTCGCCGTCTCCACCAGACTGCTGTGGGAGACCCTGAGCCAGATCGTAGCCCAATGAGTCTACCTGTCGGGTGATCATCTCATCTGTGCTCTTGCGCGGGTCGGTGCTAGTCTGTGCGTGGACTGGGATCGGACGACCGGGTCGGGGCAAGTCCCATTCTCGCGCGATGACCTCGGCGATCGTCTTTCCTGTAGTCAGCGCCACGGCTTTCAGCAGTGCCTGGCTGACCCCATAGCGAATCGCCGGATGGAGCGAACGTTCCACGGTGATGGTCTCCGTGGGCGGAGCTTCTTCAACTGCCCCCGCCCCGCCCGGGCCTGCGTCGGAACGGAAGGCACGGAACGGTGCAGTCAGGAGGTCACGGCGAGAGAATCCCGCGCTCTGTACGTCTTCAGAATCCTCGCGACCGCCCCGGGGCGGTGCGGGCACCTCGGCCGTCTCGGTGAGGGCTTCGATTTCGGCGGCGAGGTCGCGGAACGATTTGACCTGGCGACCTCCAAGGAACAGGGCTACCTGGCGGTGGATGGTCCTCAGTCCATCGGCTGTGCGGAAGACCAATTCCCTCCCGGCCACGCCGCCGTGCGCTACGGCCACGCAGTCGCCCCAGACGATGCGGGAGGTCGACGGTTCGGACGAGGACTGACCGACCGTCTCCAAGACCAGTCCCACCGAGACGGCTTCGGCTGCCTCGCGCACGCGGCGGAAGCCGGGGGTTTTGGTCTCCGCGGTGTAGCGCTCGCCCAGCGGCATAGGATTGTCCTCCAGTGCCGCCAGATCGGAGTAGTAGCATGCTCCCTGAGCCGGCACGGCCAGGACATCGGCTATGGTAGTCATTGATGAAGGAGGCGTGCAGCGGTTGATCGAGGATGCCCGGACGGGCGTCCGGCGCGGTGTCGGAAGCCTGGATCGGACATCGGTACGACTCAACGGCGCTCGACTTGCTGCCGTACGTCGATCAACTCTTGTCCCTCGATCGTCTCAAGCGCAGCGACTACGTCGTCCTGAGACACGCCGCGGATCTTGATCACGCAGTCCCAGTGGTTTGGATCCTTGGGCGTGCGGACGCCGCCGCTGGCGTAGATGCCCCAGCCCTTATCAGCGATGGCGCTGACCAGTTTCGCGAGCTCGCCCTTTTGGTTCGGCATTCGAACCGTGGCACGCACGCCTGGCGTGCTTCCTCCCAGAAGCTCGGTCAGCTGCGCCATCATATCCATCTCGGTGATGATCCCGACGACAACGTCATCTTCGAGCACCGGGAGACAGCCAATCCTGTGGCGGGTCATCGTCTGGGCAGCTTGCTCGAGGGCAATATCTGGCTCGGTGGTGACAACCTCACTTCGTCTCACCATGACATCATCAAGCGTCATGTTGGAGAGGAAACGGGTGATCTCCCATACGTTCAGGCTGGTCAGGTCGGTGGGGGGAATACGCATTCGCTGTCGCGTGACGAGGCCGACGAGGCGCTTTCCCGTGACAATGACGGGCAGGTGT
>CAZQXX010000246.1:0-4424 GCA_964597105.1 uncultured Anaerolineales bacterium
GAACGCACGGAAGACCGCGTCTATAAGCGGCAAGTTATCGTTGATGTAATCCGGCTGCTCCCGGCAATGGGTGCGCAGGACGTGCTGCAGACCGTTCACGCGCCGCACTTCACCCGTTCTCTCGTCAATCCAGTCAATCTTCTCTTCGGCGTCGAACTCCCGGCCAAATGCTTCTCGGTGTTCCTTACAAAGATGAGCTCGCAGTTCCACGCTGATGTCCAGACCTTCCCGCTCCCACCAATCGTAGTCGATGTGAAAGAAGGTGTCCAGCGTGGGTTTGATTAACTCTCGCAGTGATGCAGGGATCCTCATCTCAGCCATAAATCGAACCTATTCAACTCGAGCCAGCATGCAGCACCCAGTAGTTGTCCCCGACCGGGGCATACCGATCACTGGTGACCAGAACCTCAAGCAAGGGACCAGGAGGTGTGCGCGTTAAGACGTTGACCGCGCTATACAGCGTCGCTGCATGGACGTTTCCCTGGGGGCTCAGCTTCACCAGCTCCGGGAACACCTCTCCTACTACCTGGGAAAGGGGGAGGTGCTGCCTCTGGATGCGCTTCCACAGCTTCTCCAACCCCTCGAGGTCAGCGATCGCCATGACCATCAATTCATCGTAGTCGCACGCGATCTCTTCCTTATGCATCTCAAAGACCAGAGTTTCCTCTCGAGGCATCGCCACGCGGACCCACTCTCTACGTGTCCGGCGATTGCGAGGTTGAACGATGACCTCCTCCGGTTTCTCGCCCTGGGAGATCTCAAGATAGGCGCCGACGGAGATGTTGTTGTCACGGTACCACTGCTTCAGCCCATAGACGTAGCGCCCCTCCTGGAGCACCCACCCTGGCAGCTTCTCGCCAGTGTCACCGTCGACGAGAGTGAAGTGGATGCGTTCGGTGCGCGCAGAGGGGAAGATGTGTGATAGCCGATTGGAGAGCGGAAGACTCCCGGCTCTCCAATGAGGGTAAATGAGGACTATCTCTACCGGCTCGGAAACAGGCTCCGGCGGCTCTAGATCAGACCATTCGTCATCCAACTGTCGTTCCAGCGACCGCATCTCGCTGGTCAGCAGTGGCGGTTCGTACTCCAAGGGTTCATACCGGAGATAGAGCGGGATCTCCTTGATCGCATCCGGCTCCAACCGATTCAGATACCAGAGGACCTCGCCGGTCGGCCCTACCTCATCGAATCGCTCATCCTGCTGCAGCGCATAGTTCAGCGAGAAGATACGCAGCTGGGGCGAGATCTCCTCGGGCAACTCGACGTCACCCAACAGCGCCTCAGTGGGGAGTGGCCCACCATCCGCCACGTCAAGCACGGCCTCGGCCAAGTTTAGATGGCCAATATGGACCTCAACCAGCAGGTCCCGCCGGAACCACTTGTCCGCCAAGCGGATGAAATCCGGCTCTGACTCGAGGCGTTCTTCGAGCTTGTCCTCAACCAGAGGCGCATACTCTGAGGCCAACTCCTCCGGCGAGCGCAACTCATCAGCCTCGACCAGACTCTCCTCTGACTTGTTCAGGGGATGGCCATTCTCAAACTCAGCCGCGAACTCGCGCTCTTCACCTTCGTCAAACCTTACCCTAATGACCTTGAAGGGGTCATATTCAGGGTTATGGCCATGCCTTATGCTGACGACTTCGCCGGAGCGATAATCGAGCGCGGGGAAAACCACGCGCTCACCAACCTCGTAGTGCTCTCTTGGTCTGTAGGGTGTACCTTTGGAGAGGGCTCGTTCTATGAGCGCCTCCTCCTGCCGGGCGTGGTGCACTACTAAGTCGTGGCTCAACTCCTCCGTGGAGCGGGGAAGCTCGTCCTCAACCAGCAATGTGCTCAGATACTGAAGATCCTCAGAAGTGATCGCGTAGTCGGCCCAGTAGTCCGAACTCTGAGTCTTCCTTCGAATCAACTTGTGCTCTCCTCCGTCTGTCTAACTAACACACCGGCCCGGATTATACCATTTAGGAGCCATTTGACAAATGCGATTGTTCGGGGCACACTATTCGTAAGCAAAGGAGGTCCCGGATGAGACGCAAATCATCCCGTTTCTCAGAGTTGACTGCAGTGTACAGCGCTGCAGGGCTCACTCAAGCACAGGTCATCAAAGCCAAGCTGGAGTCAGCGGGCATCCCGGTTCTGCTAGACTATGAAAGCGTTGGTCCTGTGATTGGAATCACCGTGGATGGCCTGGGGGCCGTGCGAGTCTTCGTCCCGAACGAGGATGCTGAGGAAGCGCGGGATCTAATCAAAGAAAAGCAGGATCCTGAATAGATACGGCGGACGCTGTGCGGTGAGGGTGCGGGTAGGACCCATTGTCGCAGCTGTCCGCCTCCCCCGGAGAGTCCTTGCCGGCTGTCAGCCGGGCAAGGGCGTCCCCTACATGGTCCAGAAGCTCAGATAGCTCAATTGGTTTGGCCAGGTAGTCGTTCGCTCCAGCTCCTAAAGCGTCGGTACGCATCTGCGCGTCCCCATTCGTGGTGAGCACGATCACCGACATACAAGCGAGCCGATCCTCCCCGCGTATCCGATCAAGAAGATCTAGCCCATCCAGGCCAGCCACGTTGAGATCAAGCAGCAACAGATCGGGAATCGCAATTTCGCCGCTCATCCCGCCTGCGAGACGCTGCCAGCACGACTCCCCATCATCGCAAGATTCAACGTGGTACCCATGGCTCGTGAGAATGCTATCCAGCGTGTTTACCATGGCTGAGCTGTCGTCAAGTATCAAGACATTGGGAGGCACGACCACCTCCACAAAGGTGAGTACCTAGTAACCAGTCGAGAGAAGGAGCATGGGGCCGTGAGCTCTACGGCCGGTAGGGGACATGTGCAAGCGACTGGTATCCGGGTCCGGACCTGCTCCGCCCGAGAGCTTGGGGCTTGGTCTATCATCCTGTAAGACATCCACTGGAGACATTGACGATTTCGCACGTCGAAGCCGGGGGCTACAAGTGAGTCCAGGAATCTGTTCGTATGACTGCGGGCTGCCGCTCGACGCGAAGAAGATCCGTGCTCAGTCGCAGGTTGAATTAGGTAGAATTGTATCAGGTGAGAGGGGGAGAATCAAGGGGACTTTCGTACCATATCTGCCTCCGCCTCGAACAGCTCAAGAGGTGGCAGCTCCTCGAGGCTCTGGAGACCAAAGTGCTGGAGGAATTCGGCCGTAGTTCCGTAAAGGAAGGGGCGCCCGACGCCCTCCGCGCGCCCGACGCGGTCGATCAGACCGGCACTGAGGAGTGTGCGCAAGACACTGTCCGACCCCACGCCACGAATCGCTTCGACCTCCGGGCGCGTGATCGGCTGCCGGTAGGCCACGATTGCCAGAGCCTCCAGGGCAGCCTGGGTGAGGTGCACGCGCGCCTCTAGGCCCAAGAACTGCTCGACGTAGGGGGCAGCCTCCGGGGCAGTGGTAAGCTGGACGCGACCATCGATCCGCTGCAGCCGCAGACCGCTCCCCTCATAGCGTCCGACTAGAGCTTCCAAGGCCCGGTCGATCTGTCCGGCCGTGGCCTCCAGCGCCTCCGCCAGCCGATGAGTGGAGACCGGCTCTTCGGCCACGAAGAGCACGCTCTCCACCCGGGCGGTCAGGCTGAAATGGTTCTGCTCAGTCGTCACGAGCTTGCTAGAAGGAGCCGCCTTGTGTGCCGCTCACTTCTTCCTCCTCTGATTCCTCGGGATAGGCGATGGAGGACCCTGTCGTCCCAATGCCGGGGGCCTGACGGACGGCCTCGATGTTGACCTGGGGCGGCTGGGCCAGTTTGAGACCCATCTTCTCCTCGACCATGCGACGGACCGTCTCCACGATTCTGTCAGCCTTGCCCGGCACTCCGGTCTCAGCCGCTATTTTGACATCAAGCTCGACCACCACGCCTTTCCGTTTCGCGGTTACCTTCGGTTTCGCCTGCAGCACCTCGGGAAGCTGGTTCACCTCAGCTTTGAGCTGATCAGCGATGGAAGCGATACTCAGGGTAACCTTTCCACCAGATGCTTGCTCCACACTGATCGACTGGGCCGCGGGTCGTCGAACCTCGAGGAAGATGAGGAGAACGCCCACCAGGACCACAACCAGAGCCAGAAGGCCACCGACAATTAGGCGGACAACCGGTCTGATGCGCGCCAAGACGTCAGCCAGTTGTCCCACTTGCTGCGCGAGCAGACGTAGCGACTGCACGGGCACCACGAAGACCAGTGAACAAAGTGCTATTGCGACGAGTAACAGGATCACAAGCACAACGCGATTGAAGGTGTTCATCGTCCAGCCTCCTTTTCAGTGTGCGAGACGTTCGGACATCTTCCTCCAGCCAAGAATGTGACCGGAGAACCAGCCGCTGATACACTCCATTATAGCATTGCAGCCTATTCTGAGCAATGTGCCAGTACAGGCAGAAAGCATGGATCAGGAGCGGCGGAAGTGAAGCACAGAG
>CAZQXX010000247.1:0-4327 GCA_964597105.1 uncultured Anaerolineales bacterium
CGCTCTTGCCCCACTTGGAGGCGTCGTAAGCCTCGAGCCCTAGTGCATCACGCTTCTCATCGATGTGCTCCAGGGTCCGGCGGACGATTTCCTCAGCCTCCTCAATGAACTCGAGCCTGCCACCGACCTTCTCCTCCCACCCCTCGCTCATCATCCGGAGCACGTCCTCGCTCCCGGAGACCGGACCATCGCTGCCCCCCAGGATGACGTAAGCACCCGAGGCGACGCAATAGGTGGCGATAGAGAGGGCCTTCTCACTCATCCATTCGGGCGCCATACCGACGGCGGGAATATCCGAGATATCCTCACCCAGCCCACCCTCAGTCGCCATCTGTGACAGCACGGTTAGAATGCGCGAGTTGTCCACGCACGACCCCATATGGAGCACCGGCGGTATGCCGACG
The DNA here is from genome assembly GCA_964597105.1 of uncultured Anaerolineales bacterium. Classification (GTDB taxonomy): domain Bacteria; phylum Chloroflexota; class Anaerolineae; order B4-G1; family B4-G1; genus SKLM01. The sequence goes on from CAZQXX010000247.1 coordinate 405, forward strand.
GTCTCACAGACCTCCCGCAGGCCGGGGCCGGCCACCTCGAGAGCTGCTTCGGGAGTCATGTAACCTTGCTTGGCGCTGGCAATAGCGCCGCATCCTGTCTCCACCACGAGGATGTCATTCTTTAGGAACTCATCCACGACGTAGCGGTGAAGCTCGTCGTGGCAGACGCGCGCGTTATTGCAGCCGATGTTAGCCACCACACCGCGGATCCGTCCAGCCTGGATCGCATCGTTCAGGGGCCGCAGCGAACCTCGATAGGCCCCACCCAGCGCGTAATCGATGTACTCGTGGGAGAAACCCGGAATCAGCGGCTTGGTCACGTTCGGAATGCTCGTCTCCTGCCGCTCAGGGTAGCGGTCAATGGCCCGGCGGACGATTTCCTTGGCGATCTCCAGAGCGCGACCCTCCTCGAACTCAATGTGGGTTGCCCCCTTGATCTTCGCCTTTGGTGAGGTGGTGATCAACTCCGTGTGGTAGCGGTCGGCAATTGGGCCGAGCCCCTGGAAGATGCACTGAATATCGACGACCATCGCCTCGACCGCGCCAGTGAGAATCGCCAGCTCCTGCTGGAGGAAATTGCCGGCCAGGGGGACCCCCTCCCGCATCAGTGTCTCGTTCGCTGTGCAGCAGATGCCCGCCAGCTGGATACCCTCAGCGCCCTTGCTCCTGGCATATTCGGCCAGTTCCGGGTCGAGCGAAGCGGCCACGATCATCTCCGAGAGGGTGGGCTCATGGCCGTGGATGATGATGTTGACCATGTCATCCCGCAGCACGCCGAGGTTGGCGCTCGAGCGAACGGGCGCGGGCGTGCCGAAAAGAATATCGGTCAGATCGGTGGCCAGCATCGAGCCGCCCCAACCGTCGCCCAGGGCGCACCGCAGGGTGTGATCGAGGATATGCTCAGCATCCTGGTCGTTTCCGACGTGCGTGCGGTGGAGCATCTCTACCACCTCGCGATCGACGCTCCGTGGCTCGATACCCACCTCTTTCCAAATCTCCTGGCGCTTCTGCGGGGCGCGCTTCAGGTACAGGATCTCGCCCTCGATCTTGCCGAACTCGTGCAACGCCGCCCTCGCCACGTCAGCCGCGATCTCATTAATTGATCGCCGTTCGCCATCCTCATCCTTGGTGTCGACGTCCAGATACCGCGCCACTTCCATCAGCTTGTCAGGATCATGGACGCCGTAGTCCGGCGCCTCTCCCTCGGCCGCCTCCAACAGCGTGTAAGCCAGGTCGCGCCCATGGTCCGAGTGCGCCGAGGCTCCGGCAGCCACAGCCCGGGCGAAGTTCCGCGCCGCAATCGTGTCCAGCGTTGCGCCACAGACACCCGTCGTCGTATCCCCAATGAGGCGGCAGGGCCCCATCGAACAGTTCTTGCAACACAGTCCCGCGCCACCGATATTGCAGGCCCGCATGGCCTGCGCACGCGAGAAAGCGGTCTCAGCTTCGATTTCGCAGGCAGTCTGCAGAAGCAGCACCGATGCTTCGTCTCGGCTGGACTCCTCTGGTGTCAACTCTTTCTTTCTTGCCATCTCTATACCTCTCCTTAGAACCAGTCTCGATACGCGCCTAGTAACGGCGGAACTCGCCCGCCATCTCGCGGTCGATCTCGCTTGTGGCCGCTAACCGGACACCCAGTGTCTCCCAGTGAGGATCTCTGCGTATCTCGGTCGGCTCGATGACCACCGGCATTCCACCCTCACCCACGGGATAGCCAGCCGCCGACAGAGCATCTTGGATCGCAGCCGCGTCGATCGTCTCCGGATCGTAGGCCACCATCACCTGCTTCCAGGCCGAGCTTGCGTAGATGTCCTCAATTCCATTCAGCTTCCCCAGCGCCTCACGCAGTTTGATCACGTGATGGTCAGCCCAGAGAGACGGTACGTCAAAGACTGCCTTCTCCATATCTCAGCCTCCTTATTAGTTCTGTCTCTAAAAAATCCCTTGACGTTGCTCCACGTTCTGCTCTTCGAAGCCACAGAGTCGCTATCCGCAGTCGCTCTATCACGGACACAGCGAGTGCGGAGAACCACCCTATCCCTGGAGCCAGGCCTGATAGGCTGGTGATCAGTCTCTGGACCGATCACCAGCCTGTTCATTCCACGGCCTGGTCTTTCACCAGCTTCCTACGACAGGCCGATGACCTCCCCCGTCTCCAGGTCGAGATCCATATCCATGAACGCCGGCCGCGTCGCCAGACCGGGCATCGTGCTCATCGTCCCGATCAGCGGATAGATAAAGCCGGCGCCGACACTGGCTCGGACCTCACGAACCGGGAGCGTGAAGCCTTTGGGCGCTCCTTTGAGATCCGGATCGTGGCTGATGCTCAGATGGGTCTTCGCCATGCAGATCGGCAAGTTGCCGAATCCCGACTTCTCGTAGCTCGCGATCTGCTTCTCGGCCTTCTCCGTGTAACTCACATCAGCCGCGCTGTAGATCTCCTTAGCGATGTGCTCGATCTTCTCCTTGATCGACCAGTCCAGCGGGTAGAGGAACTCGAAGTCACTCGGCTGCTCGCAGGCCTCGACGACGGCCTCGGCCAGCTCCGCAGCGCCCTCTCCACCCTTCGTCCAGTGCTCGGTCGGAGCCGACGCAAAGGCCCCGTGCTCCAGGGCGTATTCGCGAACCAGCTCGACCTCCGCATCTGTGTCCGTCGTGAACCGATTGACGGCGACGACCACGGGGACGCCAAACTTCCTCGCGTTCCGGATGTGGGCACCCAGGTTGACCAGGCCCTTCTCTAGAAGCTCGAGGTTCTCCTCCGTGTACGCCTTGTCCAAAGGTGCACCGGGCTTGACCGTGGGACCGCCGCCGTGCATCTTGAGAGCCCGAATCGTCGCAACCAGCACCACCGCGTCCGGGATCAGGCCCGAGTAGCGGCACTTGATGTCGAAGAACTTCTCCATGCCGATATCAGCACCGAAGCCGCTCTCTGTGATGACGTAATCCGCCAGCTTGACGGCGATCTGATCGGCAATGATGGACGAGTTGCCGTGAGCGATGTTGGCAAACGGTCCGCAGTGGACGAAGGCCGGCTGCCCCTCGAGTGTCTGCATCAAAGTGGGCATCAGCGCATCCCGGAGCAGGATCGTCACCGCACCGGCCACACCCAGATCCTCCAGGCTGACCGGCTCGCCCTTCTTATCGAGGGCGACAACGGCTTTTCCGACTCGCTCCCGAAGATCCTTCAGGCTGGTGGCCAGCGCCAGAATGGCCATCAGCTCGCTGGCCACGCTGATATCAACCCCCGTCTTGCGCGGGAAGTACTCGCTCCGTTCAGCATCGTTGAGGCCGACACTAATCTCGCGCAACGAGCGATCACAGATGTCGACAACGCGGTTCCATGTGATGGTCTCTGGATCGATGTCGAGCCGCCTCTCAAGCCCGCGGCGCTTGAGTGCCTCATCAGATTGTCGGCTCTCGTGATACATACGTGTATCCAGCGCAGCAGCAACCAGGTTGTGCGCCACGCTGATCGCGTGAATGTCACCGGTCAGGTGGAGGTTGAAATCCTCCATCGGAATGACCTGACTGTAACCGCCACCAGCGGCACCGCCCTTGATGTTGAACGTGGGTCCCATACTCGGCTGTCGGATGCAGCACATCACGTTCTTGCCCAGCTCACTCCCCATAGCCTCGGTCAGACCGACCGTCGTGGTGGTCTTCCCCTCGCCCAGGGGCGTGGGGGTGATCGCCGTCACGTCGACGTACTTGCCCTGCGCTCGATCCGCGAATTTGTCGAGCACGTCCAGGTGGACCTTGGCTTTGTATTTGCCGTAAAGGTCCAGATCATCCTCGACCAGATCGAGCTTCTTGGCCATCTCCCGGATCGGGATCAACTCCGCCTCATGAGCAATCTCGATATCGCTGGGAACAGGATACACTTTTTCGACAGGCATGCTTTCCTCCTTAAGATGATGATG
>CAZQXX010000248.1:0-4313 GCA_964597105.1 uncultured Anaerolineales bacterium
GCGGCGCAGGATCCCCGGGCGGGGGAGGTCTTGCGCGCAGCGACGGGGTTGTACGAAGAGGGCCCGGTCCTGAGTGACCGAGCTCCGGACGGCTAGCGGCCTTTCATCATCAACGGGAAGAAGACTCGCACCTGCCGGAGCCCGCCGCTGAAGATGGCGATGGCCGGGGTCGGCTCGACGTTCCCCGCGCCGTCGATCGAGTAGACCTGAATCTCGTGCGTGCCGGCGCTGAGCTCGTCGAGGGCGACGGTGAAGGAGAAGGACTCCTCGGGCTCGTCGAACGCGCCATCATCCGGGGTGACGAGGTTCCAATCCCCCTGGTCCACGCGATAGTAGGTGCCAGCGACGTAGCTCACGCGGGATGTGGCCTGACCGCGGTAAGGGACCGTCTCCGCCGTCGACTCCACGCTCTGGAGCGCCGTGTGCATGAGGGTCGTATCCAGGATCTCGTCGACCGGGTTGACCGGTGAGATGGTGGCGAGAGTCTCGACGTGCACGTTGCCGGCCGAGTCCACGGCCCGGACGTCGACGTCGAACTCACCCGTCGGAAGGGAGTCGGTGGTGGCGTGGAAGGACTCTCGGAATGCGTCGAACGCGCCGTCCGTCGGCTCAGCCGCGATCCAGTCCCCGCTGCCCACGCGGTAGTGGACCGACTCGATGGTGTTGATGGTGACGCTGGGGCGGGAGGGTGATGGATACGGCTGTTCCTCCAGGTCCCCGGTGATGGTGTAGATGCTGGCGTCGGTCGGGTCGGTCACGACCTCGACGTCGCTGAGCAGGATAGTGGTGTCGACGGGATCGAGGATCCCGTCTCCGTCGGAGTCCCGCCACCCGACCTGACCGCGCGCGTAGGGGTCGACGGCACCCGCGGCGTAGGGCTCGATGTGGGAGCGCATAATGCTCGGCTCATCGGACGTGCAGTCGCCGTAGAGGCTGTTCTGGTTCTCCACGTCCAGGTAGCCGGAGCGGCGCGTGCAGTCCTTCCGCGCTCCCTCGTGCTGATCGAGGGCGTAGAAGATGTGGCCGACCTCGTGGGCCACGACCGAGTCGAGGTTCTCGATGCCGTAGCCGGCGTTTCCGGAGGTGAGCACGGCGAAGGGTCCACCGGTGTAGGCATAGGCGAAGATGCCGTCCGGGAAGCGGTCATCGTCGTCCTCGGAGCTGTCGACCACGAAGATGGTGAAGGCCCAGTCGGTGCCGTAGGCCTCCCGCAGGACGTTGTTATAGGCGTAGACCTGCTCGAAGTAGGATGACCCCGTGTACCCCTTCCGCTCCATCACGTCGGTGATCCACGTGTGCTCGTCTGTGTACGGCTGGTTGATGGGCTCGTACCCGGTGCTGATGGGTTGGCCGCCATTGTCGTCGTAGACGAAGCTCAGGGTCGCCCTGGGCTCGCGGGCCGCCCACCAGTCGAGGGCCGCGACGATCTCGCTGATGACGGTGGTGCGCTCCTCATCAGTCCATTCCTCGGTGGATGGCTCGATGCTCCCATCGCTTTGGGGCAGGACGATGCCCACAGCGACGCTGCCGATGAAGAACTCACTGGTCTGCTTGAATCCGGGAAGGGAGGCGGCATCGGCGTCCTCGACGCTCGCGGTGGTGAGGATCGACGGGCTGGACGACGTCAGCGCGTCGCCGACCAGGTCCGCCTGGAGGGCGTCGAGGGTCTGGGTGTCCGGGGAGGTTGCCGGCGCGAGCAGCTGGTTCCAGACCCGGGCTGCCCGACGGGCGGCGCCACGGAGGGAGGCCATCGCGATCGGTCCGACCTCGTGCTGGTAGACGGCGCGGACCCCGGCGTCGGATGGGAGCTTCCCCCCTCCCTCGACGATGAGGGCGGCGGGTGGGAAAGTGTGGGTCACACGGCCGCCGGACTCGCGGATGGCGTCGGCGACGGCGTCGAGGTCGGCGTCTGGATCGGCGATGACGAGGGCCTGGTCCGAGGATGCGAGGGCCGCGCCGGCGCCGGCGAAGGGAGCCGGTGCCAACGTGGCGCCGCAAAGGACGACCGCGAGCAGGACGCCGACGGCGACGCCAACCCTAGGCTTCACGTGTGCCAATCCTTCGATCAGAGGGGAGTCCGACGCAAACCACGTGCCAGGAATACATAGCTTGCACGGTAGCAGGCGGGCGTCTCGCAGAGCGTGTCACGGGGCGTGTCAAGGGGCGGCCCTAGGCCCGCGGGGGGCCGGAATAGGAAGAAAGGACTACACGGGTGGGGGGTCTTCCAGCGGCTGGATCGTGGTCGATACGGGGCCAGGGGCCTCTTCGGCGGGATGCTTCGAGGGGCGGTGTGCCCAGGGCTTCCGTGGCAGGCCGGGCTAGCGTCGCAGCCTGGGAGACTGCCGCAGCCTGGGCGTGACCACGGTCGGATGACTATCTGATGACTGTCTGACCGCGACGCCTGTCGGACGGTGGCGTCGGCGCCGGTCGGGCGAGGGCTGCTAATCTGAAGGGGCGAGGGCTATTCGCCCGGGTTGGGCGGCGCCCCGGGGCTACCGCCTTGCTTGCGGTGGAACCGCGCTTCGTCGGCGTCCCCGAGTGCTTCCCAGGCCCGTCCCGCGCGGCGATGGAGGGCGTCGATCTCCGCCCGGGAGAAATGGTACGGGAGCTCGGTGCGCAGGAAGCGCCGGAAGAGGGGGTGGAAGGCGTACTGGGGCTCGCTGAGCGGCCCGCCGGAGGCGACCCGACGGAGGAAGAGGTTGCGGCGACGGAGCTCGGCCAGCCTGGCGGCGGCCTGACCGTCGTCCTCGCCTTCCGACAGCAAGGACCGGCAGACGGTGGGGGTGAGCCGGTTGAGGACGGCGGTGCGCAGCAAGAAGTCGCCGAGAGCCACAGGCTGGGCGACCAGCACCTCCTGGCGGAGGTAGGCGAAGAGGGCCTCCCAGACGTCGTCGAGGGTGGCCGCGAAGCGACCGCGGGCGTTGGCAGCAAGCCAGAGGGGGGCGGCCCACCCCTCCGCGAGGGACGTGAGCCGGCTGATCTCTCCGTCTGTGAGCTCGGGTCCGCTGGCGGTGTCGAGGAAGCGCTCGGTCTCCTCCTCGGTCATGCGGAGCTCCGATTGGCGGACCTCGATCAGATCGCCCCGCACGCGCATCCTGCCCAGGGGCAGCTCGGGGTCCATGCGGGTGAGCATATAGACGTGGACGTTGCGGGGCAGATGCCTGAGGAGGAAGCGGAGCATCTCCTGGCTCTTGGAACCCGCGAGCAGCTCAACGTCGTCGAGGATGAGGGCGAGGGTCACCCGGTCGAGGGAGGTCAGGGCCTGGATCAGCAGGCCCGCTGCGCGGCGCGGGTCTCCCTGGGAGGCGGAGAGGCCGTAGATATCCCGCAGGGCGTGGCCGAGAGCCGGACGCTGGCGGGTGAGGCAGGTGGCCAGCCCTTCGATGAGGGTGAAGGGGGCGTCGTCGGTCTCGCTGAGGCGGTACCAGGCGGTGAGGGTGGATGGATCGCGCGCCAGATCCGACCGGGATCGCACCCACTGGGCGGCGAGGGTCGTCTTGCCATAGCCGGGCGGCGCCGAGACGAGAGTGAGGGGGACGCGGAGCCCGTCGTCGAGGAGGTTGAACAGACGGGGGCGGGCCAGGGTCTCCGGCGCCGGCCGGGGGAGGGCGAGGCGGGAGGTGAGGGTCAGGGACGAGATGGAGGCGGGGGATACCTCGTTCTGGAGGATGCGCTCGTGGAGGTCCCGGGTCTCGGCCACGGGCTCCACATCCAGCTCGCGGCGGAGGATCTCGCGGCAGGTGCGGTACTGGCGGAGGGCCTCCGTGCGGCGGCCGGTGTCCCAGTAGAGGCGCATGAGGAGGCGGTGGGTGTCCTCCTGGATGGGGTCGAACTTCAGGAGGCGCCGGCACGCGCCGATGGCCTCGTCCCGTTCCCCCCAGGCGATGAAGCTCTGGATGAGGCTGCTGAGGGCGCGGAGGAGGAGCTGGAAGAACCGCTCGCGCTCGAGAAGGACCCAGTGGTCGAAGTCGGCCGCTTGAGACACGGAGAAGCCGGCCAGGAAATCGCCGCGGTAGAGGTCGATGGTGTCGCGGACGCGGCGGACGCCCTGGGAGGCGGGGGAGAACTCGGCCTGGAGATGGTGGAGGGCCGTCTCCAGGACCTCCTCAAACTCCTGGGTGTCGAGCCAGCACGGGGCGGAGGCGGGCATCCACACCCGGGAATCCTCGCTGGAGACGACCTCGTCGGGAGAGAGGCGGACCTCGTCCAGCGCCTCCCGGAGGTGCCAGAGGGCCCGGCGGAGGTTATAGCGGGCGCGCTCCTGGGTGGTCTCGCCCCAGAGGAGGGTGGCGAGGTGGTCGCGGGAGAAGCGC
>CAZQXX010000249.1:0-4295 GCA_964597105.1 uncultured Anaerolineales bacterium
TCAAGGCATCAGCCGTTCTCCTCGCCGTGCAATTAGGGCGCAATGATGTCCCGGCGAGAGTGGGCGCGCAGGGACTCGAACCCCGGACCTCTACAATGTGAGTGTAGCGCTCTGACCAACTGAGCTACGCGCCCGACAAAGACTAGTATACCGGATTTGCCTCGGATGTCAACTCCAGGCGCGGCCATTTGGCCGTTTGTTCATCGCTGTCCACATGCCTCACTTGCAGCACTGGAACCAGATCGCCGCGTCTGAGATCTCTCCCATCTTCCGCTTTCCATCGGGGCATCTGTCGGGATAGGGGAAGTTCCTCTCCGTGCACGCCGTGCACGGGACGACCTGTGGGCAGACGTCCCTGATGTCCGTGTGTCGCTTGTTTCTCTCCTTGCATTCATTGCCGCCCTGGTCCTTCCTTGTGCCTGACGCCAGGCCGGGCGTCGTCGGCGGCAACAGCCTGCCGGTCGATCATCGCGTGCTCGATTCTACACACCCTGAGGGGGGATTGGCTCGGCTTCGCCCGCTGCTCGGCGCCCATCAGCGCGCTCCGTCCCCACACCGTCCATCGAGAAAGTCACCTTCTCGATCTCGTCTCCGCGCGGATGCCGACCAGGCCCGTGACGCGGCCCTGTCATCCTTGTGCTTTCCTCGACCAGTCGTGCAGAAGCACCCCGTCCGGACCAGGACGGGGTGCTCTCCATGCCAATCGCCCGCGGGGCGTCGTCAGTCCCCGGATCCTGCGCTCGCCACCTGGCGCCGGGGCTCCAGCCACGTCAGCGCCAACCAGCTCAAGCTGAACGCCGCCAGGAAGATCAAGGTGGAACGGAACACAAGCGTTCTCACATCGTGGGCGCTCGGGACGGCGCCGAAGAGCGCTCCCAGGTAGGTGCCGTACTGCTCCCCCACCGGCCCGGGCAGCGGGCCCCCGAGCAGCAAGTAGGCGAACACAGCCACGGTTCCTGCGACAACCATCATCGGAATCTTGTTCTCCAACAGTCTCGTCGTCACGTCTCTGTCTCCTTTGTTAGCTTGCCGTTTGCTCACTCAACGTCTCAGCGGTCGAGTCAACGCGATTCCAGCGCATCACTCCAGGGGCCGCAGCGACTCCGCGATCTGCACGACCTCGTCCAGTGATAGGGCCGGCTCTCCTCCGGTCACTATGATCCCCTCGCCCTCCGGTGCTCGACCGCTGTTCGCACGGACCGTGTAGACGACATCGGCTTCGTCCCAGATCAAGAGGTTGTCGTAGAAGAGGAGTCGTCCTCCGATGACGTCCGAGTCCTCCTCAGAGGCCAGACCGCCGATGGCATTCGGCACGTCCTCCAGCCACGCGCCCTCTGTCTCTCGGACCGTCACCGGCTGGGCGATTACGGTGCCCCCCAGCGGCAACTCCAGGGAGGACCCATCTCGGGTCCGCATCTGGTTGATCGTCACGAGAAACTCGCCATCGTACGTCAGCTGGACGGCGATCGTGTCTTCCCCCTCGACGATACCCACTCTCTGCAACGCCATGCCTTCCGGCAGATGCGTGGGCGTCAAGATGGAGGCGCCGAATCGCTCCTGGGCCTGCGCCAGCGTCACCCGCTCCGGTATTGGGGCGTCATCGAAACGAAGCTCGCCTTCGGTGGCGAACAGCTCCTCGGCCGGGGTGGGCTCCCGCGTGAAGAGGATGCGGCCGATGCCCTGTATAGCGTCCTGTGCCATCGCGCGGAGGGGAGGGACCGTGACGACGGCCGCCACCAGAACCACCACGGCCATCGCTCCAACCAGCACCGGCTGGAACCTGATGCCGGAACGGCGCCCCGCCGTCGTCCGCTCCAAGAGGCGCTGTTTGGTCGCCTGGCGCGTCTGGCTTAACGCTGCCAGGTCGGCCCGGGCCAGCACCTGCGCCACGCCCAGCAGCTCGTCATAGTCACGGTCACCGCTCTCAACGGTCGCGCCCGGCTGGCGCAGCAGGCGGTCGATGTCCGCGTTCAACTGTCTTATCCGGTCGTCGTGGCTCATCTTATGCTTCCTCCTCGCGCAGCGCGGCGCGCAGATGTCTCAATGTTCGATAGACCAGGACCCCCACGTGGTTGGCGGTCAGCCCCGTGATCTCAGCGATGTCCTGGTTGCTCAACTCACCGCCGAATTTCAGGGCCAGGATGTTCCGTTCTCGCTCGTCCAGGGACCGTATCATTGGCAGGAGCCGCTCCAGCTGGTCGTTGTTGGCGACGATCTCCTCCACCGCCGGTGTGGGGGCCGGGTGGTCCCGGATGGCGTCCAGCGACACGAGCTGACGTATCTTCTGGCGCCGCCAGTGCTTCTTCAGGCAGTTGCGGACGATAGCGAAGAGCCACGTGCTGAAGGCCCCTCGCTCCGGTCGGTATTGGTCCAGGCAGGTCAGCACCCGTTCGAATACCTGGGCAGCCAGGTCATCGGCCAGTTGTGGGTCCTGGACCCGGTACACGAGATATCCGTATACCCTGGGGAAGTAATGATCATAGAGCTGAGCGAAGGCGGATGGCTCCACCCGCGCACGCTCTATGTGGACCAGTTCGTCGGGGATGCTCAATGTACACTCCATTCCACTCGTTCCCTTCCACTCGCTTTCGCTATCACGGGGTCGGATCCAGGCCCAGTGATGCGCGCGGCTTCGTTCCTTGCAAGGTACCGGCTGCTTCGGTGCTTCATAACTATATATCCGTTCGCAGCTGATTTATTACAACGAACAGCCGTAGAGGAGTGACGAAGTCCGAGCGTCTGAGTTCCGGAGGCCTTCCGCCCAGGGGCGCGGATCCGTGTGAGGTGGAACACTCGTTGCACGGGCCGGAGGGACGCGCTGTCGACGCCGCCTTCCCATACCGGCGGCGGGTGCCTAGCTCGTCACGAGCCATCTGCCGCCTGGGCGCAGGCCGGCTGGCCCTGCCCTCACGCCATGCGCCGCTCCCACTCCCGCACCATCTTCTGGAGCGAGCGCTCGTCCGTGTCCGGGGGCAGCTCGACCACGCGGATGGGCTTTTCCATGGCGAAGGCCATCCCCAGGTCGAAGAGAGAGCCCTTGCTCTTCCCATCCCAGACGACGAACACCACGTCGGCTGCCCGGATCGCCGCCCGGTTGTCCCGGCAGATGCGGTAGCCCGTGTCGTCCTCCTGATCCGTGTCCCGGGGCGGCCAGTGGACGTCCCAGCCGTCCGCCTCCAGACGGCGCACCAGGTCCGCCGTCTCGCTGATGTCGTGCCCTCGCACCGGGCAGATCAGATACGCGCGTTTATCCATAGTCACGTCTCCTCTTTCTGCTAGCTCCCGCTAATGGCCGCCGGCTTATGGGGTGCGCACTCAGCGGCCAACATTTCCCCTGTGTTCCTGGCGGATGCGTCATCTGCCCGGAGACCGCGGCCACGAGGGTGCGAAGCGACCTGTTCTACGCCAGCCTGGGGTCGCTCGTGGGCAGGTGCGAGCTGACGATGGCGACCTCATCGCCATGCTCCTGCGCCAGTTGGCGAATCCGACTCCCGTGAGGTCCCAACACCAGGGCGGAGATCCAGTCCGGCGCGTCCGACTCGAGGCCGCCGAAGGGGAGCGCGTCGCCGCAGTGGAGCACCCAGCCGTCATCCATGCGGACGGCAACGCCTGCGTGTCCCGGCGTGTGCCCTGCCAGCGGGATCATCAGTACCTCCGCCGAGGCGATCTCCTCGACGCGGATGGCATCGAAGCCGAACCAGTCCTCTGGCTCCGCTTCCTCGTGTGTGCACCAGTGCGGCTTGTGCTCCCAGTGCCCTGGTTCGTAGAAGAGTCGTTGGGCACCTCGGGGTTGCATCGCCGCCTTGAGCTCCGGGCGCATCACGTGGATCAGTGCATCGGGAAAATCGGGCACGCCCCCACTGTGATCCAGGTGGAGGTGGGTCAAGATCACGTGCTTCACTGCCCCCGGATCGTACCCCATGGCCGCGATGCGGCACGCGGTCGTCCTCTCCACCGTCCTCTCGCAGCGCATCAGCGCGGTGAAGAACCGCATGCGGGCCGAGGGTGCCGTCAGGTCGGCCCGGCCCAGCCCCGTGTCCACCAGGATCAGCTCGTCGCCGGCCTGCACGAGCGTGCACAGCAGCGTCGACGTCAACCGTGGGAAGACGGGGCGCACGGGTCCGCAGTCGAGGTGATGGATGTCCATAGCGGCTCTCAACGTCCTGCCGGGCGACGCGCCCGGTCTAGCGAATGCACATGGCCCTTGGCCTTTCTCCCCCCAGTATACTCTATGCTTTCTCGCTTTCCCAGTGCGCCTGGCGCTTCCTGTGGCTCTCCCCGTCTTGTTGTGCCCT
>CAZQXX010000250.1:0-4284 GCA_964597105.1 uncultured Anaerolineales bacterium
TTGCAGCGCTCCACCAGCACGTGGATCTCGCCGTGAGGGACGCGGATGTCTTTCAAGTCAAGTGGTTCTCTCCAGTATTTCATTTGGCTCTTGGGACGTGGGTAGGCCAGTAGATTAGCACACTCGCGAATCGGCAAACCAGCAAACTGGTCAGCCGATACGATCTAGCTGCCCATCAGTCGATCCAGAGCGGCTCTCGACGTCGCCTCGACCTGGTCGTGAATGCTCTCCTCATGGGTGTCCATCGTGACCACCAGGGGGAGATCCTCGACGCGGATGACCCAGAAAGCCTCTGGCACTCCGAACTCGTCCTTCTTGTGCACGGTGATGACCTCCTGCACCGCATCGGCGATGAGAGAGGCCGCTCCGCCCACGGCGTGGAGATAGGCTGCGCCATATTCTTGACAGGCACGGAGCGTATTGGGGCCCATCCCGCCTTTGCCGATGACGCCGCGGAGTCCAAAGTGTTCGATGACCTCGGGTTCGTAGACCTCCTCACGGATTGACGTAGTCGGTCCCGCAGCGACGAATTCCCACTCACCACCTTCCCGCTGGCGCACCACCGGGCCGCAGTGGTAGATGACGCCCTCGTGGAGCAGACGCTTCAACGCCTCGTACACCTCGCGCTCCGTCTCGGGAACGACAGACGGACGGATGAAGGTCTCGATCACGTACTTGTGCGCAGCGTCGCGCCCGGTGACGACAACGCCGGAGAGATAGACGGTATCGCCGACGTGGAGGGAGCGAACAGCCTCCTCGGAGATCGGAATCGTCAACGCCTTTGCGCTCATTGGAAGCTTACCTCCTCGCCGCGCACCGTCATACTCGCTCGCCGGCAGGCCCAACACATATAGGCGATGCTGACGAAATAACACGCTGGTAGGCGGTGATAGGCGCCGATCTTGACGCCGAAGACGGTCGTCTTCCCACCGAAGCCCATAGGCCCGATCCCCAGCTCATTGCACTCCTGGAGCAGTCGCTCCTCGAGCTCGGCCAGCGCCGGATCCGGGTTCGTGTCGTCCAGCGGACGGAACAGCTGCTCCTTGGCGTGAACGTAGCCGCTGCCGCGGTCGCCGCCAATGGCGATGCCCAACACGCTGGGGGCGCATCCCTTCCCCTGCGCCTGATAGACGGCATCCAGAACGACTTTTCGGACGCCGTCGAGGTCACGTCCAGCGTCCAGAGGGGTATGAGGCAGCTTGATCTGGGTGCTCACGTTCTCACTTCCTCCGCCCTTGAGGAGGAGATCCACCGCGATGGCGTCCTCGTCCCACTCCTCAAAGTGGAAGGATGGGAAACCCTTCCCCAGGTTGTTGCCGCTGTTGCGCCCGGTGACCGGATCGACCGCGTTAGGGCGGAGGTAGGAGCGCCGGGTGGCCTCAGCGACTGCGCCTTCGATCTGATCCTGAAGATAGCGAGTGCTTACGCGGGCCAGATCGTCCGCCCCGTTGCCCTGGGACGGTGCGCCCGGAATGCGCACATAGAAGATCGGGACCCCTGTGTCCTGACAGATCGGAGTGGCGTTCTCCCGCGCGATGGCCACATTCTCCAGAACCGTGTCCAGCGCACCTTGCGCGGCTGACCCGGGCGCCTCTCGGTCCCGGGCATTCCGCAGCGCCGCCTCCACGTCCGGGGGCAGGTCGGTCGCCGCTCGACGGATCAATTCGACGAACGGCTCAGTCAAGTTATCCATGTCTCGTCTCTATTCTCCTGAGTTCGATATTGGCCTGCGATTTGGAATGACAACCAGGACGCTCGTTCTACACCGCCGGGATGGCCAGATCGGCCGGGCCGATCTCCGAGAGCGTCAGCTGCGGATTCGTGGCCTGGATGAGCTCGTGGATGATCTGCGCATACTTGACCTTCTCACGGGCCTGCCACGCCAACATATCCGGACTCGTCCACGGTTTGTACCAGGCACCCGCTCCTGCCGCCAGCGCCGGCCCGGGCTCGATCTTGAAGTAGCACGGCGAGCAGACGCGGGCCATCTCAGCACCCTCGTAGAAGCGATTGAACCCACCGAAGGACTCAGACAGCATGATGTGCAGATCCATCGGGATGTCAATCGCCTTCCGGATGGAGGCCAGCTCCGGCAGGGTCAGATCACCCAGCGGGTTGAACGTCGAGGCGCCTAGGCTTTCCAACACCTTGCCGCCGGCCGCGCTCGCATGGCCGGCGTAGATGCTCACTTTGAAGACCACGTCCTCTGGGATATCCCCCGTCTTCTTCAGCTCACTGATCAGCCAGAGGAGCCCCTCATCGATACAGAGGAACCCGCGGAAGCCCAGATCGATGCATCGCAGATACTCCGCAATGACGTATGTGAGCTGGTCCGATCCCCGGTACCGGAGCCCAGAGAGCCCACCCTCCGGCGTCACCAACTGCCGCCCCACGTCCCAACCGGAACGCGGCCCGGGAGTGATGATCACCTCCAGATCGGCATCGGCGGCCATCTGGGCGAAATCCTTCAACTCAGCGTCATCCAGCAGGGTCGACCCCATCACGGTGGAGATCAGGCGATGGATGGGGATCTGGCGCTTCTCCATCTCGTCGATGAGCGCCTCCAGCACCTGCGGGCGCTCAACGCCGGAGATCTCCATGCGATAGTGAGCCCCGTCCGGGAACGTCTTGGGGCTGTCGGATAGATCATAGGCATCCTGTCCAGGAATGCCGACCTTCTCTAACATGGCTTGGACGTCGTGTAGGTCACGCATCGTTCCTCCTCACAGGGTTAGTCAGTAGATCAGTATTCTGGTAGATGGGCACATATGTGACACCTCGCCTGACGCAATCGCCGGGCCATCATACCGCCGGGGCACATTACGGCCCGTCTACTAGACGCTCATTGAGGGCCGACTCTCCATCGGCCATCGACGACAAACTGCAGACCTGTGTCTGACTCGGTTACCACCCAGGTCAGCTTCGAAGGCCGCTGCCGCGGCCCTGCGGCAGTCACGGCCATCCGACCCAGCTGATCCCACGCGGGGATGAAGGCCTCGTAAGAGAACGTCTTCATCTGACCATCGTAGGCGTCTATCAGGCTGATCCCACCTTCATCGTAACCAACGGCGATGAAGGTGTGCTGCCACCGCACCACCGTCGACGCGACGCCATCCCACGAAACCCACGTCTCCACGCCCGGCAGCTGCATGTCGTAGGTGGCCCAGACGACAACTGGCCGCCCAGCGGCCAGTTCTTTCTGCAGCGTATCCAGATCAAGGGACGTGTGAGCCTCGGCGTCCAGTCCGAGACTGCGCAGCGTCGCCGCGACAGGCTCGGCGTAAACGCCGTACCCCAGTGGGGGCATGCTTCCCGGCGGCATGTCCACATCCCCGACGAACCCCCGTTGTGGATTGTCCGATTTCGGCAACCGTCGGAAGAATGCCCCCTCAGTGAACGTGACTCCCCAATAGGCTGCCAGGTCCGTTGCCGAACGGGACTCACAGCTCAGGTTCCGCTCCTGCGGATGGCCGACCACGCCCTCCACCACCGCCGCGGGGGGTGGCTCCTCCGCCTGAGCTGAGGAGGTCGACGCCACGACGAGCGTCACCAGCGTGAGACAGAAAAGGGAGATCAAGCCCCCACGTCTCACAACGCCTCCAACGCTGCCACTAGCTCCCTCGCCTCCCGAACGGACTGGGGGGCAGCGTCGTAGATCCCTTCGCCCCGCATGTCGGCGTCGGTCAACTCCGGGTTTCTCGAGAGGAACTCGAGAACCGGGACGGGGCTCTGCTCCCTCAGAAAGACCTCATCACGCTCACCACGGATGTTGTTGCCCACCGCGTACACGTGGGTGATGCCAATATCCTCAGCCAACTCGCGCACCCGCTCGGCAGTCGTGAGGCTGCGGCGCCCGGGCTCCAGCACCACGAGGAACGCATCGACAGCCTGCGCCGTGGCCCGCCCCAGATGCTCCACGCCCGCCTCCATATCGAGGATCAGCATCTCGTCACGATAGAGCAGCAGGTGGGTCACCAGTGCCTTGAGTAGCGCGCTCTCCGGGCAGATGCAACCGCTGCCCCCGGTCTCGATAGTCCCCAGCCGGAGGAAGCGGATGCCGCGATGGGTGACGCTGAACCGCTCCGGGATGTCGTCCACGCGGGGATTCATAGTGAAGAACCCGCCGGAGGTACCGGGCTTCGCACCAGTCCGCTCGTAGATCAGGTCGTCCATCTGGGCCACCGGGGTCACCTGCGCCACAAGCTCATCGGGCAGACCCAGCGCCTGCGCCAGTCCCCCAACGGGATCGGCGTCGATGACCGTGACCTCTCGACCTCTCTCTGC
>CAZQXX010000251.1:0-2295 GCA_964597105.1 uncultured Anaerolineales bacterium
TCCGATCAACTCGGTGATTCGTCAGCGCGACCACGACGTCCAGCGATAGGACCGGACACATCAGACAGAACCGACTCCTTTGGCTGAACAGAGCCCCCCATCATCAGTGGGCACGGATTTCGGAGGGTGAAGTTTATATGACCCCACATGAGGACATCTTCCAACAACTCGACCAACAGATAGTCAGCCTCAAAGAGAAGCTCAGAGAGAAAGAGGATCTCGAGCGATCCCTGGCTCGGGCCCGGCGCAGCCTCAACGAACAACGGCAGCAGCTGTGGGATCTGGAGACCGATCTGACCGGAGAGAAGGCTGACGTTGAAGCACTGGAGACGCTCAGTCTGCGCGGGATCTTCCTCCGCGTTCTGGGGAACAAGCAGGAGCAACTCGAAGAGGAACGTCAGGAGCTCCTGGCGGCCAGGCTGAGGCACGACGAAACTGAGGAAGCCGTTGGCGCCCTCGAGCGTGACATAGCGGATCTTGAGCATCGTTTGGATCAGCTCGGAGACGTGGAGGCTCGCTATCGTTCGCTGCTCAAGCGCAAGGAGCAGGCGCTGCTTCAGACGGACCGCGAGGATGCACGAGAGCTGCTGAGGCTTTCAGAAGCTCAGGGAGATGTGCAGTCAGACCTGCGGGAGCTGCGCGAAGCCATCAGCGCGGGCAAGAGTGCCCTCAACAGTTTCTATGGCGCAGTCTCAGCCCTTCGAGGCGCCGAGAACTGGGGCACGGTCGATCTCCTCGGCGGCGGGCTGCTGACGACGGCTGCGAAGCACGGGCGCGTGGACGAGGCGAGGCGCTGGATCCATCAGGCACAGCAGCGGTTGCGGCGCTTCCGGCGTGAGCTCGCTGATGTTGAACCCGGTGTCGAGATGGATATCCAAGTCGGAGGCTTTGAGACCTTCGCCGATTACTTCTTCGATGGGCTCATCGCCGACTGGGTGGTTCAGTCAAGGATCCGCAGCTCACTGGACAGAACCATCGAGATGCGGCGCCACGTTGAGACGACCGTCAATACCCTCCAGCGCGAAGTGAACCAGGCCGAGCGGAAAGCGGAACGGATCAAGGAGAAAAGACAACAGCTGATCGAGCGCGCTTGAGGATAGCGCTGTTGAGGATAGCCCTCTTGAGGATAGCGCTCTTGAGCGCCACACGCCCTGCATCGCAGGATCGCGTTTACGTCCGTAGCTCCACCACGTCACCGTCGTGCAGCACGTGGTCACGCCCCACCATCTGCCCATCATAGACCCCCTCACCCCAGATGCGGGCCGCCTTGAGGGTCTCCAGAAAATCGCGGTGTACCTTCGCCGCAAACTCCTCCACTGTGCTGCCCTTCTCCATGACGAACGGGCGTGTTCGATCTGGCTCTTCTCCAGGGGGTCTTGAGTACACGCGAATGATCCCCAGGCGGTCGAACACCATCCGCTTCATCTGATCCAGATTCCTGCCCGTCTTGGCCGATACGGGCAACAACATCCACTCGCCGCCAAACAACTCACGGAGCACTGCAGCATCCTCGTCATCGTCCGGATGATCACTCTTGTTGACCAGCACGATGAAGGGTTTGAAACTCCAACCCGTGCCCTCTCCATGCGTCTCTGCGAGATGAGCAGGCGCAATGCGGTACTCCTCGAGAAGGGCGACGGCGTCCTCAAATCCCTGGATCGGGTATCCCTGCAGATCGATCACCAGCAGAACGAGATCGACTCTGCGGATGAGATTCATCATCTCGGGTTCAATGTGGTCCTCATTCAGCGGAGGCGTGTCGATCAACTGGATCTGTATGTTATCAAACGGCATCATCCCCGGCGTCGGGGTCCAGGTGGTGAAGGGATACGGCGCCACCTCGGGCGTGGCGTTGGTCAAAGCCCTCAGCAGGGACGATTTACCCGTGTTTGGAGGGCCGACCACCGCCACCTGTCCGGCCCCTTCTCTGTCGATGTGATAGGGGGACTGATACTGAGCGACAGCTTTCCGCTTCTTGGGCGCCCGCTTGAGGGCGGCCAGCTTCCTGCGCAGGTCGGCACGCAACCTATCGGTACCCTTGTGCTTGGGCACGACACCCATCATCTCTGTCAGAAGGCGGATCTTCTCTTCAGTGGACCCAGCCTTCCGAAACTCCTCTTCAATCTTGAAGTAGTCTGGCGGGAGATTGGTGGGCATGCTACTGCTCCTCTTTCGTCTCGGGGCGCCCCGTCACGGAGACGCGCTCATCACCATCCGGCCAACGGTCGATGGCGCGCAGGAGATCGGCTGTCTGGGCCATTGTTTGCCACCTTCCGCTCGAGCTCAACAGGTATG
>CAZQXX010000251.1:2395-4275 GCA_964597105.1 uncultured Anaerolineales bacterium
ACAGGTATGCCCTACCCATACGGCGTTCCCCTCCGCTCGCCAGATCACATCCACACTCGAGAACCCTGCCTCGATCAGCAGAGAGCGCTCCGTCTCAAAAGACAGCGGGACATCGACATGATAGCCGCCCTCCCCGCCCGGGTCGAGGTGCCTCTGTGTCTCCACATAGCGCGAGAGATAGTGCCTCTCTTCCTCCGGGGAAACCACCCAGTCCCCCTCGATGTACGTCCCTCCAGGTCGAAGCGCACACATGATTTTCCGGTAGAGCTCCAACTTCCGGGCAGGTAGCAGATGGTGGAGCGTCATCACCGCCACCGCATAGTCGTAAGCCGCGTCGCCGAAGGGCACCTCTAGATACGACCCGATGATCAGCGTCAGCTGATCTGAACGCGCCTGATGCCTTTTCCTCAACTCAGTTAGCATGCCCTGTGAGATATCGATAGCGGTGATAAGCGCGTTCGGCGCACGCTGGAACATGGCGTCAAGCTCCAGGCCGGTCCCGCATCCGATGTCCAGGATCTTCACAGCCTCGTCCGTCTCGGGGATCGGCTCTGCAACAGAGTCGTAGAAGCGGCGAAAGGCCGAGACCGATCGCTCCATATGCTCGTCGTAGCTCTCTGACCTGGCATCAAAGAAATCGGCCATCCGCTCGGGTGGAGCCGGCGTCTCCGCTGTCATCTCCGCTCCAGGAACTCATCGGAAGTCAGGATGAGCACGTGTCCACGCTCCCGGCTCCCCAGTAAGTCATCGTCAGTCGTTACAAGCGCTGCGTCCATAGCGCCTGCCAGAGCAGCGAATTTCCGATCGTCTGGGTCCGAGACGTGATCGACTCTCTCGGGGTAGACTTATCCCGCGTAGTGTCCTCCTTCACCAAAGAGGCCCGCAAATCGATCCCAGGAGAGAGGTGGGATCTGTTCCACGACAGCCCTGCTCTCCCTCCGTATGTCCTCGTTCCACATCAGCGACAGGCGCCCTGCCCTCACCTCCTCGATGATCCTTGCAGAGGCACTTTGGGGATTGAATCCCGCTGCCACAAGGATATTCGTGTCCAGGACCACCTCAGACTGCGATCCCATACCCCTCCCGACCCACGTGCACCGAGCGCTGCTCGTTTCCCCTCCGACAAATCCGCACGCCCTCACGGACCTGGCACCGTCGACTCACGACGAGCCGCACCCCGCTGCGGGTCTTTTCCGTTCCGAACCCGACGAACTGCCGCCGCCGCCATCAGCGCTTCAACCGCACTCCTCGACGTATGCCGGACGCATGACGTGACGACCACGGTGCTGCTCGACTACCATAACAAACGAGAAGCGGTCGATATCCGTCGCATACTCCAGATCGAGCGGCAAGAACTGGGGCTGCTCTGGATCCTTGAATTTCTGTGCCGCGTGCGACTGCCGCACCGGCTTGATCACGTCTTCGTCGTCCGGTGCCACCCCCTGAATCAGCGCCTCAAGGTAATCAGCACAGGCCAGGTCCTCATCTCCCAGGCGACCTCGATGCGATCCCGTAATCACCATCGTCAGGTCCCGAGAGCGCAGCTCCCAGACGTACCGGACGGTGGCGCGCACACAACAGAGGCTCGCAGCAAGGAGATGGCGTGCACGCTTGCTTCGGACCACTCCCTGGGTGCCGGAGCTCGTGCGCTGGATCAGGCGTCGCCCGCTCAGATCACAGTCGACAAATGCCGCCGGGGAGTTGTCGAAGTCGAACCCTTCCACCGGTAACCCACCTTCTTCGCCCATAATCAGCCACCGCGGATGCTGCTCTCGCAGGGCGAAGGCCTCGTCGAGGTCGGACACCACCGTGATAGCTTCAGCCCCGGCGTCGAACGCAAACGCCGCAGTTGTGAACGCTCGCAGCACGTCGATGACCAC
>CAZQXX010000252.1:0-4255 GCA_964597105.1 uncultured Anaerolineales bacterium
TCCAGGCGACTTTGATCATCCTCTCTGAGACCACCTATCGGGTGTACCGGGGTCCCCGCGGGCTATACTGGCCTCAGGACATTGGCACGTCAGCACGTTGGCACGTTACCACGTCCGTCGTCCTAGCCCGCAGCGCCGTCCGCAGCGCCGTCGGCCGTCCGCCGTCCCTTCTCCATCGCCCCCTCAGCCTGGCAGGTCACGCCTGGCGGCACGTCACTCCCAGGAGTCCCAGGCCGGGTACTGACTCGGGCGACTGCCACCCTCATCCAGCATCGCCGGGGCCTTGAGGGATGGGTCAGGCGGATCGATCCGCTCCAGCGTCACGCTGAACTCCCACTGATCCCCGAAGTCATAGAGGTACATCATCTCCTGCCCCTCCTCCAGCGGCAAATCCCCGATCCTGACGTCGTCCGCCCACGGCCCGTCGTCCATATAGGAATGGTATACGTGCTGGAGTGCGCCGAACCGGTCACGATACGAGAACTGATAGAGGTGATCGTGGGTAAACTCGATGGCGTTGATGATCGCTGTCGCCAGTGCTTCCAGCGTGGCGCTGGCTGGCAGCGCGATTCGACCCCACCAGAGATCAGCCAGGGAGACCGCGAAGACGTAGGTCCCCTCTCTGAACGACCAGTCAGACACGCCCAGGTTCCGCCGCCATTCGGGGAAGTAGGGTTGGAGCACCGGCTGGAGAGTCCCGACGGGGACCCTCTCCGGGCCACTGAACGCCAGGACCTTGTCGAAATCACCGAAGAACCCGACGAGCAGCAGGCTCATCATCGCATCTCCGAAAGGCTCGATCTCGATCCGCTCGATGTGCCAACCTTCGCCCGGCTCCGATGGACGATCCTGAACGGACACCAGCCCGAAGAGATCGAGGAGGCCCAGGTTGTGCCACCCCGGCGAGAAGCGCAGCCAGTCCTGTGCATCGGTCTCGGGTACCACCAGCCCGCCCTCTGGAATACGGCGGAAGAGACTGAGGCACTCGCCGTACGTCTCCTGGACGGAGAACATACCGGACCTCCCCTCTCCGATCGTCTCTGGTCTGGCCCGCAGCAACCAGGTCTCCAAAAGCGTGAAGTAGCGCTCCGTGGAGTTGAGATGGAGCCACTGGTCGCGAACCGCCTCATCCACCACCCATGTCGGTCTTTCAGCACCCTCCTGGACGCGGGTCAACCCCGAGGCCCTGACCAGCAGGTAGAGCCCGTGGATATGCGGGAAGGACTTCTGCACAGGGCGCTGCAGCCCCAGCTCGAGGGGATGGGTCATGCGAGCGTTGATCTCAGGCAACGCTCGAAGGGGTAGCCGACGCAGCTTATCGGTCACCCGGACCCCTCCCTCCTCTTCAACGTACCTCAACAAGGCGCTGAGATCCCGCAGAACGGTTCCCGGGCCCTCTTCGTCTATCTCTTGCTCTCGCAGTATCCGTTCTTGCTCCGTGGAGAGCGCGCGTGCTTCATCTCGAGACCGCTGTGCATCACTCATCGCATCCGCCTCCTTGACTAGGTGCGGCTCTGGTCACTCCACCGGGCACCTGGCGCCATCCGCGCCGACCGACCCGTGGTGCAGGCCCAGAGACCACCCGCTCTCCTCTACCGTCCCGTCCGCCCAACCCGGATCCGTGGCCCCATCACTGAACAGACCACGCGTGTGAACCAGCCCGTGTAGGGTCGTCATCACACGCTCAGGTATCCTGACTGGCTGCAGAGTCCCGGTGGCGCTGGCGCAGCTGCTCGGCCGCGTAGCGGGCCCGAGCGCTGGCGTCGAGGTCCAGCCCGCGCGTCTCACACCAGGTCAGTAGCTCTTCGACGTCCAGCTCGACCTTTTCCACGCGCATCCCCGATTCCCGAATCCCCCGGAGCGCCCTCTCGGCGTTCTCCACCCACTCCTCGTGGGTCTCTTCGAGCTTATCCGGATCCGCCGCGATCTCCCGCAGGCGCTCCCACTGATCCGCTCGATACCAGGCGCAGCCAACAACTGCCGAGGGCTTCAGAGTCGGCCCAGCTGCATCGCCCGTCAGCTGGCCGGTCCACCGATCGCGGCCAGCCCAGTAGGGACATTCCGGACAACTCTCTCCTTCTGGATAGTCAATTCCCTCCTGGTGGGGACAGCCAATGGGACCTTCCGTCATAGCCACCGATCTGACCCCGTGCCGATCGATGAAAGCCACGATCTCCCGATTGATCGTGGGATCGTCGCGCACGTCCGCACCCTCCGAGTGCCAGCTCTCCAGGGCTGCCACACCTTCTCCCTCGGCTGGCACGATGCCGACGGCCACTTTGGACGCGAATTGGTCATCCGGGCCGTAGTACGCTACAGTGGCGACGGGATAACCGCTGAATCCCCTTCGCGCCCTCCTGATCAGCACAGACCGGCCCCGTTCCCTTCGTCGTTTCCCACCCATGTGTCCCTCCATTGTCTGGCGGAGACGCCCGACCCCGCTCACTCGTCCAACACCTGCGTATTCGACTCTCCAGACCCATCCGGCCCACGTGCCACCGTCGTCAAGGGCACGCGCTCCGGAAGCAGAAGCCCCATGAGCATCGGCGCCGTACCGCCCGGAGGACGCTCGGCCGGGGCCGCCGCAGGAGACATACCCCCTTCGTCTTCACGCCCCAGCTATGCCACCCGGATCTTATGGAAACGTCCTCATCCCGGACGTGTTCCCACAGTGCATGCACGGCATCGTCTTTCCGTACGTGCACTTATCGCACCTCTCGCAGTGCCATTCGCGCCAATCCCGACACTGCCGGCAATCCTCGCAGTGCCAGGTGCAGCTGTCCTCGACCAGGGTCTCCCAGCAGAAGGAGTACCAGTAGCCAGCCCCACACTCCTGGCAATAGTGCTTCCCGATCAGCTCCTCCAGCGGCACCGCCCCGTGTCCACACGGAAGCTCGTACTCACGCTGAAGCTCCTGATCTGTAAGGCCTTTCACGACGTCGATATTCTGAATGGCGCAGAGCGACAGACGCTCCACGTCCACACCGTTCAGCGGATTCTGGCAATCGACGCACCCGCAGGCCTCGCCACAGGGCTCGTGGTTTTTCAGGCAGCTGCAGCGATACGTGTCACAACCGGTGGTGCAGTTACACGAATGCTCTTTCTCCATCGGATGTCTCCTCACTCCACCCAGGTCACGATCTCCTCGGCATCGGCGGGGTCTGGACCACCCCAACAACCGCGTTGGGATGCAGACGCCTAATCATAGTGTACCACGCACGCTGACTCAGATAGAACCGATGCCGCAGATGGACACCTGGAAGCATCTCAGCAGACTTCTTGAATCAAGCTTCTCATCGAGTTGAGCCTATCTCCAACGAGTCAGTTCAGTTTCAGACGTTCGGATCAGTAAGAGGAAGCGAGCAAAGTGTCGGGCTAGACGCTCTGCCCCAGTATGGTGGGGTTGCACGTGAAGAGCTCGTTCCCGGGAACGACGAGGAAATCAGCCCCCATCGTCACAAGGCTGTCAATCCGCTGATATCGCATCGTGGCCAGATGGTAGTCATCCCTGGGGAGGAAATACAACTCGCGTCCCAGTATAGCGTCGCCGGGAGGGGGTTATCCAGGCTCCTAATCTTGGGTGTCACGGAGATACTCATATCCTCGTCTATTCATGTACTCGGACACGTCCACGGAACCCGGCGCAAGTGATGATTTCACCAATCCCGCAAGCTCCCGCAGGGATTCGGCAGGTCCTGGCCTGTCGATCTTCTGCAGGATGACAACATCACCCCGCCGCACAAGCTCTACTCGGTCTCCGTCAGACAGAGAGAGCTCATCCGAGAGCCCACGGGGGATCTGGAGATCGGACTGGTCAGACACTCTCACTGTAACCATCGTCATTCGCCTCCGTCTGAGACGACCTATCGTCAAAGGAATTATATCAGGCACTCAACAGAACGGCAAAAGGGAGATGTTCGGTGCCCGGGGCCCACACCCAGTTTGTCATCGGCCTTCAAACAATCTGGCCGATGGCAACATACATCCAGTTGGCATACGATCGGTTTCCCGAGCTAATCTATACCTCACTGCCGAACATTTCGTCAAATCATTCGAACTAGCACAACAACCCGCTATGCCCATATGCCACGACTTGCCAAGAATGATGAAGGCCTCACCCGGCTGGAGTCGCCTACCGCCAGGCCAGCTCTTGACGGATTGCCGCGCGGTAGACGGGGGTTCTGCCGTGCGTTGCTTCATCGTTCCGAGTGTGCTACAATCACATGTCGCACGCGCAAGCAGCTGTGCCGGACAC
>CAZQXX010000253.1:0-1782 GCA_964597105.1 uncultured Anaerolineales bacterium
AGCAGCGATGGGACAATGGACGATGGATAAATACACGCTGATCACCCTGGTGGCGCTGCTGGTCCTGGTGGTCGCCATGCCGGTCTACATGCAGGTCGAATCCGACCGCATGGAACAGGCTCAAGCGACGCTCCAGGCGACGTACCTGACCGCGGGGGCGGAGACGTACGTGGAGAACTGCGTCTCGTGCCACGGCCCGGCCGGCGAGGGGGTGGGGGCAATGCCGGCCCTGAACACGCTGGGCCAGGCGAGCTACGACTCCCTGTACCACACCATCGGCCACTCGCCCCACGGCTCGCCCATGTCGATATGGCACGTGGATGAGGGGGGGCTGCTGAAGAGCCACGAGGTGGAGGGGCTGGTGACGCTGATCCTGGCGGCGAACTGGCCGGAGGTAGAGGCGCTGGCCGTCGGGCGGGGAGAGATCGCGGCCACGCCGCGGCCGCCCCAGGTGGAGCTGGCGCTGGTCGAAGGGGGCGTCAGCGAGGAGGAGGATCCACACGAGTGCCGGTCGTGCCACGAGCAGCCGGCGGCCCACGCCGAGCGGTTCGGGCTGAACTGCTCCCGCTGCCACACGCTGGAGGCGTGGAAGCCGGCCCGGCTGACGCGCCACACGTTCCTGCTGGATCACGGCGGCGGAGGACGGATCGACTGCCAGACGTGCCACACGGAGACGTACTCGGACCACACGTGCTACGGCTGTCACGATCACACGCCGGCGGAGATGGAACGGATCCACCTCCAAGAGGGCGTCTTCGAGATCGACGACTGCGCGTCCTGCCACCCGACGGGGCAGGAGGGGGAGGGGGAGCAGTACCGGTACGACCGGGTGGGGGAGATGGACCAGATCTCGGGGGAGGATGTGCCGTCCGAACGGTTCCTCGACAGCCCACTGAGGGCTCGGGAGGTCGAGGAAGAGGAAGCGAGCGAGCACGGGTCTTTCCTGCCCGGTTACCCGATGGACGTGGAGAACAGGAACCGACACACGGATGTGCAGAATCCGTAGGCGACGGCAGCTTCTTTCAATGGGGGGTCTCACCACACGGGGCGTCGGCCGCCCGGCATGGCTCCTGGTGTTGGTGGGCCTGCTGACCCTGGGGCAGGGCGCGCTGCCCGACGCCGCCGCGGCGCAGGAGCCGCCACCTCCCACTTCCGAGATGACCATCCAGCGGCTGCGGATCCAGATCCTGCCCGAGTTCGACGACCCGCGGGTGCTGGTGGTGGTGCAGGGGCGGCTGGGCAGCACAGACGGGGACCCGGACCTCCCCGCGCCGGTGACGTTCCGCGTGCCGCGGGGCGCGCAGATCAACCAGATGGCGGCCATGGACATGGGGACAATGACGGCGAAGCCGTACGACACGGAGCCGGACCCGGAGGACGGGCGGTGGTCGCTGGTGACGTACACGGTGGACGACGCGCATTTCTTCTACGAGTACTACTATGACCCGTTCGAGGCGGGGGCGGATCCAGGCGAGCGGCGGTTCACGTTCGCTTTCGACAGTCCGCAGGCGGTGGCAGACGGGAGCATAACGGTGCAGGAGCCCCGGGCGGCGACGGGGTTCGCGATGGATCCCGAGGCCACCGAGACGCGTCTCGACGACATGGGATTCACCGTCCACGAGATCGACGTGGGGGCGCTGAGGGCGAACGAGGACGTCGCGGTGACCGTGAGCTACACGAAAACAGACCCCGCCCCCTCCCTGTCGCGGGAGGACGTGATGCGGATGGAGATGGGGAGCGGGGATACGGCGGGGGCCAACGAAACGGAGGCATCCTCCACGG
>CAZQXX010000253.1:1882-4252 GCA_964597105.1 uncultured Anaerolineales bacterium
GGCATCCTCCACGGCGGCACGGGTCCCCCAGACCGACCAGGGCAGCTCATTATGGTCCCTGGTGCTCGTCGGAGGGGCGGGCATCGCGATCTTCAGCGCCTTGCGGTATCGCTCCCAGCCGGCGGCCGAACCACAAGAAGCTGGCCTTCAGAAGGCGTGCCTCCAGAAGGCTGGCGATCTGTGCCGCCGGTGCGGGGCCGCCCCGATGCCTCCCGCCCGGTTCTGCCACGTGTGTGGCGCGGCCCGGGGCGGAAGGGAAAGACGTGAGAACGGGACCCTGGTCGGCCCCAGGCGGACGGAGGAACGATGAGAAAACTGGTGCTGGCCCTCTTCATCGCCATCAATGTGCTTCTCTTTACGGCGGGAGGCGCGGTCTTCACCCTGGCGGAGACGCATCCCTTCGGCCCCGGCAGCTCCGGCTACCAGGCGCAGCTGACGGCGGAACGATGGCGGCTGGCCTTCATCGCCGACAATACGAAACAGGCGCGGCTGTCCTTCGAGCTGGCGGAGCGACGTCTAACCGACATGGCCCAGGCGGACGAACCGGGCGCGGTGCGCGTCGCCTCCGTGGCATTCGCGCAGCGCCTGGGCGACGCCATCCGGCGGATGGACGGGCTGCCGGAGGAGGCGGAGAGGGAGATGCGAAGCACGCTGGAGGCGCTGCTGGCGAGGGCGGAGCCGATGGTGGCGGCGCTCCAGGAGGGAGAGAGGGATTCGCTGCTGGCGGAGCTGGGCGACTGGCTGGCGGCATTGCGGGAGAGCAACTCCAAGGAGGAGCGGGTAGCGCTCCTGCCCAAGGAGCCGTCGCTTCTCGAAGGGGTGCCGATCCCGTTCCTGGGCGACGACGTCGATCACGGGATCTACCCGCTGACGGGCCAGCACGCGGACGTGGCGTGCGGCGCGTGCCACGAGGAGGGCCGGTACGCGGACACGCCGGTCACGTGCGAGAGCTGCCACGAGCTACCGGTGGATCGGATCTACGCGGATCACTTCGCGGGTGACTGTGAGGACTGCCACGACACGGAGGGATGGCGACCGGACACGTTCGACCACGAGGAGATCGTGGAGTGCCGCTCGTGCCACCTGGAGGACGCCCCGCCGGGGCACTACGTGCAGGCTGACAGCCCGGCGCATGCGCTGGCGAAGCTACCGGAGCGCGCGCTACGGCTGGAGCGGCGCACGGCGGTGGACGCGGCGTATCCGGCCACGTGCATGAACTGTCACCCCAACGTCGAGGACTGGCAGGAGGTGACGTTCGACCACACGGGCTTCGACGACTGCATCGCGTGCCACGAGGAGGATGAACGGGTTCCCGAAGGCCATTACCGGGGGCAATGCTCGAACTGCCACGAGATCGAGGACTGGGAGGAGGAGGCTGTATTCGATCACGCCGGCTTCGACGACTGCCTGGACTGCCACACGGGGGACGCACCGAAGGATCACCACACGGATCAGTGCTCCGACTGTCACACGACCGAGGCGTGGGACGACGATCCAGTGGAGCACAGCGGCGCCACGGACTGCGCCACGTGCCACACGGTGCACAACCACTATGCCGGCGAGTGCTCGGCCTGCCACGGTACCGAGGACTGGGACGCGGTGACGGTGGATCACGGGCCCCTGAGCGACGACTGCGCCGCGTGTCACAGCCGGGGCGACCACTACGCGGGCCAGTGCTCCCGCTGTCACGGCACGGAGGCGTGGCAGCCGGTCGCCTTCAGCCACACGGGCTTCACGGACTGCGCAAGCTGCCACGTCAAAAATGACCATTATCTGGGCCGTTGCGACAGCTGTCACACCACCCGCAGCTGGGACACCGGCCACTTCGAACACGACGACTCCCTCGACTGCCGGTCGTGCCATCCGGCACCGGCGGGCCACGAGCCGGGCCAGTGCTCCGACTGCCACTGCACCTGTGAGTGGTACTGCAACCGGGATCACGAGCCGGGGAGCGACTGTCTGTCCTGTCACGATGGCGAGCAGCCGGCCGACCACGACGACACGCAGTGCTCGGCGTGTCATAACACGGAGGAATGGCACGAGGTGAGCGTGGATCACAGCGTGCTGGTGGACTGCGCCTCGTGCCACACGGACGAGGTGCCGGCGGATCATTACGAGGGCGCGTGCTCGAACTGCCACACGACGGCGCGCTGGGACAGCATCACGTTCGATCACGCCGGGGCCACGGATTGCATCGCGTGCCATCCGACGCCGACGGGCCACTGGCCGGGGCAGTGCTCGGACTGTCACGACGGCACGGAGACATGGACGGCGATCACGTTCGATCACGCGACGTACACGGACTGCAAGGCGTGCCACCCGCGGCCGGTGGGGCACTACCGGGGGCAGTGCTCGAACTGCCACTACACG
>CAZQXX010000254.1:0-4246 GCA_964597105.1 uncultured Anaerolineales bacterium
ACCGCGCGCAGGCTTATCTCACGCCGTGTCTGTCGCCAACCCCCGGCCAACTGCACAGGCTTGCCCGCCAGGGAGATTCGGCGCGGTGATCCACCGTCGACGCTCACGGCGATCTCCCCCGTGCCAGGGCCGGGCACCAGCTCCAGACTCGCCCCGTCAACCGTGAAACGAAGCGTGGCGCCGAGCTGGGTCGCCGTCTGATACCGCTCCTCCCCCGCCCTGTCGTCAATACGCTCCCAGCCGTCGTCGTAGGTGAGGGCCCAGTGATCCTCCTGGTGTGCGCCGGGGTAAAGAACGGGCGTCAGGTTTCTCGCGTACTCACGCATGGCGCCATAGACGGGAAGGGGCGTGAAATCGGGATCGACCATGCGGAAGTAGTACATGGCCTGATTCGCCTCCCGCTCATCCGGTCGCTTGAAGAACCAGAAGTTGGCCACGCCCATCCAGGGCCACTCCTCCATCATCCGCTCATAGGCCAGCGGAGCATAGCGAGCCTGCTCCTCCAGCGTGACCTGGCCGTAATCACCGACTCCGGCGATATCCGGATCGTTTGGGACGGCGTTTGAGTTCATCTCCCCGATCCAGATCGGCTTATGGGCATCGCCATTGGCGACCATGATGTCGCGGATGTACCGGGGACGGGAGAAGTTGACGTTCAGGGGTCGCAGGCGCCGATCGGTGGGCCCGGACCAGAGCATGTAGTCGTTCACAGAGAGGATGTCGAAGCACTCCCCCGCGCCGGCGTCGTACATACGCTGCAGGAAGACGAAGTCGTTCATCCCGAGCGCAGGGCCGGGGCCGGGATGGAGGGAGATGGTGGGGGCCAGCGCACCGCTGATGATGACCGCATCGGGGTCAGCCTCCTTGGCCCGACGGTACCCCTCGCAGAGAAGCTCGGTGTAGGCTTCGGGATCGACCGGCTGCTCACCCCATTCCGGATAGACGTTCGGCTCGTTCCACAGCTGGTAGTAGCGGATGCGACCCCGGTAGCGGGAGACGACGGTATGGACGTAGTCGCCCCAGTCAGCCAGGTCATCCGGCGGGGCATAGGTACCGACGGTGTTGGTGAGCTCCCGCGTCCAGGCCGGGGGGTTGCTCAGCCGGACGATGACGTCCAATTCGTGATCCTCGGCCAGATCCACGATGTTGTCGTACTTAGCCCAGGCATCGATTGGATCGACTTCGCCATCTCCATCGAGGTCGTTCCGCCGGTCGACGAAGTCCCCCTTGCCATGGATCTCTATGTCCTCCCAGGGGAACTCCTGCCGGATCCAGGAGAAACCCGCATCGGCGATCATCTGCAGCGACCTATCGCGCTTCTGCTCCTCAACTTCCTGATTGAGGAATACGTTGATGCCGAAGGGATTCACGCCCGCGTGGGGCATCGGCTCGTAGTCGGCCGTGCGAGGTCGGGGATGGAGGACGTTGGTAGCCCACTGGACAAGGCCGCGGACCTGGCCCGGGAGCTCCTCCTCCCCTGTGCGCTCGAACAGCCAGCCCTGAACCGGGCGCTGACAGGCGGGCAGAAGCAGCAGTGCCAGAAGGATGAGGACGACGAGAGGCTGGCGCTTTGTACGGCGCAAAGATCGCATCTTTCGGAGAAGCGGGAGGTGCAGAAACAAGCTTCGAGCAGAGAAGCGGGTCTCTACTCGACGGGCAGCTTGGCCAGTGCAGCTATTGGCTTCGGAACCCCGTCAGACTCGAGATAATCACGGACCTTCTCACGGTTCTCCCGAAACAACCCGACGAGCTCTTCATCGGTCCCTTTGTAGCCAGAGACAGAGCGTTGCGCACAGGTGCAGCAACCGAGCGTGGCTCGATAGCTATCCAGGTCACACGTGAGGCAACTCGAGAGGTCAACAACAGTCAGAGAGAAGCCAAGGACGTCGATGTGACCATCAGGGAGAGAGGCGACTCGGTCGACCAGGTCAGACCAGCTGGCGCTGCGCAAGTCTCGCAGTTCCGGAATACAGTGCGGAGCAAATAAGATCTCGCTGTCAGGGTACATATCTCATCCTTCTATATCGTATCCCAAACGAATTCGCAGCGCTAATCATAACACGAATGGAACCGGGAATCAAGCAAACGGAGATCCCTGTCAGGCAGCCCGCGTCTCCGCTCGATGTTCACTGGACACCCTCGATAGGACCTTCTATAATTGCGCCAAGACTGATCAAGAGACAGAAAGACCAAGGATCTGAGACATGCAATTCGATACACCGATCAATGCAACTGACGCGAGCTTCGGAAACGCCGTGCTGAGGGCTTCGCTCCCAGCAGTGGCCGTCTTCTGGTCGCCGGAAGAGACCTCACGGGAGAAACTCGACGCCGTGCTGAACGAGACCGCGGAGGCGTACGCCGGTGAGGTGCTGGTGGTGAAGCTCGATGTGAAAGACGCGCCCGAGGCCCGAGCACGCTACGACGTCGACCAAGTGCCTCAGTTTCTCTTCTTCCGCGACGGGAAGCTCGTCGCCCGGGCGCGAGGGATGCCGAGCGCGAAGGCACTCCGTCCGTGGGTCGAGTACCTGCTCCAACGGGGGCCGCGACCGACGGTGCGGAAACGTCCAGCCACGCAGGAGGAAGGTGCGGATGGGCACCCGGTGGAGGTGACGGATGCGACCTTCGATCGAGTGGTCCTCAACGCAGACCGCCCGGCCCTGGTCGATTTCTGGGCCTCCTGGTGCGGACCCTGCCGATCGGTCGCTCCGGTAGTCGAGGACCTGGCCGAGGCATACGCCGGTCGCGCGTTGATCGCCAAGCTGAACGTGGATGCGAATCAGGCTACGGCGCGGCGCTACCGGGTCATGAGCATCCCGACACTGATCTTTTTCCGCGATGGGCAAGAGGTAGACCGGGTTACCGGGGCCCAACCGAAGCACGTGCTGGAGCAGAAGCTAAAGGCCCTGCTCTGACCCGTCTAGCAGGCACACCCCAGGTGTCCTGTTAACAGCTTCGATCACCTGTCTGGAGAACCTATGATCGAATTCTTGGAAGCTAATTGGCTCACCATTGCCGTCATCGGCGGGATCGCGGCGTTCTTCCTGCTGTTGCGGAACCGCCCGAGCCGAATTGGGGCGCTGGATGAGGTGGTCGGGAACGGCCAGCCGATCATCGTCGAGATCTTCAGCAACACCTGAACGCCGTGCCTGCTGGCGAAGCCCATCGTGGATGGGCTCGAGAGAGATCTGCAGGGCCGAGCGGCGGTGGAACGCTTGAGCATCCTCAGCGAACTCGGACGGGACGTGGCAGGACGATATGGCGTCCGCAGCGTCCCGACGTTTCTGGTCTTCGATGGGAAGGGGACGCTAATCGGGCGACAGGTTGGCTTCCCCAATCGAAGGGAGATTGAGGCGTTGCTCTTCGACGAGCAACCTCAGTAGACGAAACGATTCGTCTCCACACGCCCTGCAGGCGAGATCTCAACCCCCTCATACTGGAGCAGGAGGCGCTTCATCTCTATGCCGCCCTGAAAGCCCCCCAGCCGACCATCGGAGCGAATCGCGCGGTGGCAGGGAATGAGGATTGGAAACGGGTTGCGGGCCAAGGCCCCACCGACTGCTCTGGCACCCATGGGCACGCCTATATGTCTGGCTATCCGGCCGTACGTGCTCACTGATCCGCGAGGAATGCGATACTCGGCCTCAAGGACGCGGGCCTGGAACTCGGAGCACCGCTCGAGTTCCAGGATCTGCAGGTCGAAAGTGAGAGCTTCTCCCGCAAGAAAGCGCCCCATCCGCTCCGCAAGCTGGGCCACGCCAGGGATCGACCGCTGACGAGCATTGGGGAAGCTGGCCCGGGTGTGGGATAGCGCCGACGTTCCTGGACCAGGCAGGAATATCCGACAGACCCGGTGCCCATCCTTCGTCATGCGCCAGACGACGCTCAAGGCGCCGAAACGGGACGGCACGCGCACATAGAAGACCACGGTGCCCCCTGGCTCTCCTGGTCCGTGCAGCGCTGCTGCTAGACCTCCGTCTCGCGGAGGGTCTCGGTCGCTACCTCCGGAGGCGTGGGATTGATGTAGAAGCCCGACCCCCACTCGAAGCCAGCCACCCTCGTGAGACGAGGGATCAGCTCGATGTGCCAGTGGTAGTCCTCCTCGATGGTGGTCCAATAGCCTCCGCGGGGCCGGCGGTAGGGGGCCATGTGGAGCACATAGTTGAAGGGCGGGTTGTTCAAGGCCTGGCGCAACTTCATCAGGATCACTTTCAGCATCTTCCCCAGATCGGCCGCCTCTTCGTCATCG
>CAZQXX010000255.1:0-4233 GCA_964597105.1 uncultured Anaerolineales bacterium
CCCCCACCTCATTTCTGAGGAGCACAACTCGGAGGGGAACACCAAGCGGCTCACCTCCACCGTCCCCCTCAAGCGCTTCGCCTTCCTGGAGACCATCCTCGGCTCCTCTGAAAGAAGGAGGGCGCCGCAGAGCGGCGTCAGGTGCCGGGCGCCGTGAGCGGCCCTTCTTTCGGGAGAGCCAACCCTATGTCGGCCGGGGGCGGGTCCGCACTGCTGGCGCTGGAAGGGACCTCCCGGGGGGCGGTGAGCGTGTGGCAAGAAGCCCGGCTCCAGGTCACAGGGGTAATGTTTGAATTGGGGTAGTCTTTTCTGTATGGAACAAACCTTATGGCGATGGAAACATGACGTGAGGCCCTGCCGCAGCGCGCGTGACGGTGCGCCGTGAGCTGACCGGCCGCGTCCTTGCGGCAGCGGAACCGCGGCACAGGGGTGTTGTCTTGGGCTGCGGATCTCGTGGGCGTCATGGTGCACTCAACCTCCTCGACGTAGGTCGCGCGATGGAGACGGGGGCGAACATCGCTCCCGTCGGCCGCCGGGTCCCGGCACGCGAGCGAAGGAGCCTATCAGGCTCGGCTATCGTTGCCACTATGATGTCATAGAATGCGAGTGTTGTCAATAAGGAAATTTCAGAATATGTCAGGGGCATCAGCGGAGAGGGAACGGTGGTCCGGGGGAGGACGGAGGCGGGGTTCTTCTACGTTCGGCTCTGGTCGCGATGGGGGGTTGGCTTTGGGACGAGCTGGATCCGGCGATGCGGTGGGAGCGGGGGACGACGGACACGGGGTCATCTCCGAGACATGCTTCGACCTCCCTCGTGTCCGGATCGTCCCCCCGCACCAAGATGCTACATAGGCTCTGCCCTGGACGGTCTCCGGCTGCCCGCCGCCGGTCCCCAGGCGGTTGCAGAACGCAGCCACCGGCGGGCCGTCGGGCACCCATTCCGCCTTGATGGTCGGGGAGCGGAAACGGCCGACTGGGCTGATCTCTGCCGCCCGTCCGTGCAGCGAAACACCGATCAGCAAGGGTGGCAGAGCGGGCCAGCCCTAACCAGTTGCTTCACTGCCCCTCCCTCCAGGGTCAAGCAACGGAGCGGCTGTGGACTGGCTCACAGCACCGACGATCTGCGCCGTCGGAGTTGCGCGGCCGACGGCCCGCTCACGCTCGACCCGGGTCGAGCTCATCGCGTAACCGATTCTGGGCGCTTCATCGCAGCACCAGGGGTAGGAAGACCTCGAATTCCGTGGGCCCCGGATCCAGCTCGGCGTCGATGTTCGCCGTCTCCTCACCGAGCTCCACGTGTACGTCGTCGCCGCTGTCGAGGGCATCCTGATCATCGTAGACCTCGGTCGCGTACTGCCCCGTCGGATCGGAGAACTGCACGCGGTAGTCGCCCGTGTCCAGCTCCCCCGCCTCATACGCACCGGTCGCGTCGGTGATGCCGCGGCTGGCCCGCTCCCACGAGAGGGATTCAGCGTTCCACGCGTAC
Organism: uncultured Anaerolineales bacterium; assembly: GCA_964597105.1. GTDB lineage: Bacteria > Chloroflexota > Anaerolineae > B4-G1 > B4-G1 > SKLM01. The sequence goes on from CAZQXX010000255.1 coordinate 1,487, forward strand.
ACGTCGGCGTAGATCCCCTCGAGGGGTGTGGTGCCATCCTCCCCATACACCGAGCCTGTCACCCGGCCGTATTTTACCAGCGCGGCGTCGATGCCGGACGTCGTCTCACCGGCCGTGACACGGACGTCCGTTCCATCGTCCAGGCTGGACGCGTCCTCGTAGACCTCCGAGACGTAGTCCGGGGGCGAGGATGCGTCGGCGAACCGGACCCGGTAGGCTTCCGGCGGAAGTCCGCCGAGGTCATATGTGCCGTCATCGGCGGTGACCGCACTGCCGGCGTGCTGCCACCCGACGGTCGTACTGTACCAGGCGCTGACCACGATGTCCGCCAGGGGATCGCCGCCCTCAGCGGCCGTCACCGCCCCGGCGATGCGACCCGTCTCGCCCAGGGCGGCGTCGATGCCGGACGTCGTCTCACCGGCCGTGACGGAGACGTCCGTTCCGTCGTCCAGGCTGGACGCATCGTCGTAGACCTCCGAGACGTAGACCGGGGGCGAGGATGGGTCGGAGAACCGGACCCGGTATGTGCCGGCAGGGAGCCCGCCGATGTCGTACGTACCGTCGTCTCCCGATACCGCGCTTCCGGCGCTCTCCCAACTCCCATTCGTGCTGCGCCAGGCGCTGACCACGATATCTTTCACGGGCTCACCGTCTTCAGCGCTTGTGACGGTGCCGACTATGTGGCCGCCAAGCTCCAGCGCGGCGTCGATGCCCGTTCTGGTCTCACCCTCGTCCACATCGAAGGAAGTCGCCGCCTCGAAGCTGTCCCTGTTGTCGTAGTACTGCGGCACGTGGTCGCCCGCGGGATCGTCGAAGCGCGCGCGGTAGATACCGGAATCCAGTCCGTCCGCGGTGTAGGTGCCGTCGGCGCCGGTCAGCACGGTGGCTGCCAGGTCCCAAGTGGTCGGGCCGGTCTGGCGGTAGCCACGTACGCGGATGCCCTCAAGAGGGGTCCCGGCACCCGCGAGGGTCACGGTCCCGGCGAAAGCGCCCGCGGCCTGAACGCCCAGGGTGTTCTGGGCCTGTATCCCATCAAAGTTCTTGCGGTCATCCTCCTCGTCGGCCAACGCAATACGGGTCACCGACGGCCAGGCAGCCAGGAAGCGGACTGCGTGGCCGGAGCCGCTTACGATGATCGCATCCTGACCGTACAGGTTTTCGAAGCTGTGGACACTTCCGCTGCCCTGTAGCGCATGCAGCGGGACCTCCAACGCTTCGGCCTCCGCGCTCTCAGTCTCCACCCGGAATACCACTGTCCTGTCGGCTGCGGCCATCAACTCCCTCCACACCTCCGGGTCGACGATGGACCCGTCAGCGACCAGGACTGTCCTCTGCTCGGCGGCAGCGCCGGGGAGGAGCCCCGCGGTGCCCACCAACAGCACCAACGCGACAAGGAGCTTCAGTTTGCTCACCATATACCTCCAGTAGATCGGCCTTGCCCTCACAAGAAGCCTCCCGAGGCCCGTGCCCTGGAAGAGCATAGGCCCCGGGAGGAGTCGTTGCGTATGAGTCAGCAGGGGAACGAGCGGGGCTCATTCCCCTGCTGGTTTCCTATTCGATATCTTCGATATCGTCGCAGTGCGGAGCGCCAAGCAGGCCGTTGTTGAAGTCATCGAGCGTCTCGGCGATCGAGATCGCCATGGCTCGGTCATCCCCTTCAGGGATGTACGGCACCGGCTCATCGTTGTAGGTCCGGTCGCCGTAGTTCTCTGCATAGCCCTCGAGTAGCGCCTTGGCATCCGCCATCAGCTCAGCGGGCGGCGTGGCCGGATCCGCGTCCTTGATGGAGTTCAGGTAAGCTGCCATGTACTGGTGGGCGAGGATCACGTAAGCGTTGCCCCCCGCAGGCGGGATTTGGAACATCTCGTACCAGCTGAACCCGGTGGTGAAGAATGGGGTGTCCCCGCCGCCCAGGTTGTCCCAACCCCCTGTCTCGTCCATTGGTGCCGGCCCATACTTGGAGTGCGTCTTCCAGTAACCCTGGGTCAGCGTGCAGCCGACCATATCGTTGTTGCCGAAGTTGTTGTCCTCGAACGCTTCACCGGACTGCGGCGTGAACTTGTAGCCATACTCACCGAACTTGGTGCCAAGCAAGGTCTGGCAGTTCACGATCTGCTCGCCTTCGGGCGGTGTGGTGGTCTCCATCGGGAAGTTCTGATAGAACGTAGGCTCCAGGACCTCGCAGACGAGGTACGTGGTGCCGGGCATCAGGCCGTCGAACTCGTAGGCCCCTTCGAGATCGGTAATGTCATCTTCGACCCAAACCCAGGCCTCTTCTTCCCACCTGTAGAGACTGATGGTCCACATGCTGAGCTTGGGCTCGCCCTCATCCGCGATCCCGTCCTCGTTCATGTCGTGCCACTTGTAGCCCGACTTCGTCGCCTTCTTGTAGTTGCCGAAGTTGTTGTCCGTCTCCTCGCCACCGGAGCCCAAGTTGACCGGACCCCAGACGACGCCGACGTCTTCGACCTCCACCGCACCTTCCGTATCCTCGTTCGGGTAGGACTGGAACCAGCCCTCCTGGACCTCCTCGGACACGTAGTAGTCGACGCCCGGCATCAGCTTGAACTCGTAGTAGCCGTCCGCGTCGGTGGTGGTGGTGTCGACGATCTCCAGCTTGCCCTCGACCTCGGTCCACAGGTTGATGGTCCACCCCTTGAGGCCGGGCTCGCCCTCATCCCACATCCCGTCGGCGTCCATGTCGTGGAACTTGTAGCCCGACTTGGTCGCCTTCTTGAAGTTGCCGA
>CAZQXX010000256.1:0-4231 GCA_964597105.1 uncultured Anaerolineales bacterium
TCGCGCGAGTTTCGCTCCATCTCCTCATACTCCTTCTCGCCGTGGACGTAGATCCGATCTTGACCCTCTGCTTTCGGCGCGTTCTTCAGCCTCCGCTGGAGATCGTCCATGGCAGCCTCGAATTCATCGACAGGTCGGAAGGCGTCCACACGCCACGCGCCAAAGAAGTGGCCGATGGCTGACGGCAACGGATTCCCTGCTTCATCGCGGGGATAGACCAGATTGGCGTAGGCTGCGCCCGGGAGAACGCCAGATAGAACATCGACCAGCAGCGATAGACCGTACCCCTTATGACCCCCGAGCAACTCACCGGCACCTCCAAGTGGCAGGAGTCCCCCGCCCGCGCGCTCCTTCAGGTTGTCCAACACACGCTCTGTATCGGTGGTGGGCTCGCCCGTCTGGTCCGTCGCCCAGCCCAAGGGAAGCGGCTTCTCCAGTCGACGGTAGACCTCAAGTTTCCCACGAGGGACTGTGCTGGTCGCCATGTCGAGAACGAAGGGCCACTCCTCACCGGCAGGAGCTGCCACTGAGATAGGGTTCGTACCCAGCATCGCGTCCCGTCCAAAGGTAGGCACCACCAGTACAGCAGCATTCGTCATCGCAATGCCGATACAGTCGTGTTCCAGCGCCATCATTGAGTAGTAACCCGCAATTCCGAAGTGATTGGAGTTGCGTACCGTGGCAAATCCGGTACCAAACTCCTTGGCTTTCTGAATCGCTTGCTCCATGGCCCGGTGCGACACCGGCTGCCCAAGGCCCGCACCGGCGTCGATGAGAAGAGTTGTCGGACTCTCGGTCACCACCTGTGTGTCTGGCTGCGCGATCATGACGCCGTCGCGCAGCCCATTGATGTAGCGACGGAGCCGAGCCACCCCGTGACTGCTGATGCCCCGCAAATCCGCGGCGACCAATACGTCAGCGGTAATGCGCGCGTCATCTTCGGGGACGTCCATCTGGTAAAGCGCCCGGACGCAGAAAGCCTTCAGCGGCTCTAGCTGGACACGAACTTCGCTCTTATCTGCCACGTTTTCCTCCTAAGACTGTTAACGGATACTCAGCTAGCCACGGCTGCAGCGCCTGAGTCTGCAGCATCACGTGGTAGCACCTCAGACTCGGTCAAGAACCTGCTTCAGATCCCGGATATGCATCAGTTGATGGCCATACATAGCGTCGATGAAGGTCTCTACCGTGATCTCTCCGAGGGCGGGATGGCGCCCCGTTCGATCCAGGACTCCCTCCTCGAGCCCCTCCACCCACAAGAGAGTGCGCTGCCGGGCGACGATCAGCTCATTCAGCAGCTGATCACGCGACAGGTGGGCCAATCGACCCTGTTCACTGGCATTGAAGGCCTGATAATCGAATCCTTCCGGTGCGCCCTCACCCCCAGCGACCACATCCTGAGCGAGACGGAGCAACCCCTCTTCCGCGGACAGAAAGTGAGCCAGCAGGTCTCGGACTGTCCAAGGATATGGCGTCTCGTAGACCACGGCCTCCCATGTCGCCGAATCGAGAGACTCGAAGATCTCGCGCGATCGCGTGATGCCTTGTTGCAGGCGGATCAGCAGTTTCTCGATGCGGTCACTCACGCCGACTCCTCATAGAGCTCCAGAAGCACACCGTGTGCCGACCGAGGATGGACAAAGACGTAGCGCCTGCCATCGGCACCTGTCTGGGGTTCGTCTGTGATCAACTCGGCCCCGGCTTCTTGCAAGTTCTCCATCACCTTCACAATATCATCAACGACGAGACAGACGTGATGCAGACCCTCCCCGCGCTTCTCCAGGAATCGTGCCACACCGCCCTCTCCGGAGAGGGGCTGTATCAGTTCAATTCTGCCCTGAGCCAGGGCAAGGCACGCCATCTCGACGCCTTCCTCCGGGACCTTGCGTCGTTCGGTGACATCCAGCCCCAGCGTATCCCCGTAGAAAGCCAGGGCTCTATCGAGACTGTGTACGACGATGGCAACGTGGTCAATGGGTAACGTCATAGATCAATCTCCTATATGGCATCAGCCATCGCCGCTCAGATAGTCACCTGCGGCTGATACTCCCCCCACACATCTCGCAGTACGCCACAGATTTCCCCCAGAGTGCAATCTGCCTCCACAGCGGCGATGAGCAGTGGTATGAGGGATACACCTTCCTCGTGAGCCGCGCGGGCAATCCGCGCCAGTGCCGCCGACATCCGCTCCTCGTCCCGACGCTCGCGCAGTGACGCCAGGCGCGCCCGCTGCCTGTCTTCAATGGCGGGATCGACAGTCAGACGCTCCAGCTCCGCTGCCCCCTCATCAGACTGATGGGCGTTGACGGCTACGATGACCCGCTTGCCTTCCTCGATCTCCTTCTGGTAATCATAGGCGGCGTCGGCAATCTCCTGCTGGACGTATCCCTGCTCAATGGCTGCCAACGCACCTCCCATACCATCAATCCTCTCGATATACTCGGTTGCCTGCTGCTCAATTTCATTGGTGAGGTGCTCAGTAGCATAAGAACCGGCAAGAGGATCGATCGTGTTGGGAACGCCAGACTCATGAGCGATGATCTGTTGAGTCCGCAGCGCGAGGCGGACTGATTCCTCGGTGGGCAGCCACAGCGCCTCGTCACGGGAGTTGGTATGGAGCGACTGAGTGCCACCCAGTACCGCAGCCAGCGCCTGAAGCGCTACACGGACCACGTTAATCTCTGGTTGCTGTGCTGTGAGTGCAGATCCGGCCGTCTGGGTATGGAAGCGTAGCATCCACGAGCGTGGGTTCTGAGCTCCGAACCGATCTCTCATCAGGCGGGCCCACAGGCAGCGGGCGGCGCGGAATTTGGCAACCTCTTCCAGAAAGTCATTATGCGCGTTGAAGAAGAAAGAGAGACGGGGGGCAAACGTGTCCACATCGAGCCCGGCTCCCACCGCGGCTTCGACATAGGCAATGGCATTGGATAGGGTGAAAGCAATCTCCTGGACGGCCGTGGATCCAGCCTCACGGATGTGGTAACCGCTGATGCTGATGGTGTTCCAGCGGGGCACTTCAGCAGCACAGTAGTCGAAGACGTCGGTCACCAGACGCATCGACTCCCGCGGGGGGAAAATGTACGTGCCGCGAGCGATGTATTCCTTCAGGATATCGTTTTGGATCGTCCCGCGCAAGCGGCGAGGATCAACGCCCTGTTCCTTCGCCACGGCGGTGTACATGGCGAGAAGCACTGCTGCGGGGGCGTTGATCGTCATGGATGTGCTCACTTCACCCAGGGGAATGCCGTCAAACAGGCGGCGGGCGTCGTCCAAGCTGCTAACAGAGACACCGACCTTGCCAACCTCCCCTTCAGCCAGCGGGTCGTCAGCATCGTAACCAAGCTGCGTGGGAAGGTCGAAGGCCACCGAAAGGCCCGTCTGCCCGTGATCCAGCAAGTACCGGTAGCGCGCGTTTGACTCCTCAGCAGAGGCGTATCCGGCATATTGCCGCATCGTCCAGAGCCGACCACGGTACATCGTGGGATAGACGCCGCGAGAAAACGGGAATTGCCCGGGGAAGCCGAGGTCATCCAGATAGTCAAGGTCAACGTCAGCGGGGATATAGGCGCGTTCAAGGGGGATGCGAGAGACCGTCTGAAACACCTCTCGGCGCTCTGGGAAGCGCTCAAGTGCCGGTTCCACAGTCTCTTTCTGCCATTCCTTTTTGGCGCGTTCTAGACTACCCAAGCCTCCTCCGACAACGCCTAAGAAGACGGGTCAAACGGCAGCGCGGGAACCACTGGCTCATCGATCCTCTCGAGCTGCACTCGTCCCGCCCGAATCATCTCGCCTGTTGGGACAAGCCAAGATAGTGCGGGCCTTCCATCCACCCAAGAATCCGCCGCGATCCGCATTCCACACAATGCAGCGTGACCTCATAGTCGCCATCTTCCACTTTGGTCGGCATAGATGCCAGCGGCGGATCATCGTCCATCTGAGCACGCCTCGGTCGTTTAGGGTCAGACTGTCCCGTTGGTAGTATTGAAGACCACAAGCAACCTGGACGCTCCTCAAGTATACTAGATGCAGCTCAATGAACAAGTCCTGGGTTGACACACCGCGGAGCTGTGTTATACTATACCCCTAGGTAGTATTATGCATGCGATCTGGGATTACAATGGAGGGATGACACACTCATGCCTGTATACGAGTATCAGTGCGAGAGATGCGGTAGGGCCTTCGAGCTCTTCGTACGTTCTGCCGGAGGGCGGAACGAGCCCGAGTGTCCCCA
>CAZQXX010000257.1:0-4172 GCA_964597105.1 uncultured Anaerolineales bacterium
CGCATGCGGAGGGAGTTCTTGACCAGGTCGCGAATCGTCATCTCGCCGGTGCCGTCGGGGTCCGCCGGCTGGGACTCCAGCCGCACGACGTGCTCCTGGTGGAGCTGGAGCTCGGCCGAGTCCTCGATGGTGACGATGCGCTGTCCTCCGGAGATGAATGAAGAGAGGATGTTCAGAAGCGTGGTCTTCCCCGATCCGGTGCCCCCCGATACGACGATGTTCAGCCGGGCCCCGACACAGGCGTCGAGGAATTCGGCCATCTCGGCGGTGAGCGATCCGAACCCGATCAGGTCCTCTGCCGTCAGCTTGTCCTCGGCAAACTTGCGGATGGTGATGCTCGGGCCGTCGATGGCGCAGGGCGGGATGATGGCGTTCACACGCGAGCCGTCGGGCAGGCGGGCGTCGACGGCCGGTGACTTCCGATTCACGCGGCGACCGAGGGGACGGATGATGCGGTTGATGATCCGCAAGACGTGGTCGTTGTCCTCGAACCCGAGCCCCGTCTTGACCAGCTTGCCCTCTCGCTCGGCGTACACCAGGCCGGGACCGTTGACCATCACCTCCGTGACCGACGGATCGGCCAGCAGGGGCTCGATCGGGCCGTAGCCGACGATCTCGTTCACGACGTCGCGGAAGAGCGTCTGCCGGATCCCATCCGGCAGGTCGAGCTCAGAGGTTCCGTAGATGGCACCCAGCCGCTGGTTGAGCATGTCGACCACTTCTGGGGTCCGTTCCAAATCTGTACGACCCTCCAGAGAACTGGTGAGTCGGGAGAGGAGACGATGCCTGAAGTTGGATAGGGTCTCTGCGTCGATGCCTTCCTCTACCGAAGGCTGAGCGAGAGGGGATCCGGAGCCGGGAGACCCTCCGTTGCCGCCGGGCGCCGGTCCCGAGGCGGGTGTCATTCCGATGCTCGAAGACGATCGCCTCTCCAGCACCTCTTGGAGCTTCCGGGTGGTTTGTTCCAGCTTCTCCTGCCGCTCCTGGGCCAGCCGCCGGAGCCTCTCGTTGCTCGCCTCTAGGCCGTCGTGGAGTGCCTTCATCCGGGCCAACGACTTGACGCGGGCGAGTAGTTCGTGCTGGTCGGGAGGCTTGGAGATGAAGTCATCGGCGCCTGCCATCATCCCTTTTACCTGGTCCTGCTGCTCTTTGAGAGCGGTGACCAGGATGACGGGCAGGAAGACGGTGTCTGGATTGCTCTTGATCCGTCGGCAGACCTCGTAGCCATCGAGCTCGGGCATCAGCACATCGAGAAGCACCAGGTCTGGCTCATTCTGTTCTATCTTCTGGAGAGCCTCGAAGCCGTCGTGAGCGACGATGACCTGGTACCCTTCCACACTCAGGAACTTGGCCAGAGCTTCAGCTGTCCTCGGGCGATCATCCACGACCAGGATCTTGACGTCAGCGGGCGATGGGGCACGTGGGCTTGAAGTGGGCATGGGGCTCCTTGTGAAGCGCGTCCTATAGGCGGGCGAAGTACGTAGAGCAAGCGCGATCGATCATATCCGGCGTCGCGACCGGCTCGAGCTGTTTGTACTTGGCGATGTCCATCAGTTGATTGAGGATGTCCCGGGGATGGCAGTTCTTGAACCGTCGTTTCGGTTTGACGTACCACTCCCTCACCAGGTGGACGAATCCCTCCTTCGTGTAGGGCACGCCTTGTTTCCTGCATTCAGCCTTGAAGACCTGGTGAAACTGCTCGGTCGTAGGGTCGCCCACCTCTATCTTGTGGCGGATGCGGCGCAGGAACGCCTCGTCCACCAAGTCGGCGGGATCGAGGTTCGTGGAGAAGACGACCAACTGCTCGAAGGGGATCTCGATCTTCTTTCCGGTGTGGAGGCTGAGGAAGTCGATACGGGTCTCCAGGGGGACGATCCAGCGGTTGAGCAGATCCTGGGGATCCATCTGCTGGCGGCCGAAGTCGTCGATCAGGAACATGCCGCCGTTCGCCTTCATCTGGAAGGGAGCTTCGTAGTACTTGGCGGTCGGATCCCAGATGAGGTCGAGGCTGTTGAGCGTCAGCTCGCCGCCGACCACGACGGCAGGGCGCTCGATCTGAACCCAACGCTCATCGAGGGTGGGCGCGTCAAGGCTGAGGCTGTGCCCATTCTGTGCGGCCGGCTTTGCCTCGACCTGGACATGGTTGAAGTCGTCGTAGACCTTGATGATGTGGTTGTCGATGGAGACGGCGTACGGGATGTAGATCGGGTCGCGGCCGAGGAGCCTGGCCATACGGGTCGCCATAGTCGTCTTCCCGTTGCCCGGCGGGCCGTACAGGAAGAGCGACTGCCCGGAGTTGATCGCCGGGCCGACGCGGTCGAGCATCTCCTGGCTGACCACCAGGCCCTCAAAGGCGGATTCGACGGAGGCCTCATCCAGCAGCACCTCCCCGATCGCTTGAGCGCGGATCATGGCGTTGTACCGTTCGATCGGCACCGGGGCGGGGCCGACGTACTGGTTATGCTCCATCGCCTGGCGGGCGCGAGCGATGCCTTTGTTGGAGATGGTGTAGCGGTAGGCCTGGGCGCCGAAACCATCGGCCCCGATGATATTGACCAGCTCTTCGCGGTCCAGGATCTCCAGGATCCGTTCGGTCACGCCGATAAAGGGGAGTTTCAGCGTCTCACAGATCTCCGTCGCCCCGATCTCGCCGGTGGCGTAGATGAGTTTGATGGCCAGCTCGCTCAACAGGCCGGTCGTGAGTCCGGTCTCCGGGATGGAGTCGGGACGTTTAAGCGCAGGGTGTTGCTCAAGTGAGGTGGTTGGGTCGTTCTTCGTTCGGTTCCATTCCATAGATTGTCTTCGCCGTTGGCGTTCCATCCGTTCTCCGAGTTGATAGGCAGAGCTGGAGAGAACGTGCTCTCGTGGATAATGCCACGATCGTTGCTCGTGGGCTTCCGTCAGGCATCTGGTCGGACGCTTGGTCAATTATACCTGATAGTGCCGCCGGCGTCGGTTAAAGAAGGATTGCTGCCGGGTTACGGAACGGGATCCTCTCACCGCGTGACGGAGCGGGTGATCCTCGCCTCGGATTCCCTCGTGGCCATATTCCAGGAAACCGTGATTTGTGGTATCCTACGCGTGCTGCACGCACCTGTTCGTCGTCAGGCGCGCGGCCGCATGGTGCGTGATCGCGCGTCAGGGTGCCCGAATCGAGAAGGGGAATGACCGCTCCACTGCTGAAGACCAAATTCTACGTGCCACCCGTGCGGGCCACCTGGGTGCGCCGCCCGCGCCTGCTCCGCCGCCTGGACGAGGGGCTGCGCCGCAGGTTGACCCTGATCTCCGCCCCGGCCGGCTTTGGCAAGACTACCTTGCTGAGCGACTGGGCGGGGCAGGGAGATCGCCTCATCGGCTGGCTCTCCCTCGACGAGGACGACAACGCGCCCGCCCGCTTCTGGACCTACGTCGTCTCCGCCCTGCGGACGACCCATCCCGGCCTGGGCGAGTCGACGCTCGGGGCGCTCCAATCCCCCCAGCCCCCGCCCATCGAATCGCTGCTGACCGACCTGATCAATGACATCGCGACGATCCCCGAGCCGCTGACGCTCATTCTCGACGACTATCACGTCATCGCCGCCCGCCCGGTCCACGAGGGGCTGGAATACCTCCCGGGACATCTCCCGCAGCCCCTCCACCTCGTCATCGCCACCCGCACCGACCCGCCGTTGCCCCTCCATCTCCTCCGCGCCCGGCGCCAGTTGACCGAACTCCGCGCTGTCGACCTCCGCTTCACCTCCGAGGAAGCCGCCGCGTTCCTCAACGAGGTGATGGGGCTGGACCTCCCGGCGGAGCTGGTGGAGGCGCTGGAACGACGCACCGAGGGGTGGATCACGGGTCTCCAGCTGGCGGCCCTCTCGATGGGAGGGCGGGACGACGTGGCCGGGTTCGTGCGGGCCTTTGCCGGCGACCACCGGTACGTGCTCGACTACTTGGCGGAGGAGGTGCTGCGCCGGCAGCCCGAGCCCCTTCAGGCCTTCCTGCTGCGGACGTCCATCCTCTCCCGGATGACCGGATCTCTGTGCGACGCCGTGACGGGGCAGACGGGGGGCGTCGAAACCCTCGAGGCCCTGGAGCGGGACAACCTGTTCGTCGTCCCCCTGGACGATGAGCGCCGCTGGTACCGCTACCACCATCTCTTCGCCCAGGTGCTGCGCGCCTTCCTCCAGCGC
>CAZQXX010000258.1:0-4114 GCA_964597105.1 uncultured Anaerolineales bacterium
GGGAAACGGACTCTAGCCGCTGAGCCGAGTGAGGAGCATTACTTGTCATCGTATTGGCACGCGAACGTGCGTCGATGGGAGCCTCTAATTGTGAAGCATGCCACTCAGCACCAGATCGATCCGGACTTGATAGCGGCGGTGATGACCGTTGAGAGCTCCGGAAATCCGAACGCCCTTAGTTACGCTGGAGCGGTCGGGTTGATGCAGGTCATGCCTTACGACCGGTACAGGTTCCCTGGCCGTCCGCCCGCCTCACAGTTGTACGATCCCGACTTCAACGTGGCGTGGGGGCTTCGCATCCTGGCAAGCGAGCTTGAGTGGGCAGAGGGTGATGTCTTCAAAGCGTTGATGGCCTACTACGACGGCCGTGCACGTGCTGAAGCTGGACTGCCCCGTACGCGGGCGTACGCTCAGAAGGTGATGAATCACTACTCAGCGGCAAAATCTTAGCGCTTTCGGGAGGCTGGGCGATGTCGTGAAGCACGACGCGATGAAGCGTCACGCTTCATCGCCTTAGCAGTTCGAGAGCCGATGCAGGTCCAAAAGGGTGCCCACATATCGTGGCGCACCCTTTTGGTTTGTCGAAAACCCCCAATCTTGTTATCATTGCCTCGTGTCCAAACGTGTTGACGATTCGCCCCTTATCCTCGTCACCAACGACGACGGGATCCAGTCGCCGGGCTTACGGGCAGCGGCCCGAGCAGTCCTTCCCCTCGGCGATGTGCTGGTGGTTGCTCCGGCTCGACAGTGGTCGGGAGCTGGAAGAAGTTTGCCTCATGATCTTCGAGGCAGCATTGCTCGCTACCCACTCAGTGTTGACGGGCGACACCCACTGGCCTATCAGGTGGATGGCTCTCCCGCTGCTGCGGTGCTCCACGGGCTGTTTGAGCTCAGTTCACGAAGGCCAGCACTTCTTGTCTCTGGCATCAATTACGGGGAGAACGTGGGAGCTGACGTCACCATTTCTGGCACCGTGGGAGCGGCGCTCGAAGGCGCGGCTAATGGCTTGCCTGCCCTGGCCGTCTCTCTCCAGACGCCGAAGGAGACACACTCGCGGCCGTCCGAAGACGTAGATTTCGCCGCTGCGATCCATTTCACGCGTCTTTTCGCTCGATACCTCACACAGGTCGCGCTTCCCTTCGACGTGGACGTGCTCAAGGTAGATATCCCTTCCAACGCCAGCTCGGAGACCCTCTGGCGGTTGACCCGTGTCTCCAGACACACTTACTTCGCTCCGGTCCCGCCAGACCGGGCGGACCTGGCGGAGCCTGCGCAGATGGACTATGAGCCGCTTCCTCATCCTGAACTGACCGAGCCGGATTCCGACATCTACGCCTTGGCGGTCGATCGTGTGGTTTCCGTTGCTCCCTTGAGTCACGACCTTACATCGCGGGTGGATCGCGGCATGCTCGAGGAGCTTTTCCGCGGGCCCAAGAGCCCTTGATGTTCTTGATTTGACTTTTTTGATGGTGACGCGGGGAGGCCAGAGATAAAGCTTCTCCTCCGCGGTGTGGATCCTCCATTATGAATGAGTTGAACAGAAAGACCGAGCTATCAGTTGTCCTCCCAGTATACAACGAGGCTGACTCATTGCGGGAGTTGATCCCCGAGCTGACAGACGTTCTTCAGGAGCTGGGACGCCCCTATGAGATTGTCGCTGTCGATGACGGCAGTATGGATGGCAGTGTCACCGTGCTACGGCAGTTGCAGCAGGACGAGTCCAATCTGTTCATCGTGGAGTTCCGGCGGAATTTCGGTCAGACTGCTGCTTTTGTGGCTGGCTTCGACTATGCTCGTGGTGACATCATCGTTACGATGGACGCTGACGGACAGAACGATCCCGCCGATATTCCGCGTCTCCTTGAAGTCATGGATCAGGGAGGCTACGACCTGGTCAACGGTTGGCGACAGGATCGCAGGGAGCCTCTATTGACGCGACGCCTTCCGTCGATGGTCGCGAACTGGCTCATCGCCAATGCTAGCGACATCCAGCTTCACGATCGAGGCTGCTCGTTGAAGGCTATCCGCCGCGACATTGTGAAGCAGATGAACCTGTATGGTGAACTGCACCGGTTTATCCCGGAGATGGCCAGCCTAGTGGGTGTAAAGGTAGCCGAGGTACCGGTCAGTGATCGACCTCGGCAGGCCGGTGAGTCGAAATACCGCGCGCTTGCCCGAACGCCGCGCGTGCTGCTTGATCTCGTGACCGTGTCTTTCTTGCTCAGCTATTCCAAACGACCGATGCAGCTCTTCGGCTCCGTGGGCCTTCTCAGTGGCAGTGTTGGGGCTCTCATCGGGTTATATCTCGTGGGAGCAAAGGTGTTCCGCGGGCTCCTCTACGGGCAGGAGGCTTTCCGCAATTTCCGGATCGGCACCAGCCCCTGGACAATGCTGTCCCTGTTGTTGGTCGTGCTGGGCGTCCAGTTTCTGATGATGGGGCTTCTGGGGGAGATCCTCACCCGGACCTACCACGAGGCACAGAACAAGCCGATCTATGTCGTCCGTCGAGTACTTAGGCCGGAAGATGAGGGCGTATGAGTCGTGTCTTGGTAATCGGCATTGACGGGGCAACCTTCGACTTGATCCGTCCTTGGGCCGAGGAGGGCGACCTTCCCAATCTGGCTCGCTTGATGGCAGAGGGCGCCCACGGGCCGCTGACGTCCACGCTTCCCCCCGTGACCTCACCAGCTTGGCCAACCTTCGCCACAGGGAAGAACCCAGGCAAACATGGCGTGTTCGATTTCATCCGCCCGATGGGAGGGAAATTCGAACTGGTCAACGCGTCCTCTCTTCGCGCTGCGACGCTGTGGGAAATCCTCTCTGAGGCTGGCTACACAGTCGGTGCAATGAACGTGCCCGTCACCTATCCTCCCAAACCCGTAAATGGATTCATAATCGGTGGTATGCTGTCGCCGATGGAAGGAACGTTCACCTACCCAGCTGATCTCCTTGATCGATACGTCGGTCGAATGAAGCCCTATCGAATTGCTCCGCGTGTGCAGTACAAGGAAGGCAACGAGAAAGCCTTCATAGCAGATCTGCTAGATCTTGTTGACCGGCGTGGGGCGTACGCCTTGCAGTTGATGCGGGATCATCCCTATGACTTCTTGATGTTCCATTTCCAGGCGACGGATGTGCTCCAACACGCACTGTGGAGGTTCATTGACCCTTCCCATCCGCGTCATGATCCGGATCAGGCTGCTCAAGTTGCTGCAGGGTTCAAGCAGGTCTACAGGCGTATTGACGAGCACATCGGCGAGATGCTTGAGCGGTTGGGGGAGGATGCCACCGTTATCGTCATGTCCGACCACGGGTTTGGCCCTCTCCACTACACCGTGAATCTGAACCTCTTTCTCTTGGATCAAGGTTTCTTGGAACTAAAGAAGGGGGCTTGGACCCGCCTTAAGACCTGGCTGTTCCGTACAGGCCTGACGCCTGCAACTGTCTGGCATCTGATTGAGAATGCTGGTCTTCAGAACTACGTTTGGCAGGTATCGAAGTCGATGCGCAATAGAGTGGTGAGCAAGTTTCTCTCCTTCGACGATGTGGATTGGTCACGAACGCTGGCTTACTCCATCGGTCACGTGGGTCAGGTCTACATCAACCTCAAGGGGCGGGAGCCAGAGGGAATCGTCGACCCTGGGCCCGAGTACGAGGCAGTGCGACAGCGAGTGACAGAGGCCTTGCAGGAGCTCCGCCATCCGGAAACCGGGCGACCGATGGTTGACAGGGTCATCCCTGGAGAGCGCGTTGCCCACGGGCCCTATGCATCTCGCGGGGCGGACTTGCATCTGGTTCTTGATGGTTACCGGGCTATCGCCTTTCCCCTGTTTGCCGCTGATCGCCGCATTGTCACGAGCCAGATTCGGGGAGACTCGGGTTGCCACCGAAGACACGGAGTTCTCATTGCCTGGGGAAGGGGCATCCATCCTGGGGCGACGTTGGAAGGCGCCCACATTATGGATCTCGCGCCGACTATCCTCCATGTGATGGGGCTGCCGGTCCCCGATGACATGGATGGACGAGTGCTCACGTCGTTGCTGTCCGCTTCTCGGACTGTGGAGTATGTCCAAGTTGCGGCGAGGGAATCCAGTCTTGAGGAAGGACTCTCTGC
>CAZQXX010000259.1:0-4105 GCA_964597105.1 uncultured Anaerolineales bacterium
GGATCTCCCGAGGGATGGTTGTGTGCCACGATGACGGCGGCGCAGTTTCGCTTGACCGCGTCGCGGAACACCTCGGCCACGCGAATGTGAGAGGCGTTGAGGGTGCCGACGTAGACGGTGTCGGCACCCAGGAGACGGTTGCGGGTGTCGAGATACAACACCTGGAAGTTCTCTTGCTCGAGATGAGCCATCTCGGCCATCAGTAACTGCGCCACATCCGAGGGGGACCGGACAATGAGGCGATCCTCTGGAGTGGCGAGAAGCATGCGGCGACCCAGCTCCAGTGCCGCCTTCAGCTGCGCTGTCTTGGCGTCTCCCAGCCCGCGCTCGGCCCGCAACTCAGAAAAGCTGGCGCGAGCAAGGCCAGGCAGTCCCTCGTAAGTAGATAGAAGACGACTGGCCATAGCCAGCGCACTCTCGCCCCCCACGCCAGTGCGCAAGATGATGGCCAACAACTCAGCGGTGGAAAGAGCTCCTTCGCCAACCCGGGCGAGCCGCTCCCGCGGACGCTCCTCCACAGGAAGATCCTTGATCGTCGGCATCGCAGTGTGTCTCATCATGTCTCCTTGGCGTTCGATCAGGGCGGGGCACAGCCCAAAGGCTTATTCAATTGAGCCCGAGGAGAAGTCAACGGCTCTGCTCGCCGAGATGATCAGTGACCGAAGCCGCCCTCTCACACCAGAACCGGCCCCCGGCTCCGGAGCCGGGGGCTTCCGACGATCTACTCCTCCTCAATCACGATCGTCTCGATACGGTCAGGAGCCGGCTGATCAGCCCCCGGTGTCCTCTCTGTGAGGCTCTCGGCGACATCCATGCCCTCAATGATCCGACCGATGACCGTGAAATTCCCGGTGAAATCCGGCTGAGGCGTGTAGTTGATGAAGAACGAGCTACTGTTGCGATTGGGAGCGCGAGTATACAGCCCCAGCATCCCGGGTTCCTCGAAGGAGATGTCAGGTACCGTCTCGTCACCACAGGTGTAGCCGGCGTATGGCAGAGCACTCCCTGAGTTCGTTGGATCTCCACTCAGAGCAACCTGCTCATGATCGACAAAGAAGAAGTCGAGCCCATCATACCACCCATCCTGAGCCAGGAAGGCGAAGCTGTTGACGTTGGTCGGCACCTCGTCGTCAAAGAGCTCGACCACAATGTCACCCTTGCCGGTGCGGATCGTAGCCACGTAGTCCTGGTCCGGCTCTAAGACCTGGGCTGGCACCGAATCATACATCTTGTCCTCCATGGCAACCAGGCCAATGAAGCCCTCAAGCTGTCCGAACCCGCCGAACTCCTGCGTCGGATAGAAGATATTGTTGACGACGTACGTGGGAGTCGCCATCTGTCCATACTCCTGATAGGCTTCATAATCGGCCAGGATCTCTTCCCTGTAGACATGCTCGGTCAGGGCTTCCTCGAAACGCTCGGTGTCCAGCTCAAGATCCTCAGCGTACTCGACCAGCTGTGCCAGGATCTCATCCTCAGATAGCGCGGCCCACTCTTGCTGCCTCTCATACAGCAGATCGTGCATCTCCCAGAATTTCCCCTGGGCGGCAGCTGCTTCAGTGGCCTCAGCGGTGATAATCGCCTTATCATGGATGCTGGTCAGAGGCAA
This sequence comes from uncultured Anaerolineales bacterium, assembly GCA_964597105.1. GTDB lineage: Bacteria > Chloroflexota > Anaerolineae > B4-G1 > B4-G1 > SKLM01. The sequence continues at coordinate 1,610 of CAZQXX010000259.1, forward strand.
ATGCCGGTAGACGAAGCGAAGCTGATCGCCATACTTATCGCGCAGGTAGTCGCGCAAAGTGTGCAGTCCTGCACAGGCCGGGCATTCGAAATCTGCATACTCGATGAACGTGATTGATGCATCATCAGGCCCGATGACGTGATCATCCTCGGTGATATCCGGGATAGGCGCTGGCGACGGCAGCGAGTACACCTCGCAACTGGCTGGCCCCGAAGGGGTCGGTGTAGTCGGCACGTCGGTTGCACTTGTGTCAGGCGCCGATGTAGGTGTGGGGTCGGACGGAGATGGCGACGGAGCTGGCGTTTCGGCCTCACCACATCCCGCAGCGAACCCAAGTAACAAGACAAGTGACAATAAAACGGCTCTACGCACGGAAACCTCCCATTCTAAGCCGACGCGAACTGAGGGCCCCAGGTCTCAGCACTCCAGATTCCGTCTGCGGGTGCATAGAACACCGGGCATCAGGAGATCTGCCTCTTAGCAAAGGACTGGTCTACAGCGAGCAACGCACACTCACCACCAAGGGCCTCAACGACTGTTCACGCCGGAGACTTAACGAAAGCACGGCGAGATTGTACCACACAAGGCCGTCCCCCACCACCGCACACAGATCGCTTGGCAGGCAGAAGGCGTTAAGGTACAATCACTTGCGGGGGGACGAAGGCAGACGGAGGGATCTTGCACGTGAACAGAGTCAGCTATCTCACAGATGTGACCCGGTCGCATGTACGGGAGAACGATCGTATAGCCCGCGTAATAGTCGTGACTCTGACGCTTGCTCTCTTAACAACCTTAGCTGCAGCCTGTGCACCCACGACGCCCATGCCTTCCGAACCATCGGCGACAGACCCGCTCCACCCGAGCACTACCTCCCGCGAAGAAGCGACGGAATTCAGCCAACAGAGAGAGAAAATGGTAGTCAACACGATCAAGAGTCGAGGCATCACCGACGAGGATGTACTCGAGGCGGTACGGGCCGTTCCTCGTCACCTGTTTGTGCCCGAGGATCAGCGGGAAGCTGCGTACGGCGACTACCCCCTGCCGATTGGCTTTGGTCAGACGATCTCTCAACCCTATATCGTGGCACTGATGACCGAGCTGCTAGAACTGGAGGAGGGGGATAAGGTCCTTGAGATAGGCACCGGATCCGGTTACCAAGCCGCGGTGCTGGCTGAGCTTCCCGGGGTAGAGGTCTATACGATCGAGATCATCCCGGAGTTGGCCGAACGAGCGAAGCAGACCCTGGAGGACTTGGGGTACACCAACGCCCACTGCAAGCAAGGAGACGGCTACTACGGCTGGCCCGAGCATGCTCCCTTCGACGGCATCATTGTAACCGCGGCCCCCGATCACGTTCCACCCTCTCTGAGGGAACAGCTCGCCGTTGACGGGCGAATGGTGATACCCATCGGCCCACGCGGCGGTTATCAGACGCTCTGGAAGTTCGTCAAACAGCCCGATGGAGAGCTGAAAGCTTATAACGAGGGCGGCGTCGCTTTTGTCCCGTTTACTGGGGAGGGAACCAGAGGGAACGAGGAGGGCGGAGGGTGGCCACCATGATCATGGCCACCGCATAACAGACAGCCCCCAACATCAGAACCACAGCAAATCCAAGAGACAACGCCAATAGGGCTGCAAGGATCGAGGCAACGACGGACAGGGCTCCATTCACACTCCACGCCCAGGGAATCAACTCAGGAGATCTCTTTTCGAGCAGCGACATCCCTTTGGGGAGCGGAATTCCCATCAGGAAACCAAGAGGGGCCAGCATCATCACCGTGATGACCACACGAAGCCACACCGGAGCGGCCAGGGTAGCCTCAAAGAGGGTGGGTAGCCCCAAGGCATAGATCCCAACGAGAACCGGAAGCAGTGCCAGAATGGGAACCAGCGGTAACCGGTGGGAAATCGCACTCCCCGCGCCGGAGAAGAGGAGAACGGCAAACAGCACCACAGCCATGGCGTAGGCCGGATGGCCCAAAAAGAGGATGAAACGTTGCATCAACGGAATCTCCACGAAGAGATACCCAAGCCCCAGCAAGGCAAAGTAGGCCAACGTCGGGCCCAAGGACTCCTGGCGCCGTCTTAGCACCGCTACCGGCACTAGAATAAGCATCCCGGCCGCGACCACGGCCAGAGCCAGAAGGATCAGTAGCACCAGGTACCCCGCGCCTCCAAATGGCTGCCACGTATGCCGCGCCATCGCCAGGACTTGGCCTGTCTGCGTCCAGCGAAAGAAGTGCCCGAAGAAAGGACGGTCGTCCGTTGGAGGCTCGACGTCAAATGGATGATCCCGGTACCAAGCGTCGCGATCCTCCGTCTCCAGCAGTTCGACGCAAGCGCGGTGATACTCGGGACTTGGCAGCACATTATGACGATTGACTTCGTCTCGACGCAGGTCCGGCAGGTACACGAGGTCAAAGGCACGAGACTCGGCAAACTCCCGCACGGTGCCCAGTTCCTCTGTCGTGAATGCGCCGTCCCGGACCAGGACTA
>CAZQXX010000260.1:0-4098 GCA_964597105.1 uncultured Anaerolineales bacterium
GAACGGGAATAGTAGGTATCGACGTTAGGTTCAGAGAGTCGGGCACTCGAGCAGGCCTCGAGGGGTGTGAGCCCGATACCAGCTTCGGTGCTGAATGGGCCCGGGAGTCGCCCGCCGAAACGGGAAGTGGAGTAGGTAGGGCCGGAGACGCCACCGTTATCATGGCCGAGGGTATTGTCCCATCAGACGCTAGGGACCGTACCTGCTGATGAGTGAGGCTGGCTTTTCACATCCCACGCGCCATCACGGCGCGTTTTTTTCGTTTCTGGGGGTAGTGAGGAGGCGCCTAACCAGGGTGGCACCGCGGGTGTCCGCAATCAGACGCTCGCCCCTGACCGGGGGCGGGCGTTTTCTGTTATCTGGGACGGGAGAAGCTGCCCCGTCCACCAGGAGGAGGTGAGGACATTGAACGACGTGAAACAGACGAAAGAGACAGATCGAAAGAGAATACTGACAGGCGATCGGCCCACGGGGAAGCTCCACCTGGGGCACTACGTGGGCAGTCTGAAGAACCGCGTGCGCCTCCAGCACGTCCACGAGAGCTTCTTCATCATCGCCGACCTGCACGTGCTCACCACGCGTCCGGAGAAGCGACACATCCAGGAGATCCGTCAGAACGTGCGTGAGATCGTACTCGACTACCTGGCCGTCGGCATCGACCCCGAGGAGAGCACGATCTTCATCCAGTCCGCCATCCCGGGCACGTACCAGCTCAACCTCTTCTTCGAGATGCTCGTCAGCGTGCCCCGGCTCGAGCGCGTGCCCAGCCTCAAGGAGATGGCAGCCAACGCGGACCTGACGTCCCTCCCCTTCGGCCTCCTCGGCTACCCCGTGCTCCAGGCGGCCGACATCCTGCTCCCCCGCGCCCACCTGGTGCCGGTGTCCCGGGATAACGAGTCCCACGTGGAGGTGACCCGGGAGATCGCGCGCAAGTTCAACCGGTTCTACGGCGAGGTCTTCCCGGAGCCGGAGGCCGTCCTGGGCGAGATGCTCGTGGGCACCGACGGCGAGGCTAAGGCGAGCAAGTCCCGCGGCAACGTGATCTACCTCTCGGACGATCCCGAGACGGTGAAGGAGAAAGTGTTCACTATGTATACCGATCCCCGTCGGGTCCGGCCGGACATCCCCGGGCGGGTCGAGGGGAACCCGGTCTTCATCTACCACGACGCCTTCAACGAGGACGAGGCGGAGGTAGCCGAGCTGAAGGAGCGGTACCGGAAGGGAACCGTGGGGGACGTGGAGGTGAAGCGGAAGCTGGCACGGGCCATCAATCGCTTCCTCGATCCGATCCGGGAGCGTCGCGAGCGCTTCGCCGCCCGGGCCGGGCTGATCGAGGAGATCCTGCAGAGCGGCAACCGGCGCATGCGGGAGGAATCGGAGGAGACCATCGCCCTGGTCCGCGAGGCCATGGGGCTGGCCGGGACAGACGCTCTGGCCACCGTCCAGCGCAGGACCGGAGGCGGCGCGCCTCCGGCAGGCCTGATCTATTGTTGAGCGCATTCATGACACCGGGCGCCCAGCCCGTTACACGGGCCGGACGGCGCCCCATCTAGGAAACCGAGACGCACGATACAGACAAAAGGAGATCCAGATGACTGAGCAGATCAAGTTCTTACTCGAGGAAGACCAACTGCCGAAGACGTGGTACAACATCGTGGCCGACATCTCATTCCCGGTGCCGCCGCTCCTCCATCCGCAGACGAAGGAGCCGACGAAGCTGCCGCCGCCCCTCTTCTGTGACGCGCTGATCGAGCAGGAAGAGTCGAAGGAGCGCTTCATCGAGATCCCCGAGGCGATCCGCGAGGTGTACCGACTGTGGCGCCCCACCCCCCTCTTCCGCGCCCGCCGTCTCGAGGAAGCCCTCGACACCCCGGCCCACATCTACTACAAGTACGAGGGCGCCAGCCCGCCGGGGAGTCATAAGCCAAACACCGCCGTCGCCCAAGCCTACTACAGCAAGCAGGCCGGCGTGGAGCGGCTGACCACCGAGACCGGCGCCGGGCAGTGGGGCAGCGCCCTCTCCTTCGCCTGCAACCTGTTCGACATGGGCTGCAAGGTCTACATGGTCAAGGTCAGCTACTACCAGAAGCCGTACCGCCGCGTGATGATGGAGACCTGGGGCGGCAGCGTCACACCGAGCCCCAGCAAGGAGACCCGCTCCGGTCAAGCCCTCCTGGAAAGGGACCCCGAGACGTCCGGCAGCCTGGGGATGGCCATCAGCGAGGCGGTGGAGGTCGCCGCCACGGACGACGGCGCAAAGTACTCCCTGGGCAGCGTGCTCAACCACGTCCTGCTCCACCAGACCGTCATCGGTGAGGAGTCCCTCGACCAGATGGACATGGCGGGGGAGTACCCCGACGTGGTCGTCGGCTGCGTGGGCGGCGGCAGCAACTACGCCGGTCTGGCCTTCCCCTTCCTGCGGGACCGCCTGACGAACGGGCGCAAGACCCGCTTCGTGGCCGCCGAGTCGACCGCCTGCCCAACCATGACGAAGGGCGTGTACGCCTACGATTACGGCGACACAGCCCACCTGGCGCCCATCGCGAAGATGGACACCGTGGGCCACACCTTCGTCCCGGCCGGCATCCACGCCGGCGGGCTCCGCTACCACGGCATGGCGCCGCTGATCTCCGCCCTCCATCGTGAGGGGTACATCGAGCCGCGGGCCTACCCGCAGCTGACGGCCTTCGACGCCGCCGTGACGTTCGCCCGCGCGGAGGGCATCATCCCTGCGCCCGAGACGGCCCACGCCATCGCCGCCGCGGTGGAGGAGGCGGAGGCGGCCCGGGAGGCGAACGAGAAGCGCGTCATCCTCATCGGCTTCAGCGGCCATGGCCACTTCGACATGGGCGCCTACGAGAGCTACTTCCAGGAGAAGCTCGAGGACTATGAGCTCCCCGACGCGGCGATCAAGGCCGCCATGGCGGAGCTACCCGACGTCCCTTCTTCCCACGAGTAGCCGCTCCGCAGCCGCAGCCACAGCCGCAGGCGGGGGTTCCCGGACCCCCGCCTGTTTGCTCAATCGACCTGCACGGGTACAATCCTCTCAGCCGTGGATTCGGAGGGTGCGAGGAACAACCTGCTCCGGGGGAGAACGCATGAAGATCCGCTACCGCGACAAAGAATGGGAGCTTGAGGGGCAGCGCACCGTGCGCGAGGCCATCGAGGAGGTGGGACTCACCCCTGAGACCGTCCTCGCCATGCGCGAGGGCGAGCTGGTGGGCGACGACGTCGTACTCGACGAGGACGACGAGATCAGGATCCTCGCCGTCATCTCCGGCGGCTAGCCCTCTCGCCCTGCGGAGGGTCCGAAAAAGGGGCGCCCCCACTCACGTCATTCCGAGGGGAGCGGCCTGTGGCGAAGTCTATCCCGAGCCCATTCGAGGGACTGCGCCGAACCAGGGAATCTCGGTTCGCGCGACCAGCTCAGCCCCGGTGTCCGCGGCACCGGCTCCTGAGCAGCAGCGAGGGAACGCCTGACTGTCGCGAGCTCCCTCTACTCCTTGTCCTCAAACAGCGTCAGCCACGCCTCGACCTCATCCGGCGAGAGGCGCCCCTTCTCCTTCGCTCCACTCTGGGCAGCCGGCGCCCCCTCCAGCTCACCGGCGAACGCCTCCGAACGGACCACCCGCGCCCCCCGACCCTCGGCCGCCGCGATCACCTCCCGGTCCGACGTGACCACGATGAGCCCCTGAGGGTTCCTCACCCGCCGGATGCGCTCGATGAGCACCCGGTCCGCGTTCCGACCCGTGGGCGCGAAGACCACCTGCACCCGCCCGCGGGAGAGGTTCTCCGAGCGCCCGCCGGGCATGCCCCGGTCGAAGACCACCGTCACCCGCTTCCCCGTGCGACCGGTGTAGGCCTGGAGCCGCGAGACGAGCCGCGCCTCGTCGTCCGGATCCGCCAGGCTGATGTCGGGCAGCCGCCCGATGAGGTTGTGACCGTCGATCAGAACCGGCATACGCCCTCTCCGTCAGCGGCATTAGCTTGACGAATGACCTGATTCACGATATCCTTACAGATGACCCGTGGGGGTGGTTGGGGCCCGGTGGCTCCCCCAGTCTTCAAAACTGGTGGCGGGTTGCACAGCGCAAGCCG
>CAZQXX010000261.1:0-4071 GCA_964597105.1 uncultured Anaerolineales bacterium
GCAGGGAATCGGTGACGGTGATAACCTCGACCGGCAGGTCGCCCACGTTCGCCACTGAGACGGTGTAGGTGACCGTCTCCCCACGAACGGCGACCTCCGGGCTGAGCGACGCCTCCACCGCCACCACAGGCGCCAGAATGTCGACCGCCATCACGGCCGTGTCGCTGTACACCTGCCCCGCAGCAGTGGCATAGACGGAGACGGTGCTCGTGAGGGGGTCGGAATCGCCCAGCCGGACGATGCGCGTGTAGACGTGGCGGTCGGACGTTCCCTCGGCAAGGGTGGAGACGAACTCACCGGATAGGTCACCCACCAGGGAGTCGGTGAGGGTGATGACCTCCAGCCCATCCCGGACGTCGACGTTGTACATCGTCACCGTGTAGCTCACGACGTCACCCGGTTTCGCCGTGGTCGGCCGCGCCTCCGCCTCGAGCTGGACGGCGCCGGAGCGGAGGGGGCGCAGGCGGATGACGCCGAACGCCAGCAGCGCGACCGCCACACAGGCCAGGATCGCCGCCACCACGATGATCTGAGGGATGCAACCCGCCCGGCCTGTCCTTTCGCTCATACCTTCTCCGGCTCCTTAGACACTACGGAATCGCCGTTGGCTCGCGGGGCGCCGGCGTCGGGGCCGGGTTCGCGGATGCGGTCCCGGCCGGCGTCGCCGTCCCTGCGGTCGGGGAATCCTGCGCTGCCCCGCAGTAAGGGCTCACCTGGACCGGCTCGCCCAGGACCGCCACCAGCTCCCAGCATGTGGGGACCAGCATGGGGTCCTCCGGGTCGACGCATACGGCGCTCCCTTGCTCCACCCGCACCCGCGTCCCCGCCTCGATCCGTTCCGTGACCACGCGGGCGGGCAGGTCGCTGACGCGCACCGGGCAGGCAGCCGTGGCAAACTGGTAGGAGCGCTCGTAGGCCAGGAGTCGCAGGCTGCCCGTCTCGACGGCAATCTCCAGACGAGATCCGTCCTCGGCAGAGCGAAGCTCCACCTCCGAGCCGGCGGCCAGCTCCAGGAGGCTCCGGTCCCCCAGGCACAGACGGGCATTTTCATCCCCTTCGGGAGCCACGCGCACCGGCGCGTCGATTGCGATCTGGGTGTTCACCGGCTCCCACGCGGAGGACCCCGGGCGCGTCATCCGCGCCGCGCCGCCGCACGGTACAACACAGAGGTATGGCGCCACCGGCTCCTCGGTCGGCGTGGCCTCGGGCCCGCAGGCGCCCAGCACGGCAAGCAGCAACAGGACAGGGAACAGGGCCGCCCGAGAGCGAGGCCGACCGCGGATGGCGCCCGACGGGCGACGGCGGGCAACGTGAGAGCCATCCGGCCTTTCGCTCCTGGGCCGCAGATGGTAGGCGTGACCTGCTGGTGCTGCGGTCAAATTGACAGCGCCCTCCCGATGGTCCTGACGGCCAGCGGCTGTTTCTGACAATCGAAAACAGCTAGCGGCCCAAAGGGCGGCTGGAGAAGCCGCCCGCACCGCGAAGAACGGCGCCCCGCCCGGATCAGGGGATTGCGGCAGACTCCAGCGCGTGTGTGAGGTGAATTCTACGCCAGACCCGCGGTTCTGACAAGTCCTGCAGATCGATGACAAGATCCCCAAGGGTTGCCCTCGTGAGCCAGGACACGTCGACCTGCTTGACAGCAGGCGGACCCTCGCTCTGCGGTGGGAGCGTCAAGCCTTTGGTTCCACTGAAAGAGAGGGCCGCCGGAACCCGCCACACCCCCCCAGGACAGGACCTACGAGCTGCGCCCGCGGCTGTCGGCGAGAGCCCTCCTGGCCAACCACGTCCGGTACATCCGCCGCGCCATCTGCCGGGCAGCCTCGGCGAGCGCCTGCTGGGCCATCCACCGGTTCGGGCAGCCGGGACACTCGATGTCGTGATTGGAGAGCCACCCGCTGGATCGGAACTCGCAGGGCGTGTCCAGGGCCTCCTCGGCCGCCGTCGCCCACTCCTCCAGGTGGTCGGAGAGCACCTCGTAGTTCGTGTACTCCCGCACGATCCGCAGCACGTTCTCGTCCCAGCCCAGATCGGCGGGATCGAAGCTCAGGGGCAGCTCGCGACCCTCCACCGCGGAGGCGAGCTCCCTGGCTTTCTCCACGACCCCGAGGGGACACTCCTGGTCACTCATGATCTGATCACTCACGAGGAGACCTCCGTCCGGGCGCCCGCTGATGACGTTGTTGATGAATGGTATCCGCTCCCGCGCGCCCGTTGAATATCCACGACAGTACCGGGTCCGCGTCTGGCAGAGATGATGTCTATTAGCACGTCCGTAGGATACCATAGTCGCTGGCGTGCAGAGGTTGGATTCGGTTTGATTCATGGTTGGCCCAGGTTGGATTAGGTTTGGATTTCGTTGGATCTCCAACGGAACGACACGTCCGGCCCGCGTCGGGCCGCCCACACGCCCGCACGGAGCAACCTGTCGGGCAGGATTCTGTTCCGGCCTCCGCTTGACACCTGTCCCACCCATGCTATAATCCGACCGACCAGTCGGTTTGTAACCAGGAGATATCTATGACCATCCAATCCCGCGCCGAAGAGACCCGCACCCGCATCCTCGATGCTGCCGCAGTCGGATTCGCCGAGCAGGGGTACGACGGCACCAGCGTCGCCGAGATCTGTGACCGCGCCGGGGTCAGCAAGGGGGCCTTCTACCACCACTTCCCCAGCAAGCAGGCCCTCTTCCTCGAGCTGCTGGAGCGCTGGCTCGACCTCCTAGAGGATCAGCTCGACACCGTCCGCGGGCAGGAGGACCCGCTCCCCGTCCAACTCCTCGCCATGGCGGACATGATCCGGCAGGTCTTCGAGGCGGCAGGGGACCAACTTCCTGTCTTCCTCGAGTTCTGGGCCCAGGCGACCCACGACCCGGCGATGTGGGAGGCGACCATCGCCCCCTACCACCGGTACCGGCGCTACTTCGCAGACATGATCCGCACCGGCGTGGCCGAAGGGACCTTACGCCCCGTCGACCCCGACACAGCCGCCTGCGTCGTCGTCTCCCTCGCCGTCGGTGTGGTCGTCCAGGGCCTCCTCGACACCGAGGGCGCCGACTGGGGTCAAGTGGCAACGAGAGGCATGGAGCTGCTCCTCGAGGGCATTCAGAGAGAGCATACGGAGATAGAAGGAGTCACATGAACGTATTAGTCACCGGCGCATTCGGAAACGTGGGCACGAGCACCGTCAAGGCGCTCCTCGAACACGGCCACCGCATCCGCTGCTTCGACCTGGAGACGCGGGCCACCCGGCGCACCGCCGCTCGGTTCGGGGATCGGGTGGAGGTGGTGTGGGGTGATCTGCGCTGCCGGGAGGACGTGGACGCCACGGTCCGCGATCAGGACGTCGTCGTCCACCTGGCCTTCATCATCCCCAAGCTATCGACTACCGGCGTCGAGTCGGAGAAGCAGCCCGATTGGGCGCGGCAGATCAACGTCGGCGGGACCCGCAATCTGATCCAGGCAATGGCCGCCCTCACCAACCCACCGAAGCTCCTCTTCGCCTCCTCCTACCACGTCTTCGGCCGGACCCAACACCAGCCGCCGCCACGGTGCGTCACCGACCCCGTCTGCCCCACGGAGCACTACGCCCACCACAAAGTCGCCTGTGAGCGCATGGTCCGGCTGTCGGGTTTGGAATGGAGCATCTTCCGCCTGGCCGCCACCCTCCCCCTCGCCATCCAGCTCGACCCCGGCATGTTCGACGTGCCCCTCGACAACCGCATGGAGTTCGTCCACACTCGGGACGTGGGTGAGGCCATCGCGACGGGCATGAGCAGCGACGAGATCTGGGGCAAGACGCTCCTCATCGGCGGCGGCCCCGACTGCCAGTACACGTATCGAGAGATCGTGGAGACGGTCCTGACCGCCATGGGCGTGGGCATGCTGCCCGAGGACGCCTTCGGCCACGCGCCCTTCGCCACCGACTGGATCGACACGGCCGAGAGCCAGCGGTTCTTGGGCTACCAGACGCGGGATCTGGACGACTACGCAGAGGAGATGGTGGAGCTGGTTGGCTTCAAGCGCCATCTGATCCGCGCCTTCAGGCCGCTGGCGCGCCTGGTCCTGCTGA
>CAZQXX010000262.1:0-4063 GCA_964597105.1 uncultured Anaerolineales bacterium
AACTGAGCCGCCGCGACGACGCGCAGGAGATCTACGATTTCGTCAAGAACGTGGTTGCCGAGCGCGTCAAGGTGGCTCTGCGGAAGCGCTGCGGGTGATGAGTTTCGGCTTTGAGAGTCCACCGCAGAGCCGCTGAGGGCGCAGAGAAATCTCGGCGTTCTCCGCGTCTCTGCGGTGAGCGAAAGACGTTGCGCAAGAGGAGACAATGATGGCCCACTTATTGATCATCGGCGGGAGTGATGCGGGCATAAGCGCGGCGCTGCGCGCGCGGGAGGTGGACCCGTCGTGGGAGGTGACCGTGATCGTCGCCGACCGGTACCCCAACTACTCTATCTGCGGCCTGCCGTTCTGGCTGGGCGGGGAGATAGACGACTGGCACGACCTGGCTCACCGGAAGGCAAAAGATATTGAAGACCAGGGCATAGATCTGTTGTTGGGTCACAGGGCCCAGGCTATCGATCCGACGGACCAGGCCGTCGCCGTCGTAGATGAGGCTGGGGGGTCGCGCCGCCTGCCGTACGACAGTCTCGTGATCGGGACCGGTGCCGTCCCGAGCCGTCCGTCTATCGAAGGGTTGGAGCGAGCGGGCGTCTTCTTCCTGCGCACGATGGGTGATGGCTTCGCGTTGCGTGACTACGTAGTAGAGAAGCAGCCTGCCTCTGCCATCGTGGTGGGCGGCGGGTACATAGGGCTGGAGATGGCCGAGGCGCTGATTCGGCGCGGCATACGGGTCACGTTGGTCGAATACCTGCCATCGGTGCTTACGACTGTCGATCCATCCCTGGGGGCTCTGGTGAGAGAGGAACTGAGCAGTCACGGTGCCGACGTCGTCACCGGCGTCGAGGTGGCGTCGATTGACCGGCGAGCTGATCAACTCGTCGTCGCCGGGTCTCAGGGCTTTAGGCAGGAGGCCGAGCTGGTGCTGGTGGCGACCGGCGTGCGGCCGAACGCCGACCTGGCCGTCTCCGCTGGCGTCGAGATCGGGCGATGGGGCGCGATCCAGGTTGACCGGACGATGATGACGAGCGTGCCCCACATCTATGCCGCCGGAGACTGCGTCGAGACGTACCACCGGCTGTTGGAACGGAACGCCTACTTCCCTCTGGGATCGACGGCGCACAAGCAGGGGCGCGTGGCCGGGGAGAACGCGGTCGGCGGGCAAACCACATTCGGCGGAACGCTGGGCACGCAGGTCGTGAAGGTGTTCGACCTGGTGGCCGCCCGCACGGGTCTGCGCGACGATGAGGCCCGGGAGGCGGGCTTCGACCCCTTAACGACGGCGGTCGAGGTGTGGGATCACAAGGTCTACTACCCCGGCGCACATGGGCTTCACTTCCGCGTGACCGGTGATCGCGGGACCGGGCGGCTGTTGGGGGCGCAGATCGTGGGACACCGGACGACAGAGGCGTCGAAGCGGGTGGACGTGTTCGCCGCGGCGCTGTTCAACGAGATGACGGTGGATGCACTGAACGACCTGGACCTCAGCTACACGCCACCGCTCAGCACGCCCTGGGACGCGGTCCAGGTGGCGGCGCAGGCCTGGACGAAAGAGAGCCAGGAGAGCATCCTGGAGGCGTAGTCGGCGCGGTGGCAGACCAGGATAGGGAGAGGGGTGCGCATGGCCGTTTATATGGACTACAACGCCACGACACCGATGCGGGCGGAGGTGCGGGAGGCGATGCAGCCCTACCTGGAAGACAGCTTCGGCAACGCCTCCAGTGTCCACACCTTCGGGCGGGAGGCGGCGAAGGGGATCAATCGCGCGCGCGAGCAGGTGGCAGACGCCTTGGGTTGCGGAGAAGAGGAGGTCACCTTCACCGGCGGAGGGACCGAGGCCGACAACCTGGCGATCAAGGGCATCGCTTACGCCCATCCAGGGAGCCACATCATCACCACCGAGATCGAACATCACGCCGTACTCCATACGTGCCAGTACCTGGAGGGGCGCGGGTTCAGCGCGACCTATCTGCCCGTGGACGAGCGCGGGATAGTAGATCCGGAGGACGTGCGGAATGCCATCACCGAGGAGACCGTTCTTGTCAGCGTGATGCACGCCAACAACGAGGTCGGCTCGATCCAGCCCATCGCGGAGATCGGGCTCATCACGCGCGAACAGGGCGTGCTATTTCACACGGACGCGGTGCAGTCGTTCGGCAAATTGTCTACGAAGGTAGACGAGTTGGGTGTCGATCTGCTGACCCTGTCGGCGCACAAGATCTACGGTACCAAGGGGGTAGGGGCGCTGTACGTCCGGCGAGGCACGAATTTGGAACCGCTCCTCCACGGTGGCGACCATGAGCACGGCCTGAGGGCTGGGACGGAAAACGTAGCGGGCATCGTGGGGCTGGGCCGGGCGGCCGAGCTGGCCGTGGCGGAGATGCAGGAAGAGGGTGAGCGCCTGGCCGCGCTGCGGGATCGGCTGTGGGACGGGATTGCGGCGAAATTGAAGGGCATGCGGCGCAAGGGGCCTTCGGATAACACCCGGATGCTGCCCAACACGCTCAACGTCTGCTTCGAGTACCTGGAGGGGGACGCGATTCTCATGGGCCTGGACGCCTGGGAGATTGCCGTCTCCACCGGGTCCGCCTGTACGTCGGACGTGCTGGAGCCGTCGCACGTGCTGCTGGCGATGGGCGTGCCGCCGCTGATCGCCCAGGGCTCCGTGCGGTTCAGCCTGGGGCGCGGCACCACAGTTGAACAGGTGGATTTCGTGGTGGAGGCGGTGAGCGGCATCGTGGAAGCGTTGCAGGCCGGTTCTCCGCTCTTTGCCGAGGAGATGGTCACGTGAGCGGCAACAATGTGCTATGGCACGGCTTCACCATTACCCACGTCAAGAATTGCATCGCCGATCCCAGCAGGAATCGGGTCGTGGCCGAGTTCTCAGACGACATCTCGCCCGTGTTCCCCTATCTGAACGCCATTATTTCGAATTTGATGTACACACCGGCGGCGAACAGCGTCACCGTCAAGCGGGGGGAGCGGATCTTGACCTTCTACCCTCGCGTGGCCAAGATGGCGAAGGTGGCCGGGGCCGAGGACGCGGCGGCGCAGCTGGAATGGTTCAAGGAGCTGTGCAACGACACCTGGCGGCGGCGGGAGGAGATCACGCCACTCTATGAACGGCGGAAGCTGCTGGGACCACTGGACGTGTATCGATTGCTGCCCGGGTTGAACTGCAAAGACTGCGGCGAGGCCACCTGCATGGCCTTCGCCTTTGGATTGTTAATGGACAGACACCAGCTGTCTGAATGTCCTCGTCTCCAAGAGGAGACGCACGCGGAGGGCGGCCGGCGGCTGACGGAGTTGCTGAGTATATAGCACGAATCGAATCAGGAGAGATACTTATGTCGAGCCGTAAGCAGTTTGAGGAAACACCCAGTCCGGTTAGCGTGGCGAGCGAGAAGACGTCGGATGTGCCCGAGGCGGTGGTGATGGACGACATATCGTTCCAACCGGATCTGCAGCGGCTGATGAGGAAGCTGCGTGCCAAGGAGGGAACCAGGTTTTCCGACCAACTCGCCGTACTGGTGGAGGAGGCGAGAGGGATTGCCAACCCGCGAGCGATGTACCGGGTCGCTTACATCGATTCGCGAGACGAGAGCGGCGTCGTCATCGGCGGAGAGAGGTTCCGCAGCCGCGTGCTGAAGGTCAACCTGGAGGGGGTCCATCGGGTGTTTCCCTTCGTAGTCACGGCCGGAGATGAGCTACACGAATGGATGATGAGTCAGGACGACCTGCTGCTCCGCTACTATGCGGACGTGATCAGCGAGGATGCTCTGCGCCGGGTGGCGTCGAAACTGAAGGCCCATTTGTTGCGGCGATTCGGGCTCGGTCGCACCTCGACGATGTCGCCGGGCTCGCTGGCAGATTGGCCGGTTCAGGAGCAGCGGCCTCTGTTCGCTCTGCTTGGCGATGTCGAAGGGGCGATTGGGGTGCATCTTACGGATAGCATGCTGATGATTCCATCGAAATCGGTGTCAGCCATACGTTTCCCGGTCGAGACGACGTTTGAGAGCTGCCAGTTGTGCCCGCTGGAGCGTTGTCCGAGCCGACGGGCGCCGTA
>CAZQXX010000263.1:0-4032 GCA_964597105.1 uncultured Anaerolineales bacterium
CGAAGGCTGCGGGTCTCCCGCCATATGGCCCAGACGGTCACCAGACAGGGCAGGTAGAGCATGAAAAACACCATGAACGTGTACGACGACAAGGGACCCCACACCTGGGGCAGGGTGCTCAGCACCCCCTCGGACGCCACCAGCGTCGACTGCAGGCCGTAGGTCATGGCCAGCGCGGGGACGATGATCTCCTTGGCCGGCAAAGTGAAGAGCAGGGCGGTTATCATCTCGCCCGTCAGCCCGACGGGGCGGCCCAGCGGCGCTGACGTGTGCACCAGCCAGCCGACGGCCGTCTGCTCGAAGGGAGCGCCGGGGGGCAGGTTGCCCAGCACCCAGATGAGAACCGCTGCGGGTCCCGCGAACGATATCGCCCGCCACATCGTGTGGGCCACCCGGTCCACCAGCGCCCGCCATGCCACCTCTCCCCATTTCGGCTTCCGGTACGGAGGCATCTCCAGCACGAAGCCCCCTGGCTCGCCGCGGAAAATCGTCCTGTTCAGCGTCCAGGTGGCCAGAGCGGCCGCCCCCAGGCTGAGAAAGACCAGGGAGAGCATCACCGGCAGCGCCCGGTCGCCGAAGAGGGCGATCACCAACGCGATACCCGCGCCGTACCCGCCGCTGCAGATGATCAGGGGGCTGGTGAGGATGGCCGTCAGCCGAATCGTCTTGTTCTCGATGATCCGCGACGCCATCACGCCTGTCACGTTGCACCCGAACGACATGCCCCACGTGAGGGTCTGCTTCCCCTGGGAGCCCAGGGCCTGCATCGGCCGGTCGAGGTTGAAGGCCACCCGGGGCAGGAGGCCCAGGTCCTCCAGCAGGGCGAAGGCGGTGAAGAGAATGGTCATGGGCGGCAGCATGACGGCGATCACCGTCCCGACGCCCACGATCAGCCCATCCACCAGGGCGCCCGTCACCCACCAGGGGGCCTGAAGGCTCGTCAACCAGCTGCGGGCCGCGCGAATGAGCCAGGAGAGACCGGCGTCCAGCCACCCTCCGGCGATCTCACCCCCCTGGATGGTGATCCAGAAGATGGCGAGGAACACGGCCAGCGTGATGGGCCACGACCAGATCCGGTGGGTGACGATCCGATCGACCCGCTCGGTCAGGCTCTCCTCATCCGGCCTGAGGCGGGTGAGCACCCGGTGGACCACGTCGTGGGCGAACTCGTAGCGCCGGCGAACGATCTCAACCCTGGCGTCGGGTCGCGTTCCCTCGCGCAGACGGACGGCCAGGTTGAGGAGCGTCTGAAGGTCCTCCGGGGCGGCGGACGGTGCGGACAGCCGGAGGGCGGACAGATCCCCCTGGTGGAACGCCTCGACGACCTCCGGGTCGTCCTCCAGGAGCTTGAGCGCCACCCAGCGGCTCCGCTCGTCGATCCCCAGGCGGCTCAGATGACCCTGCAGGGTCTCGACGTGCCCCTCGACGGTCACGCCGTAGTCGATAGACATCGGGACGCTCTCCAGGCGGCCCTCGGCCACGCTCACCGTCGCCTCCACCAGCTCCGGAAGGCCCTCCTCCTCCGTGGCTACCGTGGGGATGACCGGCACCCCCAGCTCCGCCTCCAGCTCGTCCGTGTCGATCTCCCAGCCCCTGCGTTCGACCTCGTCCATCAGGTTGAGCGCAACCACCACCCGGTCGGTCAACTCCAGGATCTGTAGCGTCAGGTTGAGGTTCCGCTCCAGGGAGGTGGCGTCGACGACGTCTACCACCACGTCCGGTTCGCCCGACATAACGTAGTCCCTGGCGATGACCTCCTCGGGCGACTGGGCGGCCAGGCTGTACGTGCCGGGTAGGTCCACCAGGTGGATCTGCCGGCCGCGGTGGGTGAAGTGCCCCTCGGCCCGCTCCACCGTCTTTCCCGGCCAGTTGCCGACGTGCTGCCGGCTTCCGGTGAGGGCGTTGAAGATGACGCTCTTCCCCACGTTCGGGTTGCCCGCGATGCCCACGGTGAGCGTCCGGTCACCCATTGCCCACCTCCTCCACCATCACGTTGTCGGCGTCCGCCCGCCGCATGGCGACGCCCGTGCCCTTGATCCGATACTCGATAGGGTCGCCCAGGGACGCCATCCGCATCACAGTCACCTCCGCGCCGGGGACGAAACCCATGTCGAGCATGCGCCGCTGCTGCTTCCCACTTCCTTTCACGTCCACCACACGCGCCCTCGCCCCCACGGGCAGTCGGCCCAACTCCAGCGGCAGCCTGGGCGCCGTCACCACCGAGACCCGCTCGGCAGCGGTCCGGGCCACCGGGATGACGTCTCCATCGACCCGCAGTCTCAGCAGGTCTGGTTCCACCTCGGTGACCTCGATGGTTGCGCCGGGCTCGAGCCCGAGCGCCACCAGCTGGGCCAGGAGCGGGGCGGGATCGTCGTCCAGGCAGCAGATGCGCAGCCGGCGGCCCGGTTCTGCCTCTTCCGAGAGCGGATGTCCCGGTGATGCCGGCACGTCGCTGTCCGGGGCGGGGATGGCGTGGCCGTGGGGGTCCCAGGCCGGGTGGCCGAGCTCGGCGTCCAGTCTCTCTAACTCCTCGGGGGTCGTGGTGTGCTCCCGGTGGTGGGCCTCGGCGTGGATCGCCTCCATGGGCATCTCCTCCCGCTCCACCAGATACCGCTCCCAGAGGCGATGGGCCCGGATCAGCTCCCGGGCGCGCGCCTTACCCTGCTCGGTCAGACGGCGGTCCCCGGCGGCGCCCTCCGCGACCCAGCCGAAATCGAGCAGAGCCTGCAAGCCCCGCTCGACCTGGCCTGCCGGGAGACCGACAGCGTCTGCCAGCCTCTCCACATTCAGGCTGTCCTCTTCCTTCTGGGCGTAGGCCGCCTTCAGCACGTCCTCGGCCTCCACCCGCTGCAGGCGCGGAGCGGCGGCCGCCTTCGGCTCCTTCCGCTCCCGCCTTCGCAGCAGCCTCAGCGTCCGCAGCCACAGGAGCGCCAGCAGAGCAGAGAGAGTGGGCCAGAACCACTGGGAGAGGTCTGAGATGTTCATGTGCCCTCCTTCCTGGATGCGCCTCGGTCTGACCCGCGCTCTATGCCCCCCGGCACAGGCGGTTCAGAACCTGTAGGACAGCTTGTAGACGCCGTCCTCCAGCTTACTCTCGATGGTGAGCCCGGACCTGTGGGCCAGACGGAGCACGTGGGTGTTCTCGGGGAGAACGTCCGCCCTGAAGCCCTTCACCCCGCGACTCTCCGCGATGCGGGCCATGTAGTCATGGAGCCAGGTTCCTATCCCCTTCCGTTGCCAGTCGTCGCGGACCAGGAACGCGATATCAGCCATGTTCGTCTCCGGATCCACCACGTATCGTCCCACGGCGATGATCTCCTGCTGCTCCTCCTCCTGCACCACGCCCACGATGGCCATTTCGTTCTCGTAGTCGATGGTCGTGTACCGTTGGGCCCGCTCGTGCGACATGCCTCCCATCTCTGCGAAGAAGCGGTAGTAGCGGCTCTGCCTGGAGAGGGAGTAGAACAAATCCTGCATCAAGGGCTCGTCCGTGGGCTTGATGGGGCGGAAGAAGACCTCGACCCCGTCAAATTCAGCCACCGTCTCCAGCTCGGCGGGGTATACGCCCAGTGGAGGTAGCTGATCGACGAAGGCGTAGTGTCGCTCCTTCGCCTCGTTCAGGAGCTCCTCCCGGAACCTGGGATGCGCGATGTGGATCAGGGCCAGCGCCCGCTCACGGATGTTCCGGCTGTAAAGGTCGGCGACCCCGTACTCTGTGACCACGTAGTGGACGTCTCCCCGGGTGGTCACCACGCCGGCCCCCTCGGACAGGTGGGAGACGATGCGCGAGCGCTCCCCATCCTCGGTCGTCGATGGGAGGACGATGATCGGCTTCCCGCCCTTCGACCGTGCGGCTCCCCGGATAAAGTCAACCTGTCCCCCGATGCCGCTGTAGAACAGGTACCCCAGCGAGTCGGAACAGACCTGTCCTGTCAGATCCACCTCGAGTGCCGCGTTGATGGCCACCATCTTGTCGTTCTGAGCGATGATGAACGGGTCGTTCACGTACTCCGAGGGACGGAACTCGAACGA
>CAZQXX010000264.1:0-4011 GCA_964597105.1 uncultured Anaerolineales bacterium
ACAAGCAGATCCCGGGCGGCGTCCTCCCCCGTCGTGACCAGGTGGAGACCGACACCGTTCGCCTCCTCGATCAGATAGCCCAGAGACGGACAGTCGGTCTGCTCCGAGCAGGGAGCGGGCGAGCCGTAGAGGTAGATGACGAAGTGGTCCTCGTTCCGGGCGATCCGCCTCGGCGATTGCTCGTCCGGCGACTCGATGAAAATCTCGCTGCTCGCCTCGTCCCCGGCGCGGACGACGGCGGCGAAGGCGAGCGATCCGTCCCGCAGCCAGGCCACGCGATGGTAGGAACGCCCCTGCCCCTCCGGCGGCGCGGTCGCATCCCTCGTCACCTGTCGCGTCCCGCCCCGGCCGGGCGAGGTAGTCCAGACGTTGCCGTCGGCCCCGACGTAGGCCAGGACGCCCGAGCCTGCGGGGCGAGGCCCGGCGGCGCTGGTCGGCGTCCCAGTCTCTGCGCCGCTCTCGGTGGTCCCCGGGACCGGCGCCGTGCACCCGACCAGGGCCAGCAAAACCACGATCGTCACGACGCCGTGCGTCACCGTCATCCCAGAAGTCATCCTCCTGCCTCCTGCCACACCCGCCTTCCGTCACCAGAAAGGGCGCCTCCTCCACCCCCTGATCCCGCCTCCCCAGTATACACCCTCCCTCACCCCTCACAAAACAGAAGACGGTGCCCCCCCATCCCCCACCTCCCTGCTCGCGTGGGATCAAGGTTTGGGTCAACGGACCCCAACCCATATCCCACGCCTGGCCGAAGGCCAGGACGCCCGGAGCCCTATGCCCGCCGCTCTTGACAACCCCCCACCCCGGAGTACCATACCCTCGCCACACACGAATACCGACACCAACCCAGAAAGGACACCATGAACCAGGGACTGACGCACGAGGACACACAAGCCTTCAAGACCGCCTTCGACCGCGAGCCCAAGAACCGGCTCGCTCAGAACGCCGTCACCAAGAGCGGCATCGGCGCCGTCGCGCTCAACCGCGCCGTCGTCAACCAGATCGACCACACCTACTCCGAGCTGATCAAGACCCCCAAGGCCACCAACCAGAAGAAGAGCGGGCGCTGCTGGCTCTTCGCCGGCCTCAACGCCCTCCGCCTCCAGGCCATGAAGACCATGAACCTGGAGGAGTTCGAGCTCTCCCAGGCCTACCTCATGTTCTGGGACAAGCTGGAGAAGGCCAACTACTTCCTGGAGTCGATCATCGAGACCCGGGACGAGCCCCTCGACGGCCGGCTCGTGATGTGGATCCTGGCCAACCCCGTCGTCGACGGCGGCCAGTGGGACATGTTCACCAACCTGGTGAAGAAGTACGGCGTCGTCCCCAAATCCGCCATGCCCGAGACCGAGAGCAGCAGCAACACCCGCTCGATGAACGGCCTCCTCCTGGCCCGGCTGCGGGAGGACGCCCGGGTGCTCCGCGAGATGGCCGCCGACGGCGCCTCCGTGGACGCCATGCGGGAGCGGAAACGGGACATGATAGCCGCCGTCTACCGCATGCTCTCCATCCACCTCGGCACCCCGCCCGCCCGCTTCTACTGGGAGTGGCGCGATAAGGACGAGGAATTCCACCGCCACGGCGAGATCACCCCGACCGAGTTCTTCGAGACCTACGTCGGCGTCGACCTCGACGACCACGTCTGCCTCATCAACGCGCCCACCGACGACAAACCCTACGAGCGGCTCTACACCGTCCAGTACCTGGGCAACGTCGTCGATGGCCAGATCGTCCGCTACCTCAACGTCGACGTCGACACGCTGAAGCAGGCGGCCGTGGACATGATCAAGGACGGCGAGCCCGTCTGGTTCGGCTGCGACGTGGGGAAGTGGCTGGAGCGGGACATGGGGATCATGGACCCCGCCATCTACGACTACGAGCTCGTCTATGGCACCGAGTTCGAGCTCGACAAGGCCGGGCGCCTCGACTACGGCCACAGCCGCATGACCCACGCCATGGTCCTCACCGGCGTCGATCTCGACGATGACGGCCGTCCAACCAAGTGGCGCGTGGAGAACAGCTGGGGCACCGACCTGGGCGACGAAGGCTACATGCTCATGTCCGACGCCTGGTTCGACGAGTTCGTCTACGAGCTGACCGTCAGCAAGGGGACTCTGACGCCCGAGCTGCTCGAGGTTCTAGAGACCGAGCCCATCGTCCTCCCGCCCTGGGACCCCATGGGCGCCCTGGCCATGTAGGGCACGTTTCCATACGTGATGGCATACCTGCCGCCATCCTTACCAGGGCAATCGCATTTGACCAGAATTCCGAAGTTTCGGCCGAGCATTCGTCCCAAGCGTTGCGGGCATATAAACGAGAAGCCTTCAAAAGCAGATTATCCTGTAAGCTTCGGAATTCTGAGAGCTTCTTCCTTCCATATGCAATTTCCCTGCCATCCTTACCGCCCGAAATGGTGGGCACGTTTCCATACGTGCCGCCATCCTCACTCGACATCGCGACCTGGGGCGGGGCTCACCGCGCAGACCTGAGCCCCGCCCGTCGCATCAATCCCCTCCATAGCTGTACGTCGCCACCAATCCCCCGCCCGCGTCGTACAAAAACACCGTGTCCCCGCCGTTGTTCCACACCGCCGTCTCGTCCTTGCACCAGAACAACATCTCGTCCGTGTCCGTCCCGCACCCCGTCGCCACCCGCACCCGGGCGCCCGCCGGCAGCACGAAGGCCGGGAACGTGTACGTCCACCCGTACTCGTCCTGCACCCGCCAGCCGCTCATGTCGACGTCCCCATTGCCCAGGTTCGCGAAACAGACGTACTCCTCCTCCTTGTTCACATTATCATCCCCCGGCGCATCGAACTGGCAGCACGCCGGATCCACCACCACCCGCGCCTCCCCGCCCGCTGGGGCGGTTGGGCTCGCCGGAGCTGCCGTCGGGCCAAGCGTCGCCGTTGACGCCAGGGTACCAGTAGGCTCCGGAGTTGGCGTTGAGGTCACCGTCGCAGTCGCCATAGCCCCCCATATCCCCCGCCCGTTCGCCCGCGCCTCCACCTCCATCGCCTCCAGCAGATCCTGACGCCCCACGTCGGGCGGGTATGCCTTCGCCTCCGCGACTCCCTGCCGCACCAGCTCCGCGTTGACGAACGTGCCGCTGGCCAGGTAGACGTACCGCAGCAACCGGCCGTACTGATCGGTCTCCGACACGTCCGTCTCCAGATAGACCGTCGTGCCCGCCACCAGCACCCGGTTCGCCTCCGTCGCCTCCGCCCCCATCCGCTCGCCGAACTCCGGCGCGTCGATCCCGATGTAGCGCACCGCATACGCCTCGCCGTCGATCTCGACCCGGATCGTGTCCCCGTCCACCACCTCCACCACCCGCGCCGCCACCCGCCCCGGCGTGCTGGCCGGAACGGCCGTCGGTGCCGCGGGGCTAACCGGAACGGTTAGCGCTCCCACGGCCGCCGTTGCCTCCGCCGTGACGGTCGCCACCGCCGTCACCTCCGGTCCATCCATCCCGGCCGGCTCCTGCCCGGTGAGGACGACCACCCCGATCAGGCACAACCCCACCGCCGCCAGCGCCCCCAGCCCCACCACCACGACCGCCCAGCGCGGGCCCTGCAGAACCTCCCTCAGCCCCTCCACCCGCCTCACCCCTCCCAGACCCGCACAAGATGGCTCTCAATGGATCGTGATTTAGGTCATATGACCCCAAAGGGGGTGCAGGCAGGAGGATCATACAGCTGCTCCCGGCAAGTGGGGATTGTCAGCGATGATCCCCGGATGGTGTTCATGAACAATTGCAATGTAGCGCTCGACAAGGCGCTGGCTGATGGCGAGTATACCACCTAGGGGTCACTTGACCCAATCGCCAGATCCCCGTCTCTGTCCAAAGCCGCCCGCCGACTACGCCTCCCGCCGTCCCCCCTGCCCGCAGTTTCCGGCGCGCCGGAAACTGCCCAGCTATCCCCGTGGGATAGCCCTGACCGCTCGGGTCAGCCGTACTCCCTACTCCCGCCGTCCTCCGGCCGTGCTTCCACCCTCGATCGCCGCCAGC
>CAZQXX010000265.1:0-3990 GCA_964597105.1 uncultured Anaerolineales bacterium
GGGCTGCCGGCCGTTCTGGTGCCGTATCCGCACGCGTGGCGGTATCAGCGGGTTAACGCCGAATGGCTGTCGGAGAGGGGAGCGGCGGTCATGTTGCGGGATGAGCAGCTGGGGAACGAGTTGCTGCCGACGCTGCGGCGACTCCTGGCGAACGGCGAGCGGTTGGCAGAGATGGCAGATCGAGCTCGAGCTCTGTCCCGGCCCGATGCAGCCGGTCGCCTGGCTCAGAATCTGGTCGCACTAGCATAAGGCGGTGGACGATGGTACCACTCGATACAGTCTTAGGGATCTTCATCCTCCTATTCGGGCTGATGGGAGCCCTGCGAGGATGGGCGAAAGAGATGCTCGTCCTGTTCAGCGTGATCGTGGCGCTCGCCATGCGGCTCATCTTCACCCAGTACGTGCCTTTCGTCAGTACGTTCTTCGACCGGCCCCCGACGCAGCAGTTCTACCTGTACACCGGGTTGTTGGTGCTGATGGCGATTGCCGGGTATGCGGGACCGGCAGTCTCTGGGCGGCTGGGACGTGTGGGGCCTCGCGAGACGCTGCAGGACATCCTGCTAGGGTTTATCATGGGCGCGGTAAACGGTTTCCTGATCGTGGGCTCGATCTGGTACTTCCTGGATCAGGCGGGCTACCAGGCGCTGGGGATATCTCCCCCTCCCCCGGGATCGATGGCCGCGGCGCTGGCGAATAGCTACCTGCCCCCGGTGTGGCTTACAGACGCCGTCTTGCTGACCGCTTTCTCTTTCGCGTCCGTGTTCGTGTTGATTGTGCTGGTGTAGATGGGGTCACCCGCGATGGATATATTTAGCCATAGTGCCGACGACGTGGCAGGAGGGCTGCGACCCTCCGGGAGGCACGTGCACCTGGTTGGCATCGGCGGGGCAGGGCTCTCTGCTATTGCGCGCGTGCTCCTGGAGCGCGGAGACGAGGTCAGCGGGTCTGATCTGGTGATGTCGCCGGTGGCGAAGGCACTGCGGCGGGACGGCGTCGTGGTCTCGAAGGGACACGCTGCCGAGAACGTTAACGGTGCCGACGTGGTGGTGGCCTCGTCGGCGGTGCCAGAGGAGAACGTGGAGATCCGCACAGCCCGGGCGAGGGGCATCCCGGTGGTGAGACGCCCGGAGTTCCTGGGACAACTGATGGAAGGGGCCGAAGGGGTGGCCGTGGCCGGGACGCACGGGAAGACGACCACGACGGCGATGATCGCCTCCATCCTGCTGACGGCCGGGCGCGATCCCACGTTCATCGTCGGGGGCGTGCTGGCAGGACTGGAGACGAACGCCAGAGCGGGGGAAGGGCCCCTCTTTGTGATTGAGGCAGACGAGTACGACTGCACGTTCCTCAGTCTCAAGCCCAAAATAGCGGTGGTGACGAACGTGGAGCACGACCACCCGGACTGTTATCCGACGTTCGATGTCTGCCGTGCCGCCTTTGAGGCGTTCGTCGGGTTGGTGCCAGACGACGGCCTACTGGCCGTGTGCTGGGACGATCCGGTGGCCCGCGAGATCGGCGAGGCTCAGCGAAGCATGAAACCAGTCACGTTCTTTGGGCTGAGCGAGGGGGCTGCCTGGCGGGCCGAGGAGATCAGCTCCAATTTCGCCGGGGGCATCGATTTCCTGGCCGTACACGAGGGAGAGACGCTGGGCCTGGTGCGGCTGCGAGTCCCCGGGGCCCACAATGCGTCGAACGCGCTGGCCGCATTGGCGGTCACCGATCATCTCGGGGTTCCCTTTCGAACAGCGCGGGAGGCGTTGACGGAGTTCTACGGCGTGGCGCGCCGGTTCGAGGTCAAGGGGGAGGCTGCGGGGGTGGTGGTGGTGGACGACTACGCGCACCATCCGACGGAGATCCGAGCCACGCTCCAGGCCGCGCGATCGCGCTTCCCGGATCGGCGGATCTGGGCGGTCTGGCAGCCGCACACATACAGCCGGACGAAGGAACTGCTGGCGGCGTTCGCGGCGGCGTTTGACGCAGCCGACGAGGTCATCGTGCTGCCAATCTATCCCGCGCGGGAGACGGATACGTTGGGGGTGAGCGCCCGGGACGTCGTGGCGCGGATGGAGCACAGCCACGTTCGCGCTGCGGCGTCGAGAGAGGAAGCGTTCATCTGGCTGACGACGGAGGTAAGGCAGGGTGACGCGGTGCTGACCCTGGGGGCGGGCGATGGGGACGAGGTGGGGGAGTGGCTATTGGACACGTTGCAGGGAGTGAGTTGATGACTAAGGGACGCGACAGCCAGAAGAATGAGAAAGGCGGACAGCTGAAGCAGCGTCTGAGGGGCGTTCGGAGGCGGAAGCAGGTCCAGGAGCGCCTGGGGCAGGAGGCGACGTCGTTTCGAATGCGGCTGGTAGCGGGACGGGGGCGCGTTGATCGCTGAGGCGAAGCTTTCCGCGCTGGCGGACGCACTCGGGCTGGAGGTGAGTCGGGACGTGGCGCTAGCGCCCTTCACCTCGATGCGCGTCGGCGGGCCGGCGGATCTCCTGACCGTGGCCGAGAACCCGGAGGAACTGGTTCGTGCGGTGAGACTGGCGCGAGAGCACGGCGTTCCATGGCGCGTGCTGGGCGGCGGGTGCAACGTTTTGATCGCCGATGAGGGGGTACGCGGTCTGGTGATCGTGAATCGGACAGCGTCCGTCTCCGTCGAGGACGGGACGGTGCGGGCGGAGTCGGGCGCGAAGCTGGCCGCGGTGGCACAGCGCGCTGTGGAGGCGGATCTGGCGGGTATGGCCTGGGCAGCGGGTCTCCCGGGCACAGTGGGGGGAGCGGTGGTGGGAAACGCCGGCGCGTTCGATAGGGACATCGCGAGCGTGCTGCGGAGCGCGAGCATTCTGGAGCCAGACGGCGAGATACGAGAGAGGCCGACGGGATGGTTCCAGTTTCGGTATCGCGGCAGCCGGCTCAAGCGGGAGGCGCGGGACGAGTCCGAAGAGAAAGGGAGCGCGGGACCCCAGAGTGGGTACGTGATTCTGGAGGCCCTGTTCGAGCTCGAGCCGGGCGGTGGAGACGAGCTGCGGGCGAGGGCGGACGAGATCATGACGTGGCGCAGGACGCGCCATCCTGCGGGAGCGACGATGGGCTCGACGTTCAAGAACCCACCGGGTCAGCATGCGGGACGCCTGATAGAACGGGCGGGACTGAAGGGGGAGCGCATCGGTGGGGTGCAGGTATCGGAGCAGCATGCCAATTTCTTCATCAACCTGGGCGACGCCACGGCGTCGGAGGTGCTCGCGCTTATCGAGCGTGTCCAGGCGGAAGTGAAGCGGCAGTTTGACGTAGCGCTGGAGCTGGAGATCGAGACGGTGGGCTGGCATGGAATCGACTGAGCAGGGCAACGGGACGACATGGAGGAGGATGGGGGAGGGCTTGAGATGACGGACAAGATCCGCGTCGGCGTTATCTTCGGCGGACGGTCCGGGGAGCACGAGGTGTCGCTCGCCTCGGCGCAGTCGGTGATGGGGGCGATGGACAGGGAGAAGTACGACATCGTGCCTATCGGCATCACAAAGGACGGTCGCTGGCTCGCATCCGGCGATCCGATGCGAGCCCTGAAGGCGGGCGAGCCGGAGGCCAGCCAGCCAGCAACCCTACTGAGCGACCCATCACGACGGAGCCTGATGCGGCTGCGGGAGACGGAGGACGCGCTTCAGGCGACGCCACTCTCGGAGATTGACGTCGTGTTCCCGGTGCTGCACGGCCCCTACGGGGAGGACGGGACGGTCCAGGGGCTGTTGGAGCTGGCAGGGCTCCCCTACGTAGGGGCGGAGGTGACCGCCTCGGCGGTGGCGATGGACAAGGTGATCTTCAAGGACGTGATCCGCGCTCACGGTCTGCCGCTGGTAGACTACGTGGCGGTGAAGCGGCGCACCTGGGAGTCGGATCCGGAGCCGATCCTGGCGCAGATCGAGCGTCGTTTCGATTATCCGCTGTTCACGAAGCCGGCGAATCTCGGCTCGAGCGTCGGCATCAGGAAGTGCTGTGATCGGC
>CAZQXX010000266.1:0-3922 GCA_964597105.1 uncultured Anaerolineales bacterium
TCTCCACCCTGGTTCGACTCTTCCGCGAAGCGACGGCTGCTACCGGCGTCTGAGAGGACCCTTATCTGTGCCATAGTCGCTATTCCGCTTGGTGGCTCTGCCGCCAGGTGCGTTCACCCCTGCCTGATACCCAAACTTCAGGGCAAAAATGGCACCCCAGCTGCTGCTTACCTGCCTTCTTGCCCAAATTCATCAGCCCTTCCGCTTCGTTTCTGGGCTCCTGAACGGACCCCCTCACCTCAATCAACCCCCCGCCCTATTCTTGCCCTGCTGCTCCACTCATGTCCAGGTGTTCTGCTTCGAACACCCGACCCCCTCTCAGGAATCGCATTTGACCAGAATTCCGAAGGTTCGGCCGAGCGTTCGACCCAAGCGTTGCGCGCATATAGACGAGAAGCCTTCAGAAGCAGCCTATCCTGTAAACTTCAGAATTCTAGGCGCTCTCTTCTCTCCAATGCAATTGCCCTGGCGAACGGTGACTCCACCTCGGGGAATGGTACTGTTCGTCGCTGACCTTCTCCATCCAATCACCACCCGCGAAGGGTCTACAGGGCCCCGGTCCCACCCCCCCGCGGGACGTAGACCCGTATAGCCGCATCCCCGTTGACAGGGCACTTGTACTCGCAGATGCCGCATCCAATGCAGCGCTCGCGGATAACCCGGGGGCGTTGCACCGTGGTCGATTCACCGTTCTCCAGCTCCACCTCGGCTTCCTCCAGGATGATGGCCTTCTCTGGCACCGGGCACATCTCCTCGCAGACGATGCAATCCTCGTCGTCGGCCCATGCGAGGCACCGGTTCTGGTCGATGTGGGCCTGGCCGACGACGCGCGTTCGCTTCTCCTCCAGGGTCAACGGCGGGATGGCCTCAACGGGACAGACCTGCCCACACGCGTTACAGGAGTAGTCGCAGTAGCCAGCTCGGGGCACCAGGACCGGCGTCCACACCCCCTCCAGCCCCGCCTCGCTCACCGCCGGTTGGATGGCGCTGGTGGGACAGGCGCGGTTACACTCGCCACAGCGGATACACTTGCTCAGTAGATCGTTCTCTCGTGCGCCTGGCGGGCGGATAAGGTGTGAGTGATCGCGGCTGGCGACCAGATTGCTCTGGAAAAGCCCGATGCCCGCGACCGACGCGCCCAGGGCTGCCAACAGGTGACGCCGGTCGGGATCGTAGGCGTTCCACGTGGGCCTGGGGGCTCGGGCAGGGAAGTCGATGGCATCCACCGGGCACGCAGCCGAGCAAGCCAGGCACATCGTGCATTCCGCTGGATCGCTGGCGAAACCCCTCTCCCCCTCGATGGCGCCGGTGGGACAGACCCGTTCGCAGGCTCCGCATTCCGTGCACGTCTCGTTTACCCGGCGCCGCACCAGCCCGACCTTGCTCAGCAGCCCCAGCAGGGCCCCAAGGGGGCAGAGATAGCGGCACCAGAATCGCGGTGCGATCAGATTCGTCCCGACCACGCTCAGGAAGAAGGCGGCGTAAAGCAGGGTGTAACGGTAGAACACAGGCTCGATAGGGAGAGCGACCGGACGGACGACCCCGTCGAAGGCAGTCACAGCCGGTTGCAGGAATGGGATGTCATAGAGCGCCGTCTCTACCGCGGTGACGACCTGGTCGACGCCGGGCCAGACAGCGGTGGACAATGTGCGGAAGAGAATGGTCAACGGATCGAGGATCAGCAGCGTGAGGTTGGTGAACGCCGCTGCCACCAGGATCGTCAGGAGCAGGCCGTACTTCACGCCCCGCCAGCCACTCGGCACGTCCGCTCTCTTATGACGCCATTCTCGTAGGGGGAACCAATCCAGAAGCGTGCCCAATGGGCAGAGCCAGCCACACCAGACGCGACCTAACGCCAGGGTCAACGCGACGACAGTCAATGCCAGCGCCGATCCAGCCAGGAACGTGCGGCTGGACAGGAGCTGGGCTAGCATAGCCAGTGGATCGAGCCTCATCGGCGCGTTGACCAGCCTGGCGGGCCAGCCACCCCGTCGCGACCAGACGAACAGGATCAAAAACGCCAGCAGCGCCAGCGCCTGCACCACCCGTCGGGTGATCACCCAGTGCCTAGCTGTCCACCAGCGGCGTTCCCTCGCCTCTTCGTTCATCGTCTCATCCACCGACGGTGACCTCCTCGATCTTGAGGTCCCCGAGATCGCTGCGCCCCAACCCCATCGCTGTGCCCGCGCGAACGTAACCCAGGTCCTCCGGTCGCATGCCAAAAAGAGTTGCTGCGTAGCTGTCGGCTGCCACAATGTCCGGGCTGGCGATCACGGTGTTCGCCTGCTTCACGTCGTCAAGATTGCCGCCCGTAGGCCCTTGCCTCATCAACATGCGGACAGCATCGACCACCGTCAGCGTCGGCTGCACCCGGCTGCTCAGGTCGGCCAGGCGCTGACCCAGGTTGCGGTGCATCGCCGGCCGGTCGTAGATCACGCCCATCAGGTTCTTCATCCCCAGCGTCAGCTTGGCCAGGCCGTGATGCTTGGCAATCGGCACGTCGATCACCACGTCAGCCTTCAGCACGTCGTCGTAGATCTTACAGCGCTGCAGGTCGACGCCGTCGGGGATCTCGGTGTCGACAAACTTGAACTTGGTCATGATCGCCATCTGACCCCCCGCCTGCGTCACCTGATCCTCGATCCCGCTCTTGACGTAGGCCTGTTCCGCGCTGCCCCCAAAGGGATAGTCCATCACCTGCACCCTTCGCGCGCCGGCTTCCAGAGCCAGCTGCACCAGCGCGCCCACGACCCAGGGGTTGGTGGTGGCCGCGTATTCGTAGGTATGATAGGCGACGCAGATATTCGGCTTGATGACCACGTTGTCGCCGGCCTTGACGAACCGTTCCATCCCTCCCAGTGCGGCCAGCGCCCGTCGTACCATCTCCTCTGGGTCGCCTCCCCGGGCCACCACCAGGTCCGGGTGGGACAAAGTCCCTTCTGGCGCCGACGTCGACGGTGGCACTGCCGTCTCATCCGGTGTTCTCGTAGATGGGGGCTGTGTGATGTCGCTGGACTCCTCCGCCGTGGGGCTGGGAGTGCCTGTGGCTGGAGCGGGGGTGCCAGAGGGGGTGACTGTCAGAAGATCCTCGCTGCCACAACCCGGCAACAGCCAGCCGCCGGTCAGGAGCCCCAGACTGGCCGCTGCTCGACGGAGAAACGTCCTCCTTGTGTAATCAGTCATCGGTACCGTCCTCTCTCTGATGATCGCGGGCTGTTTTCCAAAGCGGCCACATGGTAGGGTAGCACCCGGTCGGCGGTGGGTCGGGCAAGGGGCGCACCAAGGATAGGATGGAGGTCAGAAATCCGTCGGCGGGGACGTCGTAGAGGTCAGGGGCCAGGAGTCTGGTCTCTGACCGCCTCCAGGGCGGTGGAGAACGACGGCGTCATCCTCAGGCACCAGCCGTCGTTTGTGTTCAAGCCCACCGTCTGCCGGTCAACCCCGCCCGGGGGTCCTTACAGGGGAATCACATGTGACCAGAATTCCAAACTTTCGGTCGAGCGTTCGTCCCCAGCGTTGCGCGCACGTAGATATATAGAGAGAAGCCTTCAGAAGGAGGCTATCCTGTGAACTTCGGAACTAACCGCTCTCTTCTTCCGACATGCGGTTGCCCCGGACCCTGACCTCAAGAATCGGCAAACTCGAAGTCGATACGATACTGGACGCCCTTCGCCCCCTCCGCGGCGATCCGGTAGACCGCCTCGCCAGCGTTCGTCTCCATGTGCCCCCGGCCGCTCGCCGGGTCGCCGGGCGTGGCCCGGCAGGTGAGCGTCACGTTCCCCTCGGCGTCGAGCAGCTCGATGGTGAACGCCCCCTCCTCCACCGCCAGGGTGACCTCCGCGTCCAGCCGGCGCCCGCCACCGCCGCCGACCTCGATCACCTCGGTGGCCGACCCCTCGGCAATCTTGATGTCCTTCTCCAC